>NZ_LRQV01000114.1 GCF_001567585.1 Micromonospora rosaria
TCCCAAGCTGACAGTGCGGGTTCGATTCCCGTCACCCGCTCCACGCACGAAGGCCCTGACCAGGACGCAAGTCCCCGCCAGGGCCTTCGATGTTCCCCGGTCCGGTCGGGGTCAGCGTCCGAGGCGCGCGTCCGGCCGGGAGGAAGTGATTCGGTCACCCCACCAGCGCCCCTCGGCCCAGGCGAAATGGGCACACTGCTCACGATCGATCCGGTACGGTGACCGAGCGGGTACTGGGTGCTGCGTGTCGGTGGCCCTTCGATGACCTGACGATCGAAGTCGACATCGCGTTGCCGTCACCGTCGCCGATGCTGCAATTCCAGTTCCCCGGCCACGGGGAGGCATGGTGTTTGGCCAGTTGGTGCGTGTCCACCGGCAACGGTTGGGCCTCACGCAGGAAGAGCTCGCTGACCGCGCGGGGATCGGCGTGCGAAGCATCCGTGACATCGAACAACGTCGCATAGTGCGGCCGAGGCAGGGCACCGTGCGGTTGCTCGCCGACGCGTTCGGGTTGTCGGGAACCGACCGTGAGGGCTTCTGTGTGTCCGCCGCACCGCTGGGCGGCGCCGACAGTCACCCGTCGTCGGGCCCGACCGATCCACCGCCCGCGCCGGGCGGGTGCGTTGCCGTCGCCAGCCACGGCGCGCGTTTCGACGGTCCACACGGTGTATGCGGGTCAGCCGCCGCCGACCTCGTGCCGGCCATGCTGCCGATGGATCTTCCCTCGTTCGCCGGTCGCCAGCGCGAGTTGAACCACCTCGATCAGCTTCTGACGGCGATCGAACGTCAACCCACCAGGGTTCTCGTCTCGGCCATTTGGGGGATGGCTGGCGTGGGCAAGACGGCACTGGTGGTGCACTGGGCTCATCGGGTGGCCAATCGGTTCCCGGACGGGCGGCTGTATGTGAACCTGCGTGGATTCGACCAAGGTGGATCGATGGTGGCCCCGACTGTCGCGATCCGTGCTCTCCTCGATGCGCTGGGAGTGCCGGCGGACCGGGTTCCGACGACGCCGGAGGCGCAGGTGGCGCTCTACCGTGGGATGTTCACCAATCGTCGCATGCTCGTGGTGCTCGACAACGCTGCCCACGCGGAACAGGTGCGGCCGTTGCTGCCCGCGTCGGCGGGTTCTTTCGTGGTCGTGACCAGCCGGAACGAACTCGCCGGCCTGGTTGCTGCCGAGGATGCCCAGCCGTTCGCCCTCGACCTGCCCGGTGTCGACGATGCGTGGCAGATGCTGGCTCGTCGCCTCGGCCCCGAACGGGTCGACGCCGAACCACACGCGGTCGGCCAGATCATCGAACGGTGCGCCCGGTTGCCGTTGGCGCTGGCGGTCGTTGCCACCCGAGCGATCGCGCGCCCCGGCCTCGCGCTCACCAAGCTGGCCGACCAGATGCGGTGCCAGGACGGGCTGCTCGACGCGTTCTTCGACGTGGACCCCACCGTCGACATCCGTGCAGTTTTCTCCTGGTCCTACCGAAAGCTGAGCGCCGACAGCGCGAGACTGTTCCGCCTCCTGGGCCGACATGCCGGAACGGACATCGCGGTACCAGCGGCGGCCTGCCTCGCAGGCGCCCCGGCGCGGCAGGTGCGTCGATGGCTCGCCGAGTTGACGCGGGCGCATCTGCTCGCGGAGCACGCCCCCGACCGCTACACGTTCCACGACCTGGTGCGCGCGTACGCTGCGGAACTCGCCGATGCCATCGACCCCGAGTGCGAGAACCAAGAGGCCAGGGCACGGTTGCTCGACCACAGTCTGCACCTGGCTCCCACTGTGGCCGGGTCGCTCAAGCCGCAACGGTCGGCGGCCCGACCGTTGTCGAGCCTCGGCCAGGAGCCCGTCGCTCGGCGCGGAAGGTTCCGCACCGACACCACGGGCTCCTGGCTCAGTCAGCAACCGTGCCGGGATCAGGCGTGACGAAGGTAGCCGCCGGCACCGGTCGAGCCGTAGGTGTCGTGGACGGTGCACCGGACGTAGTAGGTGCCGTAGAGCCCGGAGATCGTCTTGGAGTTCGACGTGCCCGGCGCACCGGCGGTGACGCTGCCGACCTGGACCAGGTTGCTCGCGTCGAACATCTGACAGGTGGTGTCCTGGAACAGGCCAGCGAGGGCCTGCACCTGCATCTTGTTGCTGGAGTTCGCGGACAGGTTGCCGGTGAAGCACATGGTCAGCAGGTCGCCCTGCGGGATCTTGCAGCCGGACGATGCCGCAGAGGCGGGCGTGGCCGACAGGGTGACGATCGCGATGGCCGCGGTGCCGCCCACGGCGATCTGTCGGAGGATCTTGCGCATCTGGTTCTCCGTTCCCCGTTCGTGTTGGTCAACTAAGGATGTCGATCACCACGCGGCGGATCCAGGCGGTTGACCGGCGGTTGACGCTGTGCTGGAGGCCGCCGATGAGCCGCCGGTCAACCGCCGATCCCAGATGGTCGGCCGCGGCGGCCAGCCGGCAGGAAGCGCTGTGGCACCGCGAGACGCCGTGAACGCTTCGAGTCGGCGGAAGGCAGTAGCTAGCGGGTCACCACGGCGGTGTGCCTAACCTGCCGGCATGAGTCCGGGCGAGGCGTGGCGGCTGTACCACGGGGGCGGGTTGGTCGGCGAGATCGAGGAGGTCGAGCGGGACTTCCCCTGGATCCACGGCCGCCTCCACGCCCGGCCCGGCTTCGAGCCGTTGCGTCCGCTCTTCACGGCTTGGAGGGTCGCCCTCGACGCGGAGGACCACCCGGGCATGGAGCGCGCGTACCAGGCGATCCGGGCCGCCGTCACGATGACGTACCCGGACGGTCGGCCGGTCGCCGAGTTCATGCTCGGTATCGAGGGGGACGAGGCCAGCTTCCGCTGGCACGACGAGCCCTTCGACGAGGAGTAGCCCCCGCCCCCAGCCGAGCCGGGCGGTGTGACTACTCGGCGACGAAGGTGCCCCGGGCGGGGAGGGTCACGACCAGCCCTCGGTCCCGGAGCAGGCGGATCGCGGAGCGGACCGTGCCCCGGCTGACGCCGTACTGCTGTTGCAGGTGCGCCTCGCTCGGGACCGGCTGGCGCGGCTTCAGCTTGCCCTCCTCGATCTGCTTGGCGAGGAGATCCGCGAGCTGGATGTAGAGCGCCACCGGGGACATCTCGTCAACCATGAGCCGGACCTTAAGGACGACGAACCCGACCAGCCCGTAGGGTATGGATTAGACGTCTAATACGGGCTGTACGGGTTGTACGAGTGGAACAGGTTCGACTACCTTCTGTAGGCGTGCCTAAACCAGCCGTCAGGAGGTGTGCCATGAGATGTTGGACGAGGTCGGGGCCGTGAGGGGGCGTCAGGAGCCGCTGCTGGTGCGGACCGCCTGGTGCGTGCTGCGGCACCATCGGCACCACGACTGCCCCCGCTGCACGGCCGGCGGCTGGTGCCCGACCGTGCACGCCGCCCGGACCCGGATCGTCGCCTGGCAGCGGTACCGGTCGCGGTGAGCGAG
This sequence comes from Micromonospora rosaria, assembly GCF_001567585.1. Taxonomy (GTDB): domain Bacteria; phylum Actinomycetota; class Actinomycetes; order Mycobacteriales; family Micromonosporaceae; genus Micromonospora; species Micromonospora rosaria. The sequence goes on from NZ_LRQV01000114.1 coordinate 3,465, forward strand.
CTGCGGGCCGGTGATCTCCTGCACCTCACCCGTGCCGCCAGCCTGCAGTTCGGCCGGCCGATCCTCTTCCGGCTGATCCGGGTGCAGACCGACTGGATCACGTACGACGGGTGGGTGTGGCTCGACGGGTACCAGCTCGACGACCGGGGTGACGCGGTGGCCCGCCGCTCGGTCTTCGTGCAGCGGGCCGGCATCCGGACGCTGACGCAGCCGCCCCGGACCGTCCCCGACCAGCACGGGCGTCGGTCGCGGCGGCGGACGGCGGGCGGGCGCTGACGGTACCGCCGCACCCGGCCCCGGTCGCGCGTGGTGACCGGGGCCGGTCGCCGCCTACCCGGTCGGCAGGGCGGCGCGGTCGGCCTCCGGCGGGGTAGCCGGTGGCGACTGTTGCGCAGCGGTACCGGGGCCGGTGGTCGGCGGGGCGAGGCCGGGGGTCGGAGCCCCGGCGGCGGGCAGGGGCAGCCGGTGCAGGGCGCGGGCGATGGTGCGCCAGGGCAGGAGCGCGTCCCCCCAGCCCCGGACGTCGAACGAGGCGAGCATCGCGGGAGCCCGTTCGACCAGGCGAGCGCCGTCGGGGAGGCGGGCGAGCGCGTAGCAGAAGATCAGCCAACTGGCGAAGGCCAGGTAGACCAGGGCGGCGAGGAGCAGGAGGAACACGCCGAGGGCGTGCAGGAGGTCAGGGTTCACGGCGCCGGAGTCCTTCGGGGGGAGGAGCGTCACTGCCGAGGGGTACGCAGGTCCGTGGCGTGCTGCTGCCGGATCGACCTGCGGAGCGGCCAGCCGAGGCCGCGGGGGCCGTCCTTTCTTCCCCCACCTCGTGACCGACTCTGCCCACCGGCGCGTGACGCGTGCCGGCGTCGGCGTGCGGGGCGCCGGTCGGACCCGACCAGCCCCGGCATCGCCGCCTATCACTATGCCACCGGCCGGCGACACGGCGCTACCACCACCCGCGAACGCCGGCCGTCGACCGGCACGGCCCGACGTCGACCGGCCCTGACCGGTGGGAGGGCTCAGACGGAGTTGCGTGCGGGTTCCCGGGCCGCGTCCGGCGGGGGTACCGGCCCGGTTCCGGAGGTGGGTGCCGCTGCGCCGTCGCCCCGCCGCTGGTGGCCGTACCGGCGCTGGTGGCGTAGGCCCGCCAGCACCCCGGCGGCGACCAGGACGGCCGAGCCGACGCCGACCGCCGGGTACCCGACCTGGCCGGCGGCGGCGAGGCCGAGCGAGGCGGCGGCGAAGGAGCAGATCAGCCCGAACGACGAGAAGAGGGTGAAGTCGGTGCCCCCGGTCGCCGGTCGAGAGTAGTCCATGTTCACCGTGTAGACGACCACGTTGAGGACCGTGTACGCGGTCATGAAGCAGCTCAGCGCGACGACCGTGCCGGTGAGCGGGGCGTCGCCGCGCAGCAGCGGCAGCAGCAGGACGACGGAGAGCGTGAGCAGCGCGCCGCCGACGACGAGGACGGCGCTGCGGCTGGACCGGCCAATCCCCGCCCCGGCGACGAGACCGGCCAGGATCGCCGGCACGCTGATCACGACGCCGGTCACCACGCCGATCCGCGCCAGCGACCAGCCGGCGTCGACCAGGGCGGGGGTGACCAGCGCGTACGCCGCGCCGGAGCCGACGTAGACCAGGGGTACCACGACGAAGGTCCACCAGCGACAGCCCGGCTGGCCGAACGCCGACCACAGTGCCCGGTACGCGCTGCCGACGGCGGGTACCCGGTCGGTGCGGGGCGGCTCACGGAACCGCCACACCACCACCAGCCCGACGGCGGTCAGCGCGGCCAGCAGCAGGACCGCCGCCGCCCAGCCGTACCGGTCGTAGACGAGCACGCAGGCACCGCCGCCGAGCAGGTTGCCGAGGTAGCTGGCGGCGACCTGGATGCCGTTACCGGTACCGCGGGCCCGGGTCGACAGCAGCCGGACGGCGACGGCGTCCGCGGCGACGTCCTGGGTCGCGGAGAGCAGCACGTACGCGGCGCAGATGGCCACGATCGGGCCGAGTTGGTCGGCCGGGCGGGGGAACGGCAGCAGGGCGAGCAGGGCCAGCACCAGTCCGCTCTGGAGCACCAGCAGCCAGGAGCGGTAGTGGCCGTGCCGGCGGGAGCCGTACCGGTCGAGAAGCGGGGCCCAGAGGAACTTGACCGGCCAGATCAGGCCGATGGCCTGGAGCAGGGCCAGGGTGTCCAGCGAGGTGCCGCCGTCCCGGAGGATGGCGGTCAGCCCGACGGTGATGAACCCGATGCCGAGGTACTGGGTGACGTAGAGCGCGGTCAGCGTGCCGAGCCGGCCCGGTTCGGCGGGCTGCCGAGATGGCTTCACGAACACTCCCGGTGCGGAGCGGGTAAGTTAGGGAAGGGTAACCTAACTTACGGGCGGCACTCAGCGCGAGACCTCCGGACTGCGTAGGGTGGCGGCCATGCGGATCGGCATCGTGATTCTTGGCGACCAGCGCTGGGCGCAGTCCCGGCACCGCTGGACGCAGGCCGAGGAGTGGGGCTTCGACCACGCCTGGACGTACGACCACCTGGGCTGGCGGGACCTGGTCGACGGGCCGTGGTTCGACTCGGTGCCCACCCTCACGGCCGCCGCGACGGTGACCTCGCGGATGCGGCTGGGCACGCTGGTGGCCTCGCCGAACTTCCGGCACCCGGTCTCCTTCGCCCGACAGGTGACCGCGCTCGACGACATCTCCGACGGTCGGGTGCTGCTCGGCATCGGCGCGGGCGGGATCGGGTTCGACGCCACCGTCCTGGGTGGCGAGACGCTGCCGCCACGGGTGCGGGTGGACCGGTTCACCGAGTTCACCGAGCTGCTCGACCGGGTGCTCACCGAGGACGGTACGACCTGGCGCGGCGAGTGGTACGCGGCGGTGGACGCGCGCAACAACCCGGGCTGCGTGCAGCGGCCCCGGGTGCCCTTCGTGGTCGCCGCGAACGGCCCGCGCTCGATGCGGCTGGCGGCGACGTACGGCCAGGGCTGGGTCACCACCGGGCTCGGCGGGGACGACCTGCCGAGCTGGTGGCAGAGCGTGACCGAGTTGAGCGCCCAGTTCGACCGGGCGCTGGCGGCGACCGACCGCGACCCGGCGACGGTCGACCGGTACCTCTCGCTGGACTCCGCCCCGCTCTTCTCGCTCAGCAGTCCCGACTTCTTCGCCGAACAGGTGGGCCGCGCCGCCGACCTCGGCTTCACCGACGTGATCACGCACTGGCCGCGCGCCGAGAGCTGGTACGCCGGCGACGAGGCGGTGCTGGCCGAGGTGGCGACCGGTCTGCTGCCGGACCTGCGCAACGCCTGACGCCTACTCGGCGGCCCAGCCAGCGAGGCGGGTCGCGTCACCGCCGCCGAGGTGAGGAGAGGCGGCCGGGGTCAGGTGAGGCGGGTCGCGTCCACCAGGGCGTGGATCCGCAGCTCGCGGGCCACGTCGGGCGGGCAGTCGGCGGCCACGGCGGTGACCCCGACCAGGGTGGCCCCCCGGGCGGCGCAGATCTCGTCGATCGCGCGGACCTGGGCGCCGGTCGCCACCCAGTCGTCCACCACCAGCACCCGGTCCCCGGGGCCGAGGTGCCGGTCCCGGACGCCGAGGGTGACCCGCCGGCCCCGGAAGTCCGGTGGGCTCTGCGCCCAGGTCACCGCGCCGGGGGGCCGGCGGCCGTCGCCCGGCTTGAGCGCCGGCACGAAGCCGACCCCGAGCGCGGTCGCGGCGAGCGGCCCGAGGAGCAGCCCGGTCACCGCCGGGGCGACGACGACCGTGGGCCGCTCGATCCGGAACGGGGCGACCAGGGCGGGGCCCAACCCGGCCAGTACCTCCGGGTCGCGCCACCAGCCGGCGACGTCGCTGACCAGGTGGTCGCTCTCCGGGCCGGGATCGACCCAGCGGAACAGCTCGACCAGCCGTTCGACCAGGCCGGCGGGCGGACCGGCGACGAATCCGGCGCGCGGATCGGCGGGCGAGCCGGCGGGCGGGCCGGCGGGCGCTGACCCGGGGGGCGGGTCGTCGTCACGGGGCGCGGGCACGCCACCATCCTGCGGTACGGGTACGAGCGGGCCAGCGCGGGTCGGATGATCGGCTACACGTATCAGCGCAAATACGGACTTAGCGCCATGATCACGTTGACTTCGGAAGTGCTTCTCTCGTTACGGTCCGACCCGGTTTGTAGTGAAGGTGAAAGGACCGGCCGGTGACCGAGAGCTCCCTGCGTACCCGCATCTTCTCCTCGCCCGTCGGCGTCGCGGCCACCGCCGTCGTCGGCGTCGCCCTGGCCGTCGGCGGGACCGTCGGCACCGTACGCCTGACCGCCGGCGCGACCGGGTCGGCGCCGCCGCCGGCCGTGGTCGACCCGCTGCCCACCACCGCCGTGCCCGGTCCGCCGGCCCCGTCGCCGAGCGTGACCGCCTCCCCGAGCCCGACCGCGTCGCCGACCGCGCAGCCCAGCCCGAGCCGGGCCGAGGCGGCCTCCCGGAGCCGGGCCCGGACCGCCGCGCCGAAGCCGACCACCGCGAAGCCGACGGCCACGCCGACCACCGCGAAGCCCAGCCCGGCCAAGAAGCCCGCCCCGACCGTGGTCGACAGCGGCTCCTGCGGGGCGTCCTTCTACGCCTCCGGGCAGGTCACCGCCAACGGCGAGGCGTTCGACCCGAACGAGTTGACCGCCGCGCACAAGACCCTGCCGTTCGACACCCGGGTGCGGGTGACCAACCCGGACACCGGCGCGTCGGTCACCGTCCGGATCAACGACCGGGGCCCGTTCATCGCCGGCCGCTGCCTCGACCTCTCCCGCGCCGCCTTCGCGGTGATCGCTCCGCTGGAGGTCGGCGCGCTCACCGTGCGCTACGACGTGCTCGGCTGAGCCGACCGGCCGGGCCGGCCGGGTGGTCGGCCTCCGGTGGTCCCGTGCCTGATCAGGGGCACGGCGATCGGATCGGCCCCGGGGTCCGGGCGGCCAGAACCTCGTCGGTCGACGGGCCAGGTTCATTCACCCGTTCACGAGGATCAGGCATGCTGTCCCTCGTACGCACGCATCCCTCCCAGCCGGGCTCCGGCCCGCTGACCCCCGGATCCCGCGCCGGTCTCGGCGCGGCCCTCGCTCTGCTCGTGATCGGCTGCGCGGTGGAGGTGGCCGACGGGCGGGAGGTGCACTACCTGCCCCTCTTCTCCGCCGCGCCGCTGCTCGTCGCGCTGGCCGGATCGTGGCGACTGGTGCTCGGCCTGGGTGCCGCCGCGACTCTGCTGGGCGTCTGCTTCGCCTTCGCCGAGCCGACCCCGTCGCTGGCCACCGCCACCGGCCTGGGCACGGTCGCGGTGGTGACGGGGATCGCCGCCGCGCTGGCGTCGGTCCGGCAACGGCAGGCCGACCGGCTGGTCGAGTTGTCGAAGCTCGCCACGGTCGCTCAGCAGGCGGTGCTGCGACCGCTCGGGCCGCAGGTGGGGACGCTCGCCGTCGCCGGCCGGTACATCTCGTCGACCGCCACCGCCGAGATCGGCGGCGACCTGTACGAGGCGATCGACACCCCGTACGGGGTGCGGATGCTGATCGGGGACGTCCGGGGCAAGGGGCTGGACGCGGTCCGGCTGGCCAGCATCGTGCTCGGCTCGTACCGGCACGTCGCGTACGAGCGGGCCGACCTGCGGGCGATCGTGGCCGACCTGGACCGGGCGGTGGCCCGCAACGTGGGTGACGAGGACTTCGTCACCGCCGCCCTGGTCGAGGAGCGGGGCGGCACGCTCACCATCGTCAACTGCGGCCACCCGCCGCCGCTGCTGCTGCGCCGGGGCGCGGTGATCCCGCTGGAGCCGCCCGCGCCCGCCCCGCCGCTGGGGTTCATGCCGGAGGTCCGGCCCCGGGTGGAACGCCTCGAACCGGGGGACCGGCTGCTGCTCTTCACCGACGGGCTCGGCGAGGCCCGCCGGGACGGCGAGTTCTTCCCGACCGCCGACCGGGCCTGGCGGCTGCTCGGCCACGGGACGGTCGGCGACGGGCTGGCCTCCCTGGAGACCGCGCTGGTCGAGTGGGTCCACGGCCAACTCGACGACGACATCGCGCTGGTGCTGATGGAGTACGCCGGGCCGCGTACCGACCCGGCCGTGGCCGTGCCGAGCTGGGAGGTCGGCGCCACCGAGTCCTGACCCGGACGCAGGGCGTGATCCTGGTCACTCCTGCTTGTGGGTTGTCGCTGCCTACCCGCGAGTAATACTCTGGGGTTACTGATCGGTAACACCTGTCCGGAAGCGGGGCCAGCGAGCATGACCCACTACAAGAGCAACCTTCGGGACCTTGAGTTCAACCTGTTCGAGGTCTTCGGGGCGGATCAGGCGTTCGGCCAGGAGCCGTACACGGATCTCGACGTCGACACCGCGCGGAGCTTCCTCGCCGAGGTCGACCGTCTCGCCCGCGAGGACCTCGCGGCCAGCTACCTGGACGGCGACCGCAACCCCCCGGTCTTCGACCCGGCCACGCACACCGCGCCGCTGCCGGAGTCGTTCAAGAAGTCGTACCAGGCGTTCATGGACTCCGAGTTCTGGCGCCTCGACCTGCCGAACGCGCTGGACGGCACCCCCGCCCCGCGTACCCTCTGGTGGTCGCTCGCCGAGATGGTCCTCGGCTCGAACGCCCCGGTCTGGATGTACGCCTCCGGCCCGTCCTTCGCGCACGTCCTGCACGTCGAGGGGACCGAGCGGCAGCAGAAGTGGGCCAAGCTCTTCATCGACAAGCAGTGGGGCTCCACGATGGTGCTCACCGAGCCGGACGCCGGCTCGGACGTCGGCGCCGGCCGGGCCCGGGCCATTCCGCAGCCGGACGGCTCGTGGCACATCGAGGGCGTGAAGCGCTTCATCACCTCCGGTGAGCACGACCTGAGCGACAACATCGTGCACTACGTGCTGGCCCGCCCGGTCGGCGTCGAGGGCGTCGGCGGCCCCGGCACCAAGGGCCTCTCCCTTTTCGTGGTGCCGAAGTTCCACTTCGACGAGGAGTCCGGCGAGCTGGGCGAGCGCAACGGCGTCTACGCCACCAACGTCGAGCACAAGATGGGCCTGAAGGTCTCCAACACCTGCGAGGTGACCTTCGGCGAGCACGGCGTACCGGCCAAGGGCTGGCTGCTCGGCGACAAGCACGACGGCATCCGGCAAATGTTCATGATCATCGAGTACGCCCGGATGATGGTCGGCACCAAGGCCATCGCCACCCTCTCCACGGGGTACCTCAACGCCCTGGAGTACGCGAAGAACCGGGTGCAGGGCGCCGACCTGCTCCAGCAGACCGACAAGGCCGCGCCCCGGGTCACCATCACCCACCACCCGGACGTCCGCCGCTCGCTGATGCTGCAGAAGTCGTACGCCGAGGGGCTGCGGGCGCTGGTCTGCTACACCGCCTCCTGGCAGGACAAGGTGGCCATCGCCGAGGCGGCCGGCGACGAGCCGGCGACCGCGCTCGCCAAGCGGGTCAACGACCTGCTGCTGCCGCTGGTCAAGGGCGTCGGCTCGGAGCGCGCGTACGAGATCCTCGGACACGAGTCGTTGCAGACCTTCGGCGGCTCCGGCTTCCTCCAGGACTACCCCCTGGAGCAGTACGTCCGGGACGCCAAGATCGACACCCTGTACGAGGGCACCACCGCGATCCAGAGCCTCGACCTGGTCTTCCGGAAGATCGTCCGGGACAACGGCAAGGCCCTGCTGACCGTGGCCGGCGAGATCCAGGAGTTCATCGCCTCCGAGGGCGGCAACGGCCAGCTCAAGCAGGAGCGGCTGGCGCTCGGCAAGGCGCTCACCGAGGTGCAGAGCATCCTCGGGGTGCTCACCGGCTGGCTGGGCGAGGCGCAGGCCGGCGACGCCCGTGCCCTGTACAAGGTCGGGCTGAGCAGCCGCCGCTTCCTGCTCGCGCTCGGCGACGTGATCGTCGGCTGGCTGCTCCAGCGGCAGGCCGACGTCGCCCTGAAGGCCCTGGCCGGCGAGGTCTCCGCCACCGACCAGGCGTTCTACACCGGCAAGGTGGCCGCCAGCCGGTTCTTCGCCCGCGAGGTGCTGCCCCGCATCGGCGCCGACCGCCGCATCATCGAGTCCACCGACCTCGACCTCATGGACCTCCCCGAAGAAGCCTTCTGACCCTCCACCCGTCCTCGCCCTCTCCTTCCTCTCCTCCCTCCGCCCGGCCCGGCCCAGCGGCCTCGCGCCGCCGCCCGCCCGCCCGTGCCCGGCGCGTTGATCATGGGGTTTGCGTCACCGACCAGCACCGCTGGTGACGCGAACCCCATGATCGTCCCTGGAAACGGCCGGTGGGGGGAGCGTGCCTGAGGTGGCCGGGGTGGGGGGAGTGTCCGGGGTAGGGGGCGGGGTTGGCGGGTAAGCGGGGGCGCTGAGAGACGTCGGCGGGACGGGGCCGGCTGAGGAGTAGGGGCCGGCAGCGGCTGTCGGCGGAGCACGCCCGGAGGTCACCACACGGGGGAGTGCAGCGCACATGGGTGTTGGTAGCGGTATCTTCCTGATCGCCATCGGCGCGATCCTCACGTTCGCCGTGCGGGCGAACGTCTGGTGGGTCGACCTGCGGGCGGTCGGCTGGGTGTTCATCCTGGCCGGGCTGGCCGTCCTGCTCACCACGCTCTGGTTCTGGCAGGACCGGCGCAAGCGGGCCCGCACCCTCATCGTCGAGGAGAACCGGCTGTCGCATCCGACCGCGATGATGCCGCCCCCGCCGGACCCGCCCCCGCCCACCGCGCCGCCGTCCTGACGTCCCGTCCACCCCAGCCCAGCGCGGTGCCTGCCTGGCGCGGTGCCCGCCCGGCGCGGTGCCCGCCCGGCGCGGTGCCCGCCCGGCGCGGTGCCTGCCTGGCGCGGTGCGGGGTGTTAGGGGGGGTCCCCTCCTCTACCGAACGCGTTAACAGGGGGCCCTTCCTTTCAGCGCAGGAGGTGGTCGGCCAGTCGGGCGTGGCCGGGAGCGAGGTCCGGCCACGGTGCCGGGGCGCGGTGCGCGACCAGTTCGGCGGTGCGCAGGCCGTCCGGTACCGGTCGGGCCGGGTCCAGCAGGTTGGACAGCAGCGACACGCCCGGGTTGTGGGCCACCAGGAGCACCGTGTGCGCCTCCGGTGACACCGTCCTGACCAGCGCCAGCAGGTCCTCGTGAAGGGCCTCGTAGATGCCCGGTTCGTAGCGTACGACCGGTGCGGAGCCCGCCGGCCCACCCTCCGGCGGGCTTCCGGTCATCCCGGCCGCCACCGCGTGCCAGGTCTCCCGGGTACGCCTCGCCGGTGAGCAGAGCACCACGTCGGGCAGGTACCCGTGCCGGGCCAGCCAGGCTCCGGCCGCCTCTGCGTCGGCGTACCCCCGGGCGGTCAGTGGCCGGTCGACGTCGGGGATCTCCCCGGGTGGCTCGGCCTTGGCGTGCCGCAGCAGGATCAGCGTGCGGCCCCGTCCCCTGTCGTCCGTCATGGGGCCAGCTTGCCGGATTGGCGCTCCGAGTGCCGGGGTATGTCGATGGGTGCCGCAACCTCATCCGTGGCCGCGGCGGGTAGGAAACGCCAGCAGGACGCCAAGGAGGCGACAAGATGGGCATCGGTGGCAGTATCTTCCTCATCGCGGTCGGCGCGATCTTCGCGTTCGCCGTGGAGGCCAACCTCGGGTGGCTGAACGTGAGCGTCGTCGGCTGGGTGCTGATGTTCGCCGGGCTCGCCGGTCTGATCACCACCCTCTACTTCTGGAACTCCCGGCGTCGGACCGTGGTCGCCACCCCGGTCCGCGAGGAGCGGGTCGTCGCCGACCGGACGGTCCCGGTCCGCGACGACCGGGTGGTCCAGGAGTACCGCGAGGTCCGCGGCCCCGGCCGCACCGTCTAACCCCCGGACCCCACCCCTCCCCCTCCCCCTCCCCTCCCCCTCCCCCGTCGATCATGGGGTTGGCGGCACTCGCAGAGATCAGGAGTGCCGCCAACCCCATGATCAACACCGATCAAGGGGGGAGGGAGGGGGGTTAGGCGAAGAGGGCGAAGTAGATGGCGATGTGGTGGCAGATCGCGGCTACCAGGGTGCAGGCGTGGAAGAACTCGTGGTGGCCGAAGACGGTGGGCCACGGGTTGGGGCGGCGCAGCGCGTAGAAGACCGCACCGACGCTGTAGATCGCCCCGCCGACGGCGAGCAGGACCAGCGCGGTGACCCCGCCGACGTGCAGGATCTCCGGCAACATCGCCACCGAGACCCAGCCGAGCGCCAGGTAGAGCGGGGCGGAGACCCAGCGGGGCGCGTGCGGCCAGATCAGTTTCACCCCGACGCCGCCGAGCGCCCCGCCCCAGACCAGGACGAGCATCCCGGTCGCCGGCCGGGGCTCCAGCAGCAGCGCGCAGAACGGGGTGTACGTGCCGGCGATGAACAGGAAGATCATCGAGTGGTCCATCCGGCGCATGACCTGGTACCCGCGCGGTGACCACACCCGACGGTGGTACAGCGCGCTGGTGCCGAAGAGCCCGCAGACGGTCAGGCTGTAGATCGCGCAACTGACCAGGGGCGCCCAGCCGGGACGGCTGGCCGCGATCGAGCAGAGCACGATGCCGCAGACGAGGGCGACGAAGAACGCGTAGGTGTGCAGCCAGCCGCGCATCCGGGGTTTGCCGATGTCGACCGGCTTCAGGCGAAGCGGTGCCGAGGTGGTCACGACTAGAGGTTACGACACCGTAGGTTACTTGTAGGTAGTGCAACTGGTCACGGTGCCGACACCCGCCGATACGGCAGGATGTCGGGATGCGCATCCGACCCGCCGGTGAGCACGCCCTGCTGCTCGACTGCGCCGGCCCGGACCAGGTCGAGGCGTGGCGCGCCGAGCTGTGGCGGCGACGGGAACGCGGCGAACTCACCGCCGTCGAGATCGTGCCGGGAGCCGAGACCGTCCTGCTCGACGGGGTACCCGATCCGGCGCGCACCGCGACCCTCGTCGCCCGCTGGACCCCCCACCCCGCGAGCCCCGCCGAACCCACAGCCGGTGCGGGGGGCGCCGGTGCCGGGGGCGTCGGGGAGGTGCGGGTGCCCACCGAGTTCGACGGGCCCGACCTGGCCGCCGTCGCCGAGCACTGGGGCACCGACGTGCCGGAGGTGGTGCGGCGCCTCACCGACCTGCGGTTCCGGGTCGCCTTCTGCGGCTTCGCGCCCGGGTTCGCGTACCTGACCGGGCTGCCCGAGGGGTGGGCGGTGCCCCGGCTGTCCAGCCCGCGTACCCGGGTGCCCGCCGGGTCGGTGGCCCTCGCCGGGCGGTACGCCGGGATCTACCCGACCGAGTCGCCGGGCGGGTGGCGGCTGGTCGGCCGCACCAGCCTGCCCCTGTTCGACGTGCACGCCGACCCGCCCGCCCGGCTCACCCCCGGCACCCGGGTCCGGCTGGTACCCGCGTGACCGGGGCGACGGGCATCCTCCCGGCCGGAACCGTCGAGGTGATCCGGGCCGGGGCGCTCACCACCGTGCAGGACCTGGGCCGCCCCGGCTGGGCGCACCTGGGCGTACCCCGATCCGGGGCGCTCGATCCGGCGGCCCTGCGCCTGGCGAACCGGCTGGTCGGCAACCCGGAGACCGCCGCCGGCCTGGAGACCACGCTGGCCGGCTGCGACCTGCGGCTTGACCGGGCCGGCACGGTCGCCGTCACCGGGGCCGAGGCCCGGGTCCGGGTCGGGGACCGGCCGGCGGACGTGGGCCGGCCCATCGCGGTGCCGGCCGGCACCCCGGTCCGGATCGGCCCGGCCCGGCGCGGGGTACGCAGCTACGTGGCCGTCGCCGGGGGCGTCGCCGTCGAGCCGGTGCTCGGCAGCCGCGCCACCGACCTGCTCTCCGGCCTCGGCCCGCCCCCGGTCCGCGACGGCGACCGGCTGCCCCTGGGTACCCCCACCGGGACGCCCGCTGGCGTGGACGTCACCGTCGGCGGCCCGTTCCCCACCGAACTGCGGCTCGCGGTGCGGCTCGGCCCCCGCGACGACTGGTTCACCCCGGAGGCGGTACGGCTGCTGCTGAGCACCTCGTACACGGTGAGCCCGGACAGCAACCGGATCGGCGCGCGGCTCACCGGCGCGGCGCTGCCCCGCGCGGTCGCCGGGGAACTGCCCAGCGAGGGACTGGTGCTCGGCGCGGTGCAGGTACCGGCGGACGGGCAGCCGTTGATCTTCCTCGCCGACCATCCCACCACCGGCGGGTACCCGGTCGTCGGGGTGGTGACCGACGTGACCGCGCTCGCGCAGGCCCGGCCGGGGACTACGGTGAGATTCCATGGACCTCAACGCTGATCTCGGCGAGGGATTCGGCATCTGGCAGCTCGGCGACGACGAGGCGCTGCTGGACGTGATCACCTCCGCCAACGTGGCCTGCGGCTTCCACGCCGGTGACGCGTCGACCATGCGCCGGGTCTGCGCCGCCGCCGCCCGACGCGGTGTCACCGTCGGCGCGCAGGTGGGCTACCGCGACCTCGCCGGCTTCGGTCGCCGCTACATCGCGTACGACCACGCCGAGCTGCGCGACGAGGTGACGTACCAGCTCGGCGCGCTGGACGCGTTCTGCCGGCTGTTCCGGACCCGGGTGCGGTACGTCAAGCCGCACGGGGCGCTGTACCACGCGGCGGCGACCGACGAGACCCAGGCCGCCGCCGTGGTCGCCGCCGTCAACGACGTCAACCACGAGCTACCCCTGCTCTGCTCGCCCGGCTCGGTGCTGGCCCAGCTCGCGGTCGGCGCGGGCCTGCGGGTGGTCGCCGAGGGCTTCGCCGACCGGGGGTACCTGCCCAACGGCCGGCTCACCCCGCGCGGCGCCCCCGGTGCCCTGGTCACCGACCCCGACGAGATCGCCGCGCGGGCCGTCCGGATGGCCACCGAGCAGACCGTCGTCGCCGTGGACGGCACCGTCGTCTCCTGCCCGGTCGAGTCGATCTGCCTGCACGGTGACACCCCGGGGGCGGTCGCCTCGGCGGGGCGGGTGCGGGAGGCGCTGACGGCGGCGGGGGTCACGCTCACTGCGTTCGCGTGAAAGGAAGGGCCCCCTGTTAACGCTTTTTGTAGAGGAAGGGGCCCCTCCAAACACCCCGGCTCGCCGGGACGGCCGGGGTCGGCGGCGGCCGGCGGGCCGGGGGCGGCGGGTGTCGGCTACGTGTCGAGGCCGCGCAGCACCAGCGGGAGCCGGGCGGGAGCGCCGTCGACCACCCGTACCGGGACGCCCCAGTCCTGCCGGGTCAGGTGGCAGGCCGCGTGCTCGGCGTCCGCGTCGCAGGTGGCCGCCTGCGCGGTCACCTGGAGCACACCCCCGGGTACCGTGCCGTCGATCACCAGCCGGCGGGACAGCTCGGTACCGGTACCGGCGCCGTCGAGCAGCAGCTCCGGCGGGGAGGCGGAGACCACCAGCCGGGTCGACGGGCCGTATGTCTCGTCGAGTTTCTGCCCGGGAGCCGGGGTGAAGACGACGTCCAGGGTGACCTCGCCGGGGGCCAGGTCGGTCGGGCGGCGTTCGGTGCGGTGCCGGGGGCCGGCCACGGTGGTCGCGCCGGTGGCGGTGAGCGCCCCCGGTGCCACCTGGGTCAGCCGGTGCGCCGCCGACTCGACCACGAGTACCGCCCCGTCGTCGGTCAGCACCAGGTCGCTCGGCTCGGCGAGGCCGTCGGCCACCGTGCCGACCAGCCCGGTCGCCGGGTCGTACCGGCGGACCGCCCCGTTGTACGTGTCGGCGACCAGCACCGAGCCGTCGGGCAGCGCGCACACCCCGAGCGGGTGTTGCAGCAGCGCCTGCCCGGCCGGCCCGTCCACGTGCCCGAAGTCGAACAGCCCCTGCCCGACGGCGGTGCCCAGGGCGCCGTCCTCGACGTACCGGATGGCGCTGGTCTCGCTGTCGGCGATCCAGAGCCGGCGGCCGTCGGCGGCGACGGAGAGCCCGGAGGGCTGCGCCATCCACACGTCCGGCAGCGGCCCGTCCCGCAGCGCCTCCACCGTCGTGCCGGCGTACACCCCGGCGGTCCGCTTGACCGGGTCGAACCACCAGAGCTGGTGGATGCCGGCCATCGCCACGATCACCCGGCCGTCGTACCAGGCCAGGTCCCAGGGGGAGGAGAGGTCGACGGAGAGCGCGTCGTGGGCGTGGTCGTCCACCGTGGAACGCCACTGCCGTCCCGTACCGGCGACCGTGACCACCTCGCCGGTGGCCAGGCGTACCCCGCGCAGCAGGTGGTTGACGGTGTCCGCGACGACCAGGTCGTACCCGGCGATCTCGGCGACCTGCGGGGGGAGCAGGCAGAGCCCCTGCGGCTCGGCGAAGGTGGCTGCCTCGGCCGGGCCGTCGACCCGCCCCCGGTGCCCGGCGCCGATCCGGCGGACCACGGTCTCCCCGTCCGGCTCCAGCTCCACCAGCGAGTGCCGCGCCGAGTCGGAGACCAGCAGGTTCCCGCCGGGCAGCGCCACCGCCTTGCCGGGGAAGCGCAGCGTGGTCGCCGGCTCGGCGGGCGGCACGTACGGCCCGTCGCCCCGGTGCAGGGTGCCCTTCGCCTCGTGCTCGGCGACGAGCTGGTCCAGCAGCCGGGCCAGCCCTTCGGCGTGCCCCTCCCCGGCCATCGTCGCCACCACGTACCCCTCGGGGTCGACCACCGCCAGGGTCGGCCAGGCGCGGGCCGCGTACTGCTGCCACATGTCCAGCTCCGGGTCGTCGAGCACCGGGTGGTGCACCCCGTACCGCTCGACCGCCGCCACCAGGGCGTCCGGGTCCTTCTCGTGCTCGAACTTGGGCGAGTGGACCCCGACGACCACCAGCACGTCGGCGTACTTCTCCTCCAGCGGGCGCAGCTCGTCGAGGACGTGCAGGCAGTTGATGCAGCAGAAGGTCCAGAAGTCCAGCAGGATGATCCGCCCACGCAGGTCGGCGAGGGACAGCTCCCGCCCGCCGGTGTTGAGCCAGGCCCGCCCCCGAAGCTCGGGCGAGCCGGACGCGGGGAGTGGTGCTCATGCCGCCACCTCGCCGTACCCGGTGCCGCCCCGGCCCTCGACGACGATGGTCCGCTCGCTGAACTCGCTCATGGGGCCAGCCTTTCACGTCGGTCCCGACCGCGACCGGGGTCTCCCCGGTGCCCGCCGGCTGCACGCCTGGTCAGCCCGGATGATGGTGCCGGGTGAGACGACGCCGGCGGGGCCACGGACAACCGGGGCCCCGCCGGGTCGGTCGGGTAGGGGTGGCCGAGGCCACCCGGGGTCACTCCTGGGCCGGCTTGAGGCAGAGCACCCGGTTGGGGACGTCGCCGCGCAGGACGACGTGCGGCTGGCCCGGGTCGTCGCACTTGTCCTTGTTGTCGACCTTGGAGACCACGGTGAAGGCACCGGAGTCGCCGCAGTCGGCCTCCGCCGCGCCCTCGCCGGACTGCTTGACGCAGGAGTTCACCGCCGGGTCGAAGGCCGCCGGGTCGTCGTTGCCGACCTTGCCGAGCAACAGGAGCAGACCGAGCGGTACGGCGAGGATCAGCACCGCCGCCACCAGCACGGCCGCCAGGACCCGCCCGTTGCGGACCTTCGGCGCGGGCTGCTCGGGCTTCGACTCCTCGGCCTCCGGCTTGAACGCGTCGAAGCGGCCCTGGTCCGACTCGCCGGCGCCGTTCTGCGGCCATCCCGGGCCGGACTGCTGGCCGCCGGGCGGGAACGCGGACGGGAAGCCGCCCGGCCCCGGCTCGCCGATCGGGCCGAAGCCCGGGGCGCCGCCCGGCACCGCGCTCTGCCCGCCCCCGCTGCCCGGGGTGGGCGGCCCACCGAACGGGTCGCCCCGGTCGAGCGGGGCGTCGTGCGGCCGGACGCCGTTGACCGGGCGGTTGGTGCTGGTGGGCTCGCCGAAGGCGGGCATGGTCGGCGGGAAGCCCGGCGGCGTGGCCGCCCGTGGCGGGGCTTCGCCGAAGCCACCCGGGTGGGCGGTCGTCCGGTCGTGGTCGTCGAAGCGCTGCTCCGGACCCGGCCCGAACCGGTCCGCCCCCTGCTCGAAGGGCTTCGGCCCCGACTCGAAGGGCTTCGGCCCCTGGTCGAACGGGTGGGGCCCCTGGTCGAACGAGGGGGGCCGCTGGTCGAACCGCTCCGGCCCCCGGTCGTACTGGTCGGGCCCCCGGTCGTACTGGTCCGGTGCCGGGCCGAACCGGTCACCGCCCTGGTCGGGGCGCTCGGGTGCGGGCGGGAAGCCCCGGTCGAACTGGTCGGGACGAGCGCCGCCCTGGTCGAAGCGGGGCTCCGGCGCGGGCTCGGCCCGGTACCCGACCGGCTCGGCGGCGTCCGGCTCGTCCGCCGGCTCGGGCCGGGAGGGCCGGCCGTACACCCGGGGCTGCGGGGCGGGCGGGCCACCCGGCGGCAGGGACTGGTCGGTCGGGGGTACCTTGCTGGCCGCCGGCACGGCGGCGCTGGCCGAGACCGGGCCGGCGGCCTCCCCGGCCTCCGGCGAGGTACGCGGCGACGGCACCACCGGGCTGCCCGGAGCCTGCGGCTGCTCGTGCGGCGCGTCGGCGGGCGCCCAGCCACCGGGCTGCCCGTACGCCTGCGGTGCGGCACCCTCGCGGCCGGCCGGCTCGGGGAAGCCCGGCTGACCGGAGGCGGCGTACGCGGCCGGGGCCGGGTAGTCGGCGGGTGGTGCGTAGTCGGCCGGCGGCGCGGCGGCCAGGCTCGCGCCCGGGATGCGCTGCTCCTGCGGGGGCAGCGGCACCGCGTTGGCGGGCGAGATGCCCGGCCCGGGGGCCGGCTGGTACATCGGGGCGTCGTCGGGGCGGTTGCCCGGCCACTCCTCGGCGGGGGCGGACCGCTCCGACGCCGGGTCGTTACGGCCCCACGCCTCCTCGGCGGCCCACGGCTCACCCGCCGGGATGGCCGGCCGCTCGGCGCGCTCGGACCCCGTCCACTGTGCCGGGTTGGCCTCCTGCGGGGAGCCGCCCCAGGCGTGGGGCCCGTCGCTGCCCGGCACGGACGCCGTACCCCGGCTCGGTGCGGCGGCGCCCGCGGCCCAGCCGGCGGCCTCCGGGCGCTCGTCCGGCGTGGACGGGCGGGGCCAGCCGCCGGACTGCGCCGACTCGTCCGGGGTGGACCGCTGGTCGGGCTGCGGGCGGTCGGTCTGGTGCGGGGCGGCCGGGGCCCAGCCACCGGCCGGGTTCTGGGCGTCGCGGGCCGGCTGGTCCCAACCGGCGGAAGACTGGTTCTGCGGGGGGCCCCAGGCGGGCGGGGACTGGCTCTCCGGGGCCGGGCCGTTCCAGCCGGGCCGGGGGGCCTGCTCCGCGCCGGGCCAGCCGCCGCCGGCCGGGCCGGGCTCCGGCGTGCCCCAGCCGCCGGAGCGGGCCGGATCCTCCGACGGGGACGGTGCGCCACCGGACCAGCCGCCCGACTGGGACGGGTTCTCCGGCGGGGACCAGGTGTCGTGGTTCGGCGCGGGCTGCTGCGGCACCGAGGCGGCGCCCCGGGCCTGCGGCTGGGGCTGCTGCTGCGCCCAGTCGGGCGCGGGCGGCGCGGCCTGCGCCCAGGCCGGCTGCCCCGGCTCCGGGTGCGGCGGGGTCGGGGCCGGCGCGGCGGCCCAGCCGGGGGCGGCCGGTTCGGGCTGACTGGTGGCCCAGGCCGGCTGCGGCGGCCCGCCCTGGTTGCCCCAGGGCGTCGGCTCGGCGGTGGCGGCCCAGTTCGTGGTCGGCGCCGGGTCACCCTGCTGCCCGGCCCAGGCCGGTGCCGGCTGGTCCGGCCGGTTGGCCGGTGGCGGGGGCGCCCAGCCCAGGTCGGGGTTGTTCCCGTAGCCGCTGTTCTGCTGCTGCGCTGGCCGGTCGCCGTACGGCGCCGGTCCGCCGGCGCCCGGCGACACCTCGTCCGGCTCCCGGCCGGGGTGGTGTGAGCCCTCGGACGTCATCGGTGCGCCTCCTCAATCATGTCGGCCGCCGGTGCCGGATCGGGTCTCGTCGGCGTGGCTGCCGGCGTCGCCAGCGGTCCGGCCGTGCGGACTCTCTCGCACCCTAACCGGTGGCCGCCCGTGGCAGCCGGGGAGCATCCGGCCGTCACTCCGCGTCGCCGGGCCGATTCGAGGAGCTTCTATCGGCCCGATCGATCCGGATCGCCGGCTGCGGTGACGACCGTGCCCCACCGTACCGGGCGGTGCGGCGGGGTGGAATCCCGGTCTCAAGCGGTTGAAACGCCGACGACCCGCCCGGTGGTCGGGCGGGTCGTCGGACTGGGAGGAGGGAGCGGAAGGTCTCGGCGTCAGCTCACGTGCCGCTGGGCGATCGCGATGATCTCGTTGCGCACCGAGGGCGAACTGGCCTGGCGCAGCGCGTGCTCGATGGCGCGGGCGCGGCGGTTGGCGTCACGGCGGTCACGGATTCGCTTGATCATGCTCATCGGGGCTCTCCTCCAGGCTTATTCGGTTGTCGTCCCGTCGTTGCTTCCATTGAAGCGCAGAACCCCGCCCATCGCCATCGATTATTAGGTGAGGTGGGACACCCGCCGACAAATCGAAGGTTCGGCGGTTGCTTAGCCGACGTTCAGTCGGCAAACGGCGACGGCCGGTGTGCCGGGGTGGGGCCCCGGGCACACCGGCCGTCGCGGTGGTCGAGCGTCAGGTCCAGGCGAGCAGCGCCGCCTCCGGATCGGCGAGGAATTCACCCACGTCCCGCAGGAACTTCGAGCCCAGTTCACCGTCGATGATCCGGTGGTCGAAGGAGAGCCCCAGGGTGGTCACCTGACGTGGCCGGACCTTGCCCTTGTGCACCCAGGGCATCTCCCGTACCGCGCCGAAGGCGAGGATGGCCGACTCGCCCGGCGGCAGGATCGGCGTACCGGTGTCCACGCCGAAGACCCCGACGTTGGTGATGGTCACCGTGCCACCGGCCATGTCCGCCGGGGAGGTCTTCCCGGCCTTGGCCGTCTGCACCAGGTGGGTCAGCGCGTCGGCCAGCTCGCGCAGGGTGAGCCGCCCGGCGTCCTTGACGTTCGGCACGATCAGCCCGCGCTCGGTGGCCGCCGCGATGCCCAGGTTGACGTAGTCCTTGACGACGATCTCGTCCCCGGCCCACGTCGAGTTGACCATCGGGTACCGCCGGACCCCGAGCAGGACCGCCTTCGCCACCAGCAGCAGTGGCGACACCCGGACGTCCCGCCACTCCCGCCGGGTGCGCAGCCTGTCCAGTGCCTTTATCGACCGGGTCACGTCGACGGTGAGGAACTCCGTCACGTGCGGGGCGGTGAACGCCGAGCGGACCATGTTCTCGGCGGTGAGCTTGCGTACCCCCTTGACCGGGATGCGCTGCTCGCGCTCCGCGCCGGGGCTCGCCGCCAGCGCCGCCGGGGCCGCGACCGCCGACTCGACCGCCGGGGCCGTCGCCGCCTGCTGCACGTCCGCCCGGGTGATCGAGCCCAGCGGGCCCGAACCGGTCAGCGTGGCCAGGTCGACGCCGAGGTCGCGGGC
>NZ_LRQV01000115.1 GCF_001567585.1 Micromonospora rosaria
TTCAGGACGAAGCCGTCCGCCCCGGCGGCGAGGGCGGCCCGGATCTCGGTGGCCCGGCCGATGGTGGTCAGCATGACCACCCGCGCGGGCAGGTCGGGGAAGCGTTGGCGCAACCGGCCCAGCACCCGGACCCCGTCGGCACCGGGCAGGTACAGGTCGAGCAGGATCACGTCGACCGCCTCGGGCCGCTCGGCGACGAAGTCGAGCAGCGCCGGGCCGTCGGGCAGCGCGGCGACCACCGTGAGGTCGGGGTGGGCGTCGAGGATCAGCGACAGCCCTTCCCGGACCAGCGCCTGGTCGTCCACGATGACAAGCCGCACCACCGGGCAGATGGTACCGGCGGGGTGGTCGGGCGGGAGGTGACCGGGTGACCGGACGAGACGTGGTCCAGCGGGTACGCCGGCACGGGCACCTCGCGGTGGACCTCGCCCTCCAGACGCTGCTGGTGGGGCTGTTCCTGGTCAGCGGGGTGGTCGCCCCGGGGGCGGGACAGCCGCCGCCGGCCCTGACGGTGGTGCTCGCCGCCGCGCAGATCGGGCCGCTGCTGCTGCGCCGGCGGGCGCCGGTGACCGTCCTCGTGGTGGTGGCCTCGGCGGCCGGCTGGCACGTGCTGGCCGGGATGCCGCGTACCGTCGGCTACCTGCCGGCCCTGCTCGCCCTGCACACCGCCGCCGGGCATCCCCGGGCGGTGGTCCGGTGGGGGTTGTGCGGCGTGGTCTCGGTCGCGCTCGCCGCCACCAGCCTCCCCCGGTACGGGGTGACCCAGGGGGGCCTGCTCGCCCTGGTGGTCGTCGCCGTGGCCTGGCTGTCCGGCGTCGAGCGCGGCCACCAGGCGCGGCGGCGGGCCGCGCTGGCGGCGGAGGCCACCGGGCTGCGGCTGGAGCGGCGGCTCGCCCGGGAGGAACGCGCGGCGGCGCGGCAGCGCGAACGGCTGGCCCGGCACCTGCACGACACCCTCGCGCACAGCATCACCGTGATGGTCGTGCAGACCGAGGCGCTGCGGGTGACCGGGGACCTCGACCCGGCCGGGCGGGACCGGGTGGAGCGGGTCCTGGGCGCCGGCCGGAGCGCGCTGACCGAGATCCGGCACGCCGTCGCCGCCCTGGAACATCCGGCCGGCCCCCGGGCCCCGGCCGACCTGGCCGCCCGGTTGCGCGACCTCGGCGAGGCCGGGCTGCGGATCGACGGTACGCCGCCGCGGGCGCTCGCCGACCTGCCCGAGCCGCTGCGCGCGGTGGCGTACCGGCTGGTCGCCGAGGCCGCCACCAACGCGCTGCGGCACGACGGGCCGGGTACCCGGGTCACCGTCGACGTCGACCGGGACGGAAACCGGATCCGGCTGTCGGTGCGCAGCGAGCGGCCGGCCGCCGCCGGTCCGGCCCCGCCCACCGCGCCGACCGGATCCGGGTACGGGCTGCGCAGCCTCGCCGCCGACCTGGCCGCGCGCGGGGGCGACCTGCGGTGGGGGCCGGTGGCGCCGGGTCGCTGGCAGGTCACGGCCACCGTCCCGGCGTCGGCCGCCGGGGAGCCGGTCACGGCAGGGGGTGGCAGATGTCCCGGGCGTGGTCGGTGACCGCCGCGCCGGTCACGGCGGCGGTCAGCGGCAGCACCTCCAGGCAGCGCCGCACGGCGGGGGTGAGCAGCCGGTTCGGTACCCGCATGGAGAGCGTGCAGTGCGGCACCCACCGGCCCGGCCGGTAGTGCTCGGCGACCGGCACCCCGGCGGTGGCGAGCCGGTCGTGGACCCGTT
This sequence comes from Micromonospora rosaria, assembly GCF_001567585.1. Taxonomy (GTDB): domain Bacteria; phylum Actinomycetota; class Actinomycetes; order Mycobacteriales; family Micromonosporaceae; genus Micromonospora; species Micromonospora rosaria. The sequence goes on from NZ_LRQV01000115.1 coordinate 1,751, forward strand.
CGTGGTGGGCCAGCAACGCGCTCGTCGGTGCCGCGCCGAGCCACAGCACCCGGCCGACGAACTGGCCGGCGTACTGGAAGTCCAGCCGCAGCGGGGCGGCCACCACCAGCCCGTCCAGCGCGGCGGCGACCTGCGCCGGGTCGAGTCGGGGCGCGACCGCGAGGGAGACGTGCGGGCGGTGCCGCTGTGCCAGCAGCGACCGCATGCTCTGCACCCCCTCGGACTCCAGGGCGTCCCACAGCCGCCGGATGCGCCGGGTGGCGTCGGTGTCCAGGTACAGCTCCAGCGCCGCGACCACGATGATCAATCCTAGCGCCGGAGGCGCGGTGATCAATCCTAGCGCCGGAGGTTTGCCGGTCGGCCCCGGCGGTACTTGGAGCCCAGACGCGGACCCAGGGGAGTGAACCGGCGTGGACGTCAACGACCTGCTCATCGAGACCTACGGCCGCCTGCCCGACCTGGTCCGCTCGGCGGTCGCCGGGCTCACCGCCGACGAGCTGCGGTGGGCCCCGGCGGTGGGGGCGAACCCGGTGGGCTGGCTGGTCTGGCACCTGACCCGGATCCAGGACCACCACGTGGCCGACCTGCTCGGCGAGCCGCAGCTCTGGGTCACCGGCGACTGGGCGGGCCGCTTCGGGCTGCCCGCCGACCCCGACGACACCGGCTACGACCACACGCCGGAGCAGGTCGCCGGGGTCCGCCCGGAGAGCCCGCAGACCCTGGTCGGGTACCACGAGGCGGTGTGGGGGCGGACCCGGGCGTTCCTGGCCGGGCTGCGGCCGGCGGAGCTGGACCGGGTGGTCGACCCGGCCTGGGACCCGCCGGTCACCCTCGGGGTCCGGCTGGTCAGCGTGGCCGACGACGGTCTCCAGCACGCCGGTCAGGCCGGCTACCTGCGCGGCCTGCTGCCGCGCCGCTGACCGGGCGCGCGGCCCGCCACGCCGCCGGTGATCGGTGTGCCCGCCCCGCGCGGGGCGGGCACACCGATCACGGGACGACGACCGCCCGGCCCTCCAGGCTGCCCTCGCGCAGCCGCTGGTACGCGGTGTTCGCGTCGTCCAGGGCGAACGTGGTGACCTTCGGCCGGACCAGGCCCCGGGCGCCGAGGTCGAGCACCTCGATCAGCTCCGGGCGGCTGCCCCAGTACGTGGTCTGGATGCTCACTTCGTACGGCACCGAGAAGTACGACACCGGCAGGGTGCCGCCGGCGATCCCGACGATGGTCAGGTCACCGACCGTGCGGGCGACCGCCGCGCCGAGCCGCAGCGTCGGGTCCGCGCCGACGAAGTCGAGCACCACGTCGGCGCCCCGCCCGGTGATCCGCCGGATCTCGTCGGCGGTCTCCGCGCCGGAGAGCAGGGTCAGGTCCGCGCCGTACTCCTCGGCCAGCCGCAGCGCCTCCGGTCGGGTGTCCACCGCGATCACCCGGGCCGCCGTGGTGGCCTTCAGGATCTGCACGCCGACGTGCCCGAGCCCGCCGACCCCGATCACCACCGCCCAACTGCCCGGCGGCAGTTTCGGCCAGGACCGCCGGATCGCGTGGTACGGGGTGAGGCCCGCGTCGGTCAGCGGGGCGGCCTGCACCGGGTCGAGCCCGTCCGGCAACGGCACGATGTGCCGGGCGTCCGGCACCAGCTCGTACTCGGCCATCCCGCCGTCGAGCCCCAGCCCGCCACCGCCGCCCGGCACCGGGGCGTCGGCCGGGTTCTCGCAGTACGGGTCGATGCCGAGCCGGCAGCGGGCGCAGACCCCGCATCCCCACGGGCCGTAGACCGCGACCGGCTGCCCCACCTCCAGCCCGGTCACCCCGGCGCCGAGGGCGTGCACCCACCCGGCGTTCTCGTGGCCGAGGGTGAACGGCGGGTTCCAGGGCACCACCCCGGCCTCGAACTCGTCCATCAGGTGCAGGTCGGAGTGGCAGGCCCCGGCCCCGCCGATGCGGACCACCACCTGACCCGGACCGGGCGTCGGCTCGTCGACCTCTGTCAGCAGGGGCTCGGACTTCCACTCCAGCAACCGCAGCGCGCGCATCTGGGACGCCTCCCGTCATCGTCGGGTCCGGTGGAGGCTCCCCCGTCAGCCGGCCGGCAAACCGGCCGACCGGTTTCACCCGGTGCGGGTGAGCGCGGCTCACCCGGCCGCCGGGCATCCTGGCCCCGCGGCGGTGCTCCGACGCCGCCACCGCGCGGGGAGGGGAACGATGGCCACGACCACGGTCGAGGAACAGTTGTGCCAGTCCGTCCCCGGCCGCCATGCCGACCTGCCGGAGACCACCTGCGGCACGATCCGGCTGGACCTGCACACCGGCGAGCACACCCAGCACTGGTACCTCACCATCGCCGACCAGCGGGTCGAGGTGACCCGCTCGGTGGCCGAGGCCGACCTGGTCATCGGCGCGGAGCGGGCCGTCCTCGACCAGATCGCCGCCGGTGAGCTGCACCTGTCGGCGGCGTTCCTGCGCAACGCGCTCACCGCCCGGGGCGACCTGCGACTGATGATGCTGCTGCGCCGGCTCTTCCCCGGGCCGGCCGGGGCCCGCCACCCACGGGACGCGGCGCGGGAGGGGCTGCGCCGGTGAGGGCCGAACGGACCCAGGTGCTGGCCGGCAACGTGTTCGCCATCGGCGACGCCCAGGGCGACATGGAGCCGGACCCGCGCACCCCCACCGGACTCTTCGCGTACGACACGCGGTTCCTGTCCCACTGGGTGCTCACCGTGGACGGGCACCGGCTCAACGCGCTCTCCCGGGTCGACGTGGCGTACTTCGAGACCCGGTTCCTGCTGGTGCCCGGGACGGCGAGCCACTACGTCGACGCCGACGTCTCGGTGCTGCGACACCGGTCGATCGACGACAGTTTCCACGAGCGGATCACCGTCTTCAACCACTCGTCGCGACCGGCGGAGTACACCATCCGGATCGAGGTCGACACGGACTTCGCCGACACCGCCGAGATCGCCCGGCCGGCCCGGCGGGCCGCCCGGATCAGCGCCCGTACCGGCGAGGGCGAACTGCGCCTGCGCTACGAACGGGACCGGTTCGTCCGGGAGACGGTCGTCACGACCACCGTCCCGGCGCAGATCGACGAGCACGGCCTGACCTTCCGGGTGACCGTGGAGCCGGCCGGGACCTGGGCCGCCGACCTGCACGTCGACATGGTGATCCGGGGGGCCGGCGGCCGGGACCTGCGCGCCGGCATCACCGCCCACCAGCAGCGGGTACGCCAGGCCATGCAGCAGGACCTGGCCGACTGGCTGGACCGGGCGCCGACGCTGGTGGCCGAGAACAGCGCCCTCGGCGGGGCGTACCGGCGCTGCCTGGTCGACCTGGCCGCGTTGCGGTACACGCCGCTGGCGTACGCCGGGCGGGTGCCGGTGGCGGGGCTGCCCTGGTCGATGGGGCTGTACGGGCGGGACGCGATGGTCGCCTGCCTCCAGTCCCTGCCGTACGCCCCGGAGCTGACCCCGGCGACGCTGCGGATGCTCGCCCTCGGGCAGGGCGGGCGGCTCGACGACGACCACGACGAGGAGCCCGGCAAGATCGTCTCGGTGTTCCGGTACGGCGAGTCGGCCGCCTTCGGCGAGGAGCCCACCGCGCTGTACTTCGGGGCCGCCGACACCACGCCGCTGTTCGTGATCCTGCTCGACGAGTACGAGCGCTGGTCCGGCGACGAGGACCTGGTGCGCGAGCTGCGGCACCCGGCCCGGATGGCGCTGGACTGGATCGGTGAGTACGGCGACCTGCTCGGTGACGGATACCTGCGGTACCAGCGCCGCAACCTGCGCAACGGCACGGTCAACCAGTGCTGGAAGGACAGCCCGAACGCGATCACGTACGCCGACGGCCGGGAGCCCGCGTTCCCCCGCGCCACCTGCGAGTTGCAGGGCTACGCGTACGACGCGCTGCGGCGGGGCGCCCGGCTGGCCCGGCAGTGCTGGGGCGACCCGGCGTACGCCGACGGGTTGCAGGCGCGGGCGGCGGCGCTGCGGGAGCGGTTCAACCGGGACTTCTGGCTGGCCGACCGGGAGTACTACGCCCTGGCCGTGGAGCCCGACGGCACCCCCGTCGACGCGCTGGCGTCGAACATGGGACACCTGCTGTGGAGCGGCATCGTGCCGCCCGAGCGCGCCGCGCGGGTCGCCGAGCACCTGCTCGGGCCGCAGTTGTGGTCCGGGTGGGGGGTGCGGACGCTGGGCGCCGGGCAGCAGCGGTACAACCCGGTCGGCACCCACCTCGGCTCGGTGTGGCTGTGGGACACCGCGCTCATCGCCGCCGGGCTGCGCCGCTACGGCCTGGACGAGGCGGCCGGCCGGCTCGCCACCGGCCTGTTCGACGTGGCGCTGCGGCTCGACGGCCGGATGCCCGAGGTGATCGCCGGCTACGACCGGTCGGTCACCAAGTACCCGGTGCAGCTGCCCAGCGGCGGGTACCCGCAGGCCTGGGCGGCGGGCAGCCTGTTGATGACGCTGACCACGGTGCTCGGCCTCGACCCCTGCGGGGAGAACCTGCTGGTCGACTCGGCCCTGCCGCCGGGGCTCGGCCGGATCGAACTGCTCGACGTCCCCGGCCGGTGGGGACACTCCGACGCGTACGGCCGGGACCGGGCCCGCCACCCCGCCCGCATCCGGTGAACCGCGCTGCGGCCGGCACCCGCACCGGCCGCCCTCCGGGCCGGGCTACTTGCGGGCCGCCAGCGGGTCCGGGCGGGACAGCTCGGGCAGCGGTGCCGGCCGCCGCCGGGCCAGCGCCCGGTCGACACCGACGAAGAGGAGACCGAGCAGCCAGAAGGCGACGGCGAAGGCCACCGCGCTGACCGTCACTCCGGCGTACCCGAGCCGCCCGGCGTCGACGAACGGGTACGGGTACGTCTGCGTCACCAGCCCCCGGAGCAGGACGCCGCCGAGGTACGCCAGCGGGAACGCCAGCCACCAGACGGCGTACCGGGCGCGCAGCCGGCCCCGTGGGTCGAACAGCGCCCAGTCGGCCACCGCCAGCACCGGCACGACGGTGTGCAGGAACTGGTTGCCCAGCGCCTCGACCAGGCCCCGCTCGGGCTGGGGCATGGCGAACGGGCTGGCCGGGTTCGCCAGCACCAGGTGGTAGACGACGCCGGTGATGGTGACGTACAGGGTGACCGCGCCCTTGAGCACCGACGGCGGCTCGGCCCGCCCGCGCCAGGCCCGCCAGGCGGCGTGACCGGCGAAGAGCCCGACCGCGACGGTGCTCTGGATGGTGAAGTACGGCAGCAGCCCGGTGAGCGTCGCCGGCCCGGCCACGGTCAGCGCGATCCCGGCGAGCACGCCGAGCACGATCGCCGACCGGAAGACGATCGACGCTCGTCGGCGCCGTGGACTCATCCGGGCAAGCTACCAGCCTGATCGGTCACCAGCCCAGCAGCGCGCGGCGACCGGTCGGCAGCGTCCGCAGCGCACCAACCAGCGCCGCCTGGTACGCCAGCACCGCCGCGCCCTCCCCGCGCACCTCTGCGGGGCGCGGGCCGGCGCGCAGCGCGGCGAGGAGACCGGCGAGGGCCTCGGGGACGCCGGGTGCGCCGTCGTCGGGACCGTCGAGGAGGCGGTCGAGGGCCGCCCGGTCCAACCGGTGTGCAGTCATCTCGTCCGACTCAGCGCCGTCGCGGCGGCGGGTGTCACATCCTAGGGTCGGGACCACCGAGCACGGGTCGGCCCGGCGGCCCGGGGCGCATCCTCCGACAGGATCCGGTCGCCGCGCCCGGACGCCGGCGGGACAGGCGTCACTCGTCGCGGGACACGCCCTCCGGGTGCATCCCGGTCGCCTCCTCCAGCGCGTTGTCCGCCAGGTCCCCCTCGGCGCTGTCGTCGGGGAAGGGGCGTCGGCCGGGCGCCGGGTCCGGCGGCGCGCCCGGTCCGGCCGCCGGTGGCGGGGGCGACGGCACCGGGCCGAAGCCGTGCCGGCCGGCCGGGTGGTCCGACCCGGCCGGCTCCGCCGCCCGGCGTTCGCCCCACCGGCCCGGTGGGACGGCGGTCTCCTCGCTGCCCTCACCCATCGGGTTGTTCTCCCCGGCGCCCCACGGGGGGTCGGCGTCGAAACCGTCGGACGTCCCGTAAGGGTCGGGCGACTGCGGTCCACGCCCCTCGCCGGCGTCATCCCTGCTCGTCACGGGCATCTCCTCGACGTGTCTGCGCCGGGTGCGGACCGCACCGCCCCGGTGCGCGGCGGGCCGCCGCGCACCGGGGGCGAGCGACGGCCGGCGTACCTGGTCAACGGGTTCGGGGTGGGCGGTGGCCGCCCGGCGGCGGGCGGCCCGTTGGCCCGACCGGCCCGGCGCGTCGGCGCCGGACCGATCGGGAACCGTCGGGTCGGCCCCGGTCAGCGCGAGGACATCGCGGCCCGGCGCTTGCCGGCGCCCCGCGCGGCCAGCATCCCCAGGCCCCCGGCGCCCCGCATGCCACCGCCGCCGGGCATCATCCCGCCGGCCCGGCCGAGGATGCCGCGCAGCACCTGGCCCGGTTTCTGCTGCTCACCCATGTAGGCAGTGACCACGATCAACGCCCCGGTGAGCGCCGGGATCGCCCACTGGAGCATCCGCATCTGCCGCTGCGCGGCGGCCACCTGCTGGGGCGTTTCGTGGTTGGGCTCGGTGATCCCGTCCACCGGAGGGCTGCCCGCCCGTTGCAGGCGCATCCCGAGCAGCCGGCTGTACCCGGTCACGGCGAGCGCGCTCACCGTGAGCGCCGTCTTCACCGCGCTCATCCGTCCCACCCCGGACTGGGCGAGCACTCGTGGGCTCTCGGTGACCAACTCACCGGCCGCGCCGGCCAGGTGCGCGCCGATCGCCGCCGCGTTGACCGGGGTCCACCGGGCCCAGCCGGCCGAGGCCACCGGCAGCCGCTGGGTCGAGTCGTTGATCCGGGTGGCCGCGCCGTTGACTCCGAGCGCTCCCATCAGGGAGCCGCCGAACCAGGCCGCCAGACCCAGATCGTGCATCGAGCGCAGCGCGGTGTGCGTGTCCGACATCTGATCCCCTTCCGCCGTATCGGGCGGTGCGGCATACCCGTCGTCCGGCGGACCATTCACCGCACGGCTGACAGGTCGCCGCAGGGACGGGAGAGCGCCGGCTCGGCTACCGCCGGGGCAGGGACGTGGCGAAGGCGGCGATCCGGGCGGCCAGCGGACCGGCGGAGCGTACCCAGGTGAAGTGGTCCATCCGGGCGCCGGCCTGCGCCGCGGTGTAGCGCTCGCGGGTCACGGCGGCGCCGGTGAGCTTGCCGCAGAGGTGGTCCAGCGTGGCCTGCGGGGTGTGCCGGTCGTCGTCCACGCTGACCGCCAGCACCGGCAGGTCGACCGTGCGCAGGGCCGCCTCGGTGTCCACCCCGTCGAGGCGGGGGAACCGGCCGGTGCGGGCGGTGTACGCCCAGTCGCGGATCACCCCCCGCGCCTGCCGGCCCCCGAAGCCCCACCCGGGCCAGACCCGCAGCAGCGCGGCGGTGGCCGCGATCCCCTGGGTGTACGGCAGGACCCCGAACCCGAACAGCCCGGCGTAGCGACGCCACCAGGGCACGCCGCAGGCGACCAGGGCGAGCCCGTCGGCCGCCGCGCCGTCGTGCAGGGCCAGGTGCAGCAGGGCGGCCTGACCGCCGAGGGAGTGCCCGAGCAGCACCCGGGTACGCCCGTCCAGCCGGGGCTTGAGCGCGGCGAGCACGGCACCGACGTCGGCGACGAGTTCGGCGTACCCGTACCGGCAGGTGCGGCTCGGCGCGGGGGTGCTGGCGCCGGTGCCCCGCAGGTCGGCCACGACGACGGCGAGGCCGGCGGCGCGCAGCGCGGCGGCGAACGGCCGGTAGTAGCGGGCCCGGACCCCCATCGCCGGGCAGATCACCACGACCGGCGCGTCGGGGACCCCGGTGGGCTCCGGGTAGACCTGTAGCCCGAGCCGGGCCCCGTCGACGTCGACGAACTCCTGGACGTACTCCTCGCTCACCCGCTCAGGTTACCGGCCGGTAGTCCGGCGGTGCGGCCCGCTCGGGCCGGGGCTGCCGGGGGCGGCTGCCGACCCGGCCGCCGGGAGCGGGTGCCATCGGGTGGCGGCGACGCCATTCCGGACTCCTTTTTGGAGCACGCCCGGCGGCGGGCCAAATTGCGATCCGGTAAGTCTTCTTTATTGCGGACGGCTCCCGATCCTCTGTGGACAGGAATCCCGGATTCCCCATTTCGTCACTGGCGGTCCAGGTCACTGCCGGTGCGAGGCCCACGGTGGGTCAGTGTTCAAACACTTTCCTCTTGGCTAGAGTCCCCCTCGTGAAAATCAACCGGGCGACCGACATGGCGCTGCGTATCGCCATGATCGCTGCGGCGTCGCAAGAGCGATCGACGGTCGACGAGTTGGCGATGTCGCTGGTGCTGCCGCGTAGTCACGTCGCCAAGGTGGTGCAGCGGCTGAGCCGGTTGGGCGTGCTGGTCACCATCCGGGGGCGCTCCGGCGGGGTGGCCATCGCCGAGGGGGCCGACGAGTTCACCGTCGGCGAGATCGTGCGGGCGTTCGAGGGCGACGACGGGGTGGTCGACTGCCACCGGCCCGCCTGCCCCGTGCTGCCGAACTGTCAGCTCCGGGTCGAGCTGCGCCGGGCGCACGAGGCGTTCATCGGGGTGCTCGACGACGTCCGGATCGCCGACCTGATCAAGGGCGCCTCCGGTGCCCTGCTGCGTACCCTGAGCGTGCCGCCGCCGGCCGGCGGCCCGGCGGTGACCAGCCTGGCCCCGTGAGCCGGCGGGGGAGGCCCGCCGGGGCGGGCCTCCCCGTGGCCGGGCGGTCAGCCGACGGTGACCGTGCCGTTCGTGGCGCGGACGCAGGCCACCGTGCGGGCCGTGGTGGCGGCGGCGCCGCTGAGACACTGGCCGAGCACCTGGTGACCGGCGGCGTTCGGGTGCCAGGACTCCTGGCAGGTCTGGAAGTACGTGACGCAGGTGTTCGCGATCCGCTGGATGGCGATCTTGTCCTTGCCGGCGAGGCTGGTCACCACGGTGCCGTTGGGGCTGTCCTGGAGCCGGATCGGGGTGGCCAGCGCCCCGGTCGGGCTGCCCGCCGACTCGCAGAGCCGGGCGCCGTCGAAGGCCCGCTGCACGTTGAGGTAGACCAGGTCGGTGCCCGGGAACTCGGCGGCCAGGGTGCTCCGGACCGAGCCGACCAGGGTGCCCAGCCCCTGGGAGAAGCGGTGTCCGGGCAGCAGGCTGGCCCGGTGGATCGGGCAGCCGGCCGCGTACCGCTCGGCGCCGAGCGCGCGGAACTTGTCCCGGGTGTCGTCCCGGCTGTCCTCGGAGTGGTAGCCCGGCTCCAGGTCGAACGGGAGCGGGTTGGTGTAGTCCTGCAGGACCACCCGGTGCTGCCCGTCGGCGTCGATTTCGGCGAGCGTGGCGAGGATCTGCCGGACCGCCGTGGTGGTCTCCGCGGTGGCCGCGCCGACCTGCGCGGCGGTGGCCAGGTCGGCGTCGCTGCACGGCTTCTGCTCCACCGGGCCGCCCAGGTACGCCCAGAACTCCCACCAGCCGGTCCAGGCGTCGGCGATGAACCGGTTGGCGCACTTCTCCGCGACGTTGCCGAAGGTGAACGAGCTGTTGTTGGAGCCGAGGCCGATCAGGACCAGGTCGATGTCGTGGGTGCGCCCGACCGCCCGCAACTGGTCGAGCTGCGCCGCCACCTGCCGCCCCTTGGCCCGCGTCGAGCTGGCGTTGGCGATGTCGTGCGGCTGCCCGCCGGAGCAGGCCAGGTTGAACCGGTCCTGGATGCCGGGCAGGGCGGCCCGGTGCAGCGAGGCGTTGGCCGACCGGTGGCAGAAGTACGCGTTGCTGTTCGGCGCGGTCCAGCCGGGGAAGCCCTGGGCCGTCCCGGTGGCGTCGGTCACCGGGGTGTACGCCCCGGCGCCCTCGCCGCTGACGAAGCTGTCCCCGAGCGCCACGGCCGCGGTGGGCAGGGCGGCAGCCGCCGGGGTCGAGAGCGCGACGGTGGTCGACAGCGCCGCGACGGCGACGCTGAGGGCCGCCCCGAGGGCGGCGCGACGGATCCTGACCATGGGCACCCCATCCATCCATGGAAATATGAAAGTTTCTCCAGGTGGCCGATCAGATCACGATCGTGTGACGTGCGTCAACGTCCGGACCCGTCCGGGGTGACCGCATTCCGGGGTAATTGCAGGCCGGCGCCGGCGCCCGTGGGAGCGTGCCCGCCCGGTGTTCCGGCCGGTCGGCCGAGCGGGGTGTCGCCAGCCTGTCGGCGTGTCGGGCTAGGCTCGCTGCGGCGCGCCGCTGAGGATCTTGCGGAGAGGCGGGCCGCCAGCACCGCCGAGACCAGGAGTACGACCAGTTGACCGCACAGCCTGAGGCCCTGTACGGGGCCGACGACCTGACCCACCTGGAGGGGCTGGACGCCGTCCGCAAGCGCCCCGGTATGTACATCGGCTCGACCGACAGCCGTGGTGTGGGCCACCTCGTCAACGAGATCCTGGACAACTCCACCGACGAGGGGGTCGCCGGGCACGCCACCCGGGTCGAGGTGACCCTGCACGCCGACGGGTCGGTGCAGGTCGACGACGACGGCCGGGGCATCCCCACCGACGTGCACGCCAAGTCGGGCATCTCCGGCGTGGAGCTGGTGCTCACCCGGCTGCACGCCGGCGGCAAGTTCGGCGGCTCCGGGTACAAGACCTCCGGCGGCCTGCACGGGGTGGGCGCGTCGGCGGTCAACGCGCTGTCCCGGCGCTTCGACGTGACGGTCCGGCGTGGCGGCAAGATCCACGCGATGTCGTTCCGGCACGGCGTCCCCGGCGTCTTCGACGGCGACGGCCCGGACGCCCCGTTCACCCCCGGCCCCGGCCTCCAGGTCGTCGGGGCGATGAAGCGCGGCACCCCGACCGGCACCTCGATCCGGTACTGGCACGACGCCCGGTACTTCGAGACCGGCGCGGCGCTGGACGTCGACGCGGTCCGGATGAAGCTGCGCAACACCGCCTTCCTCGTCCCCGGGGTGGGCTACACGCTGCGCGACGAGACCGGTGAGGAGCCGGTCGAGGAGAGCTTCCACTTCCCGGCCGGCCTCACCGACATGGTGGAGTTCCTGGCCCCGGCGGGCGACCGGCCGGTCTCCGGCACCCTGCTGGTCACCGGGGAGGGCACCTACCGGGAGAACGCCGCCGACGCCAACGGCGTCATGCAGGCCAACGTGCAGCGCCGGGCCGAGGTCGAGGTGGCGCTGCGCTGGGGCACCGGGTACGAGCGCACCGTCGAGTGCTTCACCAACACCATCCGCAACGCCCACGGGGGCACCCACCGCAAGGGCTTCGAGCGGGCCCTGGTCCGCACCCTGGCCGACGCCGTCCGCGCGACCCGGGGGCTGCTCAAGGCCAAGGAGGACCCGCCCACCCTGGACGACGTCCTGGAGGGCATGACCGCGGTGGTGCACGTCCGGCTCCCCGAGCCGCAGTTCACCTCGCAGACCAAGGACGAGCTCTCCACCGCCGGCATCACCAAGGTCATCCAGACCCTGGTCGAGCAGCACGTGAAGGCGTGGCTGGAGGACCGCCGGACCAAGGCCGAGGCCCGGACGGTGCTCCAGAAGATCGTCGACGCGGCCCGGGTCCGGCTCACCCAGAAGCAGCAGAAGGACGCCGCCCGGCGCAAGACCGCCCTGGAGGGCGCGTCGATGCCGCCGAAGCTGGTCGACTGCCGCTCCACCGGGGTCGAGCGCAGCGAGTTGTTCATCGTCGAGGGGGACAGCGCGCTGGGCTCCAGTCGGATGGCCCGGGTCGCCGAGTACCAGGCCCTGCTCCCCATCCGGGGCAAGATCCTCAACGTGCAGAAGGCGAACCTCCAGCAGGTGCTGGACAACGCCGAGTGCGCCGCGATCGTGCAGGTGCTCGGGGCCGGCTCCGGGCGTACCTTCGACCTCTCCGCGCTGCGGTACGGCCGCGTCCTGATCATGGCGGACGCGGACGTCGACGGCGCGCACATCCGGACCCTGCTGATCACCCTCTTCGCCCGCTACATGCGCCCGTTGATCGAGGCGGGCCGGCTCTACGCCGCGATGCCCCCGCTGCACAAGATCACCACGAAGGGGCGCAACCCGCAGACCGTCTACACCTACACCCAGGCCGAGATGGAGGCTACGGTCCGCCGGCTGGAGAAGGCCGGCAAGCAGATCGTCACCCCGGTGCCCCGGTTCAAGGGCCTCGGCGAGATGAACGCCGACGAGTTGTGGGAGACCACGATGAACCCGGCCACCCGGGCGGTCCGCCGGATCACCCTCGACGACGTCGAGGCCGCCGAGCGGATCCTCGAACTGCTGATGGGGGAGAAGGTCGAGCCGCGCCGCAACTGGCTGATCGACTCCGCCGACCGGGTCGACCGGGAGGCGATTGACGCGTGAGCGCCCCCGGCCCCGTCCCCGCCGCCCGCCTAGGAGAGAACTGAACGATGGCACGCCGCAAGGACAACCGCGCGCGGGCCGACCTGGCCGCCTTCGACCAGGCCGGCGCGCGGGTCTTCGACAACCCGCTGGTCACCGAGGTCTCCGACTCCTACCTGGAGTACGCCTTCTCGGTGATCCACTCCCGCGCGCTGCCGGACGCCCGGGACGGGCTCAAGCCGGTGCACCGGCGGATCCTCTACTCGATGCACGAGTCCGGGTTCCGCCCCGACCGCCCGTACGTGAAGTCGGCCCGGGTGGTCGGCGACGTGATGGGGCGCTACCACCCGCACGGCGACGCGGCCATCTACGACGCGATGGTCCGGCTCGCCCAGGACTTCTCGCTGAACGTCCCGCTCATCGACGGGCACGGCAACTTCGGCAGCCCGGACGACGGGCCGGCCGCCGCGCGGTACACCGAGTCCCGGATGTCGCGGGAGGCGATGCTGCTCGTCGGCGAGCTGGGCGAGGAGACCGTCGACGTCGAGCCGAACTACGACGGCTCGCTGACCCAGCCGACCGTGCTGCCGGCAGCCTTCCCGAACCTGCTGGTCAACGGGGCGTCCGGGATCGCGGTCGGGATGGCCACCAACATGATCCCGCACAACCTCGGCGAGGTGGTCGCGGCGGCCCGCTGGCTGATCCGGCACCCGGACGCCACCCTCGACAAGCTGATGGAGTTCGTCCCCGGCCCCGACCTGCCCACCGGTGGCCTGCTGCTCGGCCTCGACGAGGTGCGCCGGGCGTACGAGTCCGGGCGCGGCGTGGTCCGGATGCGCGGCAAGGTGGAGATCGGCCCGGTGGAGGGCAGCCGGGGCCGCCAGGCGATCACCGTCGTCGAGCTGCCGTACGGGGTGGGCGCCGAGAAGGTGATCACCGCGATCACCAACGAGGTGAACAAGACCAAGCGGCTCACCGGCATCGCCGACGTCAAGGACCTCACCGACCGGGAGAACGGCACCCGGCTGGTCATCGAGTGCAAGGTCGGGGTCAACCCGCAGGCGCTGCTGGCCGACCTGTACCGGCTCACCCCGCTGGAGCAGTCCTTCGGCGTCAACAACCTGGTCCTGGTCGACGGCCAGCCCCGTACCCTCGGGCTGAAGTCGCTGCTGGAGGTCTTCCTGGCCCACCGGTACGACGTGGTCACCCGGCGTACCGCGCACCGCCGCCGCAAGCGCGAGGAGCGGCTGCACCTGGTCGACGGCCTGCTGGTCGCCCTGCTCGACATCGACAAGGTGGTCAGGCTGATCCGGGCCGCCGAGGACGCGCAGGACGCCAAGGACGGCCTGATGCGCCGGTTCCGACTCTCCGAGATCCAGGCGACCTACATCCTGGATACCCCGCTGCGCCGGCTGACCAAGTACGACCGGTTGGAGCTGGAGGCCGAGCAGGAGAAGCTGCGCCGGGAGATCGCCGAGCTGTCCGCCATCCTCGACGACGAGAAGGTGCTGAGGAAGCTCGTCTCCGACGAACTGGCCGCGGTGGCGAAGCAGTCCGCCACCCCCCGCCGCACCACCCTGGTCGACGGGGACCTCAAGGAGGTGCTGGCCGCCTCGGTGCCGGCCGGCCCGCTGGAGGTCGCCGACGACCCCTGCCAGGTGATCCTGTCGGCGACCGGCCTGGTCGCCCGGACCGCCGCGGAGTCGGAGGAGGCCGCCGAGGGGCGGCGCAGCAGCGGCCGGGTCAAGCACGACACCGTCCGCGCGGTGGTGCACTCCACCGCCCGGGGTCGGGTGCTGCTGGTCACCAGCGCCGGCCGGGCTTTCAAGATCGACGTACTGCCGTTGCCGGTGCTGCCGGAGCAGCCCGGGACGGTGTCGCTGCGTGGCGGGATGGCCGCCGCCGAACTGGTGCCGCTGGAGGCCGGGGAGACGGTCGTCGGGCTGGCCCCGGTCGGGCCGGCCGCCGAGGGCTCGCCGGGGCTCGCCCTGGGCACCCGTCAGGGCGTGGTGAAGGTCTGCGCCCCCGACTGGCCGGTCCGCTCGGACGAGTTCGAGGTGATCGGGCTGCGCGAGGGCGACGAGGTGGTCGGGGCGACCTGGCTCACCGACGGCGCGGAGAGCCTCACCTTCATCACCTCCGAGGCGTCCCTGCTGCGGTTCGCCGCGACCGTGGTCCGGCCGCAGGGGCTCAAGGGCGGCGGGATGGCCGGGGTCAGCCTGCCGGCCGGCGCCCGGGTCGTGTTCTTCGGCGCGGTCCGTACCGACGACCCGGCGCACGGGGAGCCGATGGTGGTCACCTCCACCGGCGCCACCGTCAAGGTCACGCCCTTCGCCGCGTACCCGGCGAAGGGCCGGGCGACCGGCGGGGTGCGCGCGCAGCGCTTCCTCAAGGGCGAGGTGGACCTGACGGCGGCCTGGGTCGGTGCCCGCCCGCTCGGCGCCACCGCCACCGGCGACCCGGTCGACCTGCCCCCCGCCGACCCCCGCCGCGACGGCTCCGGCTTCGCCGTCATGCTCGGCCCCACCGTCCTCGGCCACCACCTAGACCGCGACTAACCCCCACCCCCCACCCCCCACCCCCCCCACCCCCCGCGCTCCTCCCCCACCCCCTCGACCCGTTGATCATGGAGTTAGCGGCAGTGGGGGAGATCGAATGTGCCGCCAAGTCCATGATCAACGGGGTGAGCGGGGGGGCGGGAGGGCGGGGAAGAGGGCAGGGGGTTAGGGGGTGGTGGGGGTGCGGAGGTGGGTGATGGTGCGCATGGTGTGGTAGATCAGGAGGGCGGCGGCGGTGCCCAGGGCGATGCCGTTGAAGGAGAGGTCGCCGGCGGTGAGGGTGTAGTTCGCCGCGCCGATGATCACCGCGACGGCGGCGGTCAGCAGGTTGACCGGGTCGTGGAAGTCGACGCGGTTCTCGATCCAGATCCGGGCGCCGAGGATGGCGATCAGGCCGTACAGGGCGGTGGTCGCGCCGCCGAGCACGCCGGCCGGCACGGTGAGGATCAGCGCGCCGAACTTCGGGCTCAGCCCGAGCAGCACCGCCGTCAGCCCGGCCACCCAGTACGCGGCCGTCGAGTAGACCCGGGTCGCCGCCATCACGCCGATGTTCTCCGCGTACGTGGTGGTGCCGGAGCCGCCCCCGGAGCCGGCGAGGACGGTGGCCAGGCCGTCGCCGAGGAAGGCCCGCCCCATGTCCTTGTCCAGGCTGCGGCCGGTCATCGCGGCGACCGCCTTGACGTGGCCGGCGTTCTCCGCGATCAGCACCAGGATCACCGGGATCACCAGCACCACGGCGTGCAGGCTGAAGCTGGGGGTGTGGAACTGCGGCATCCCGACCCAGGCGGCCTCCCGCAGGCCGGTCAGCGCGGCCGGGTCGAGGCCGCCCACGGCGGCGGCGAAGAGCCAGCCGACCACCACCCCGACCAGGATGGACAGCCGGGACAGGAAGCCCCGGAAGACCACCGTGGCGAGCAGGATCGCGGCCAGGGTGACCAGCGCGATCAGCGGCTGCGCCTTGACCCCGGTGCCGCTGCCGTCGCCGTCCCAGGCCACCGGGGCGAGGTTCAGCCCGATCAGCATGACGATCGCCCCGGTGACCACCGGCGGCATCAGCACGTCGATCCACCGGGTACCCGCGACCTGCACCACCACCCCGACCAGGGCGAGCGCCGCACCGGCGACGACGATGCCGCCGAGCGCCGGGCCGATGTCCCCGCCGGCCTTCGCGGCCAGCACCGGCGCGATGAAGGCGAACGACGAGCCGAGGTACGACGGCAGCCGGTTCCCGGTGATCAGCAGGAACAGCAGGGTGCCGAGCCCGGAGAAGAACAGCGTGGTGGCCGGCGGGAAGCCGGTGATCAGCGGCACCGTGAAGGTGGCGCCGAACATGGCCACCACGTGCTGCACGCCGATGCCGACCGTGCGGGGCCAGGAGAGCCGTTCACCCGGGTGCACCACGTCGCCGGGACGGACGGTCCGCCCGTCGCCGTGCAGGGTCCAGGGGCGCCAGCGGGAGCGCGACTCGGTAGGGGTGTGGGTCATGGATGGTCCTTCGCCTCGCAGGTGACGGGGCGTGAACGACCCTGGACGTCGTTTCTAGCAGAGCGCCGAGTCGTCGATGTTTCAGGGCCGGCCGGCACCGGCTCCGGGCCGGGGTGGAACCGGCCCGCTGGCCCGGGGCCGCCGATCGGGGTCAGGTGAGGGGCCCAGCGGCGGCGAGGCGTCCCGGGTGGGCCGCCGACGTGTCGAGGCGATCTCGGCGTGGTGGTCGATCGCCCAGTCCGCCAGCGCGCTGAGCGGCTCCAGCAGGCTGACGCCGAGCGGCGTCAGCCGGTACTCGACGCTTGGCGGCACCGTCGGGAACACCTCACGCTCGACCAGGCCGTCGTGCTCCAACGTCCGCAGCGTCCGGGTGAGCATACGCGGGCTGATGCCCTCCACCGCCCGATGCAACTCGTTGAACCGGTACGGACGCCGGCCGAGCAGGGTGACGAGCAGCAGCGTCCACTTGTCGCTCACCCGCCGCAGCACGTCGGTGACCGGACAGCGCTCGTACTCGCCGCTCGGCACGGGGTCCGGCAACCGGTGGCTGCCCAGCGAGGCACGCACACCGGTGTTCCCTGTGGTCATGAAAGTGCCTTCTTTCGCTGTTCCGGCCGGCTGCCCAGGATGAACACGTCAGTCGAGAACGGTAACGGAGGCGACATGGGCGTCGTGGTGGTCAGCGGGGGCACGAACGGGATGGGACGCGCGTTGGCCCTCGGGCGGGCCGACCGTGGCGACCGGGTCCTGGTGCTCGGCCGCAACCGCGAACGCGGCGAGGCGCTGGCCGGCAGCGGGATCGACTTCCTGCCCGTCGATCTCTCCAGCATGGCCGAGACCCGGCAGGTCATCGCGCACATCCTCACCGAGCACCAGGTCGTGGACGCGCTGGCGCTGTTCGCCAATGCCGTGGCGCCGCGGCGCACCGTGACCGGCGAGGGTCTGGAGCGCACGTTCGCGCTCTACTACCTCAGTCGCCATCTGCTCAGCTTCGGCCTGCGTCCGGCCCTGGACCGGGCTGCCGCACCGGTGATCGTGAACGTCGCCGGCGTCGGGGTCACCAAGGGCGGCGTGCGGTGGGCCGACCCGCAACTGGCTGCGGGCTACTCCATGGTCGCCGCGCAGTTGCAGGCCGGTCGGGCCAACGACCTGCTCGGCGTGGGCTTCGCCCAGCGGTCCGGCAGTCGCGCCCGATACGTGCTCTATCATCCCGGGTTCACCAGGAGCGGCGACCGTGGCCCCCTTCCGCTGGTGCTCCGGGGGCTGCTGGCGGCGGTGTCGGTGGCGGCCAGACCCGTCGCGGACGCGGTGGCGCCGATCCACCGGTTCCTGGACGCGCCACCGGCCGCGCCGCTGACCGCCGTCGACCGCGACAAGCGACTTCCGCTCAGTTTCCCCACGCTCGACCCCCGGGACGCCGAGCGGTTGATGGACCTCACGGAAGAGCTGCTCACCTGAGGCTTTCGCGCCGGCCGGCCCGTCAGGCCACACCGGTCGGGCGGAACTGGACGCTGACCCGGGGGCCGACCGGGCGGGTCGTCTTCGGGATGGCGTGCTCCCAGGTGCGTTGGCAGGAGCCGCCCATCACCACCAGGTCGCCGTGGCCGAGCGGGAAGCGCAGGCCGGCCCCGCCGCCGCGCGGGCGCAGCAGCAGCGGGCGGGGCGAGCCGAACGAGACGATGGCGACCATGGTGTCGGTGTGCGCGGAACGGCCGTGGGTGTCCCCGTGCCAGGCCACGCTGTCCCGCCCGTCGCGGTACAGGCACATCCCGGCGGTGACGAACGGCTCGCCCAGCTCCGGCGCGTAGTGCGCGGTCAGCGCCTCCCGGGCGGCGGTGAGCACCGGGTGGGGCAGCGGCCGGTGCCCGGCGTACCAGCAGAGCAGGCGGGGGACGTCGACCTCGGTGTCGTACATGGTGCGCCGCTCGGCCCGCCACGGCACCTCACTGAGCAGGGTGTCGAGGACCGCGTCGGAGCCGTGCACCCAGCCGGGCAGGTGGTCGACCCACGCGCCCCGGCTCAGCGGGCGCCGGCGCAGCCCGGTCAGCGGGCCGAGGCCGGGCCCGTCGGCGGCGAGGTCGAGCATCGACGGCTGGTAGGCGGCACCGGACATGCCGCCAGCCTACCGGCTGCTTCGTACAGGTGTGCGAGGGTGGTCAGCCCGGCACGCCGGCCTTGACCAGGGCGAGGACGGCGTCGGCGACCCGGGCCCGGCCCCGGCCGTCCACCGTCGACCAGCCCCGGGCGGCGAGCGCGGCCCGGCGGTCGGGGGAGTCGAGCAGGTCCCGTAGCGTCCGTACCGCGTCGGCGCGGGCGGTGTCCCCGGGCGGCCCGGCGGCGGCCAGCGCGGGCAGCTCGCCCAGCCCGGCCACGATCCCCTCGGCCACCACCCGGCGGTACGACTCGCGCTGGTTGTCGACCACGCAGACCAGCGCGGCCGGCGCGCCCAGGCAGCACAGCTCCCAGGTGGAGGTGCCGGCCGCGCTGACCACCAGGTCGGCGGCGGTGATCAGGGCCGGCAGCTCGTCGGTGGGGCCGACCGGGCGCAGCGTCTGGCCCGGCCCCGGGGTGAGCGCGGCCAGCTCGGCCCCGACGTCGGCCCGGCCGACCACCACGGTCAGCGCCATCGGCGCGCCGGTGGCCAGCAGCACCCGGGCCAGCACCGGCGCCGCCCCGAAGGCGTCGGTGCCGCCGAAGAAGGCGAGCACCCGGGGCCGGGCGACCGGCGTCGCCGGCCGGGGCACCGCCGGCCGGGTGGCCAGCACCCGGTCCCGCAGCAGCGGGTACGCCGTCCCGGCGAGCAGCCGGCCGGGCAGCGGCCCGTACGTCGCGCCCAGGTTCTGGTCCAGGTACACGTCGGCGTCCTGCCCCCGGGTGTCCCCGTCGACGACGGCGAGGGTCACCACGCCCGCCGCGCGCAGCGCCCCCGCCCCGGCCGGGTCCAGCTCGTACGAGTCGAGCACCAGCACGTCGAGCCGGTGCCGGCGGGCCGTGGCGACCAGGTCGTCGGGGCGCTCCGGCCCCGGGTGCAGCGGGATGCCCCGGTCGGCGAGTTGACGGGCCGCCCAGCCGACCTGCTCGACGGTGCCGAAGAACTCCACCCGGTGCCCCCGGGCCAGGAACTCCTCGGCCAGGGCGAGGCAGCGGACCAGGTGCCCCACGCCCCGGACCGGCCCGGCGTCGCAACGCACCCCGACTCGTACCGTGCTCAGGACTCCTCCAACCGCTTCTGCCGCACGTCGGCGTTGAGGGAGCGTAGCGCGGGCTGCCCGGCGAGCCAGTCGGCGAGCTTGGCCAGCGGGACGGTCACGTCGCCGAAGTGGTCGACGACCGCCCGCACCAGCGCCCAGTCCTGCTCGGTGTCGAGGGTGAGCCGCAGGTCGGACCGGTCCGGGGTGAGGGTCAGCCCGAGCACCCGGAACAGCTCCGGATGGGTGTACGCGTACGAGGTGACGTGCACCCGGTGGTGGTCGGTGGCGATCCGGTCCAGGGTGCGCAGCGCGTCCGCCCGGATGATCTCCACGTCCAGCCCCCGGGGCAGGGTCCGGGCGATCGAGGTGCTGACGTAGTCCAGCCCCGGCACCGCCTGGTAGACCCGGGCGACCGTGGTGATGATCTCCGGGTCGAGCAGCGGGCAGTCGGCGGTGAACCGCATCACCGCGTCCTCGGGGTGCCGCTCCAACGCCCCCACGAACCGGCCGAGCACGTCGTCCACCGGCCCCCGGTGGCAGGGCACGGCCAGCCGCCGGCACTCGGTCACCACCTCGTCGTCGACGGCGTCGGTGCTGGTGGCGACCACCAGGTCGGCGAGAACGCCGCTGTCGGTGGCGGCGCGGACCACCCGGCCGAGGACACTGCGCCCGGCCAGCGGCCGGAGCACCTTCCCGGGCAGCCGGGTCGAGCCCATCCGGGCCTGCACGACCCCGACGATGCGGTTCATGACTTCTCCTTGTTGGCCTTGTGTTGCCGTACCGCCGTGCGGACCTGTCGTTTCGCGGCGCCGGCCCCGCGCCGGGCCATCCGCAGCGGGGTGATCGCCATCCGGCCCACCCGGTAGCCGATCGTGCCGCTGAGCAGGTCGAGCTTCGCCTCGGCCCGGCGCAGCGCCCGTTCCCGGTGGTCGAGCAGGTCCTGCGTCCAGGCCAGCAGCGCGGTCAGCCGGTCCAGCTCCTCGCCCCGGCGTCGCCACGCCTCGTGCAGCTGCTGCTGGTTCGGTGTCCCCGCCGGGGGCGCGGTGGGCTCCACCGCGCGCAGTCCGGCGGCGAGGTCGTCGCGTCCGGCGGCGTCCAGCCCGCGCCGTGCGGCGGTCACCGCCGCCTCCACCTCGACCGCGCGGGCCACGGTCGGCCGGTCGAGGTCCCGGCCGGCCAGCCCGCCGAGGACCACGGTCAGGCCGGCCACGTCCAGCGTCGACGTCCACGGGTGGGCGTACCCGCCGGTGAGCAGGTCGGCCGCGAACCGCCACAGGGACCGGGCCAGCACCACCGGCGTCGCCAGCGGCGGGGTCGCCTGCCAACTCGGGTCGAGGACGGCGTACCCGCCGTCGGCCGGGCAGACCACGTTGTCCACGCCGGTCACCGCCGCCGCCCCGGCCAGCCGGCCGTCGACACTCTGCCCCGCCAGCCAGTCCGCGTACCCGG
>NZ_LRQV01000116.1 GCF_001567585.1 Micromonospora rosaria
CCCCCCCCCCCGGGCCGCCGCGACGCCACCGCCCCCCAGTCGGGACCGGATGCACGCGCCATCCGGGCAGCACGAGGAAGGACAGCCCATGAACACGGCGACGAAGCTGACCGGGTTCGCCCTCGCCGTCGTGACGGTGTTCGGTGCGGCCTACGGGGTCGGCCAGGTGGTCGGCCCGGTCCGCCCGGTCACCGGGAGCGGTCACGGCACCGACGCCGACCACGGCACCGGCCCGGAGACCAGCGCCAGCCCCGGGACCGGCACCGGGAACGGCCGTGACCAGGCCGACGGCGGGACCGGTCCGGCCCCGGGATCGCTGCCGGCCGGGTTGCTGGTCTCCGACCGGGGCTACACGCTCGCCCCGGTCGAGGCTGCGGCCGGTGACTTCGCGTTCCGGATCACCGGGCCCGACGGGCGTCCGGTCACCGGGTACGACGTCACCCACGAGAAGCCGATGCACCTGATCGTGGTCCGGCGGGACCTCTCCGGCTTCCGGCACGTGCATCCGGAGATGTCGGCGGACGGCACCTGGCGGACCGCCACCCCGCTGGACGGCCCCGGCACCTGGCGGGTCTTCGCCGACTTCGTCCCCACCGGGGCCGACCCGCTGACCCTCGGGGTCGACGTGACCGTCCCCGGGGCGGTCGAGCCCCGGCCGCTGCCGGCGCCGGCCCGTACCACCACGGTCGACGGGTACACCGTCACGCTCGACGGGGACCTGCACCCCGGCCGTACCTCCCGGCTGACGCTGACCGTCCAGCGGGGCGGGGCGCCCGTCGACGACCTGGAGCCGTACCTGGGGGCGTACGGTCACCTGGTGGCGCTGCGCCAGGGCGACCTGGCGTTCCTGCACGTGCACCCGGACGGCTCGCCCGGCGGCGGCCGGACCGCCGCCGGCCCCGCGGTCGGTTTCCAGGCCGAGGTCCCGTCGGTGGGGACGTACCGGCTCCATCTCGACTTCCGGCACGGCGGCGTGGTCCGTACGGCGGAGTTCACCGTCGTCGCCGGTACCCCGACCGCCGGCCCGACGACCGGCCCGACCGCGACCGGCCCGGCCAGCCCCGAGGCGGGGCACGGCGCCCCTGGTCACGGGCACAATTGACAGGAGCGGCGATGACGACCACCAACCAGCCCCGGCAGACGGCACCGAACCGGATCGAACTGGCCATCGGTGGGATGACCTGCGCCTCCTGTGCCGCCCGGATCGAGAAGAAGCTGAACCGGATGGACGGGGTGACCGCCTCGGTCAACTACGCCACCGAGAAGGCCACGGTCGACTACCCCGACGGGATCGGCCCGGCCGACCTGATCGCCACCGTGGAGAAGACCGGCTACACCGCCGTGGTCCCGCCCCCGCCCGCCCCGGCCGACGCGCCGGAGTCCGCCGAGCCGGTGGACGAGTTCCGCGCGCTGCGTACCCGGTTGTGGGTCTCGGTGGCGCTCAGCGTCCCGGTGATCCTGCTGGCGATGGTCCCGGCCTGGCAGTTCACCTACTGGCAGTGGCTGTCGCTGACCCTGGCCGCCCCGGTGGTGGTCTACGGCGGGCTGTCGTTCCACCGGGCCGCCTGGATCAACCTGCGGCACGGCGCGGCGACCATGGACACCCTGATCTCGCTCGGCACCCTGGCCGCGTTCGGCTGGTCGCTCTGGGCGCTCTTCCTCGGCACCGCCGGGGAGCCGGGGATGACCCACCCGTTCAGTCTGGCCATCAGCCGGACCGACGGGGCCGGCAACATCTACCTGGAGACGGCGGCCGGGGTCACCGCCTTCATCCTCGCCGGGCGGTACTTCGAGGCCCGGTCGAAGCGGAACGCCGGGGCGGCCCTGCGCGCCCTGCTGGAGCTGGGCGCCCGGGACGTCGCGGTGCTGCGGGACGGGGTGGAGACCCGGGTACCGGTCGACCAGCTCGCCGTCGGGGACCGGTTCGTGGTCCGCCCCGGCGAGAAGATCGCCACCGACGGGGTGATCGACGAGGGCACCTCCGCCGTGGACGCGAGCCTGCTCACCGGCGAGTCGGTGCCGGTGGAGGTGGGGCCGGGCGACCCGGTGGTCGGGGCCACCGTCAACGCGGGCGGCCGGCTGGTGGTCACCGCCACCCGGATCGGCGCCGACACCCAGCTCGCCCAGATGGCCCGGCTGGTCGAGCAGGCCCAGAGCGGCAAGGCCGCCGTGCAGCGGCTCGCCGACCGGATCTCCGGGGTCTTCGTACCGATCGTGATCGCGCTCGCCGCCGGCACCCTCGGCTGGTGGCTCGGTGCCGGTGCCGGGCCGGCGGCGGCCTTCACCGCCGCGGTGGCCGTACTGATCATCGCCTGCCCGTGCGCGCTCGGCCTGGCCACCCCGACGGCCCTGCTGGTCGGCACCGGCCGGGGCGCCCAGCTCGGCATCCTGATCAAGGGGCCGGAGGTGCTGGAGTCGACCCGGCAGGTGGACACGGTGCTGCTGGACAAGACCGGCACCGTCACCACCGGGAAGATGACCCTGGTCGACGTGCTGCCCGCCGCCGGCCAGGACGCCGCCGAACTGCTCCGGCTGGCCGGTGCGCTGGAGGCCGCCTCCGAGCACCCGATCGCCCGCGCGATCGCCGCCGCCGCGACCGAGGCCGGTTCGCTGCCGGCGGTCACCGGCTTCGCCAACGTCGAAGGGCTCGGCGTGACCGGGACCCTCGACGGTCGGGCCGTGCTGGTCGGCCGGCCCCGGCTGCTGCGGGACCGGGGCGTCGACGTACCCGAGGAGGTGGCGCGGGCGGCGACCGGCGCGGAGGCCGACGGGCGGACGGCGGTGCTGGCCGCCTGGGACGGTCGGGCCCGGGGCGTCCTGGTGGTGGCCGACGCGGTCCGGCCCACCAGCCGGGCCGCCGTGGCGCGGCTGCGGGCGCTCGGCCTGGAGCCGGTCCTGCTCACCGGGGACAACGCCACCGTGGCCCGCGCGGTCGCCGCCGAGGTCGGCATCGACGAGGTGATCGCCGAGGTGCTGCCGGCCGACAAGGTCGACGTGGTCCAGCGCCTCCAGGGCGAGGGCCGGGTGGTGGCGATGGTCGGGGACGGCGTCAACGACGCCGCCGCGCTCGCCCGGGCCGACCTGGGGCTGGCCATGGGCACCGGCACCGACGTGGCGATCGAGGCCAGCGACCTGACCCTGGTCCGGGGCGACCTGGCCGCCGCCCCGGACGCGATCCGGCTGGCCCGGCGGACCCTGCGGATCATCAAGGGGAACCTGTTCTGGGCCTTCGCCTACAACGTGGCGGCCCTGCCGCTGGCCGCCGCCGGTCTGCTGAACCCGATGATCGCCGGAGCCGCGATGGCCTTCTCGTCGGTCTTCGTCGTCGCCAACAGCCTGCGCCTGCGCGGCTTCACCGCCGCCGGCTGAGCCCGCCGTTTTCGCTGTTCGTTGCGCTGACCAGGGTTTGCGGCGGCGGCGGGGGGTAAGTCAGAAGTAGCAAACGATCGCCGGCAGACGGTAGGAGGTTTTTCCGATGGGCTTCGACGACAAGATGGAGAACGCCGGACAGAACGCCTCGGGCAAGCTCAAGGAGGGGGCCGGTCGGGCCACCGACAACGAGCGACTGGAGGCCGAGGGCCGCAACGACCAGGCCGGTGCCAAGCTCAAGCAGGCCGGCGAGAAGATCAAGGACGCCTTCAAGAGCTGAGCGTCCGTACCATCCGCCACGTCGGGCCGGCGCACGCCGGCCCGACGTGTGTGCGGACGGGTCAGCGCGGGAACCGGTACCGCAGGTGGGTGACCTGGTCGCCGACGACCACCCGGTCCTGCTCCAGCGCGGGCCTGCCGACGTTGACGAGGAGGCGTTCGCCGGCCCCGAGCAGCACCGGCACGAGGTGCAGGTGCAGCTCGTCGAGCAGAGCCGCCGCGAGGTACTGCCGCGCGGTCTCGGCCCCACCGGCGACCGCCACGTCCCGGTCCCCGGCGGCCTCCCGCGCCTGGCGCAGCGCCGAGTCGATGCCGTCGGTGACGAACCGGAACTCGGTACCGCCCCGCATCGGCAGCGGCGCGCGGGGGTGGTGGCTGAGCACGTACACCGGGGCGCGGAACGGCGGGTCCTCGCCCCACCAGCCGGTCCAGCTCTCGTCCCACGGCCCGGGTCCGTCGCCGAACATCCGCCGCCCCATCACGTACGCCCCGACGCCCTCGGTGACGTCGTCGAGCACGTCGGCCGAGACGGTGCGGACCCCGCCGGTGAGGCCCTGCCGGGAGCGCCAGTTCTCCAGGCGGTGTGCCCAGGTGTGCAACTGCTCGCCACCCCGCCCGAGCGGGTGGGTGCGGCTCTGGTCCGGGCCGGCCACGAAGCCGTCCAGCGAGATGGACAGCTGACAGATCACCTTGCTCATGGGTGTTCGACTCCCCTCGGGGTCCGTTCGCATCGGTCGGGCGCCAGTCGGGCGGCCCGGACCTCCAGGTAGCGCTGCTCCGGCCGGCTGGTGGTCAGCCGCGCGGCGCGCAGGTACTCGGTCCGGGCCCCGGCCGAGTCGCCGGCCAGCTCCAGCAGGTGGGCGCGGACCGCAGCCAGGCGGTGGTGCCCGGCGGTACGGTCGTCGTGGCGCAGCGGCTCCAGCAGGGCCAACCCGGCGCGCGGCCCGTCCACCATCGCCACCGCCGCCGCCTGGTTCAGGGTGACCATCGGGTTCGGGGCGAGGTGGGACAGCAGCCGGTACAGCGCGACGATCTGCGGCCAGTCGGTCTCCGCCGCCTCCGCCGCCTCGGCGTGCACTGCGGCGATGGCCGCCTGGATCTGGTACGGACCCGGCGGTGACCAGGTCAACGCCTCGGTGACCAGCCTCGTCCCCTCGGCGATGGCGGCCCGGTCCCACCGGCTGCGGTCCTGCTCGGCGAGGGGGACCAACTCGCCCGCCGGCCCGGTCCGGACGGCCCGGTGCGCGTCGGTGAGCAGCATCAGCGCGAGCAGGCCGGCCACCTCCCCGTCGTCGGGCAGCAGGCGGTGCAGGGCCCGGGTCAGCCGGATCGCCTCCCCGGTCAGCTCGGCGCGGTGCAGGTCGGCGCCGCCGGAGGCGGTGTACCCCTCGTTGAAGACCAGGTACAGCACCTGCCGTACCGCGCCGAGCCGCGTGGTCCACTCCGCGCCGGTGGGCATCACGAACCGGGCCCCGGCGGCCTCCACCCGCTGCTTGGCCCGGCGGATCCGCTGGCTCATGGTCGCCTCGGTGACCAGGAAGGCGTGGGCGATCTGCCCCGTGGTCAGCCCGCCCACCGCCCTCAGGGTCAGCGCGACCTGGGCGGACCGGGCCAGCGCCGGGTGGCAGCAGAGGAAGAGCAGCCGGAGCGTGTCGTCCCGGGCGGTCGCCGCCGACTCGTCGTCGGCGGCGGGGGCGACGGTGGCGTACCCGGGTCGGCGGACCGCCACCGCGACCTCGCGGTCCCGGCGGGCCCGCTCGCTGCGCCACTCGTCGGTCAACCGGCGCGACGCCACGGTCAGCAGCCAGGACCGGGGATGCTCCGGCACCCCCTGGCCCGGCCACTGCACGGCGGCGGCGAGCAGGGCCTCCTGCACCGCGTCCTCGCATGCGTCGAACTGCCCGTGTCGCCGGACGAGGATGCCCAGCACCTGCGGCGCCAGGTCGCGCAACAGCTCCTGGGCGTCCCGGTCCAGCCCGGTCACTGCGCCGAGCCGCCCTCGTCCATCAGCGCCCGTACCTCCAGCGCGCCGAAGCCCCAGCGCACGTCGGGCCAGCGGGCGGCGATCTCGGCGGCCCGCTCCGGGGTGTCGCAGTCGACGGTGACGTACCCGGCGAACTGTTCCTTGCTCTCCAGGAACGGCCCGTCGGTGACCTCCGGCCGGTCGCCGTGCCGGCGGACCGTGCGGGCGGTGGACGGGTCGGCCAGCGCCGCGCCCCCGACCAGCTCGCCGGACTCGGTCAGCTCGGCCATCAGCGCGTCGACCTCGCCGAAGAGGTCGGTGCGTTCCCGCTCGGACAGCTCCTCCGCGAAGCCCGGCCGGTTCCAGATCAACAACATGTACCGCATCTCTGCTCCCTGTTCGCCGCGTGGCAGCGCCCGTTCCCGCGCCCCGGTGCGGTGGCGCTCTCGATGGTGGGTCGGAGCCGAGGTCGCGGACCCTACCGACCCGCCCGGAAATTTTTCTGGGCCGCGCCGCCGGGGCGGGACGAGCAGGGCGGGAGAACAGGACCAGGGGTGCTCAGGAGCGGGTACGGGCGCTGCTCGACGCGCTGGTCGCCACCGGTGCCGAGGACGGCCTCCAGGTCGCCGTCTACCGGTACGGCGAGCTGCTGGTGGACGCCGTCGCCGGGGTCGCCGACCCGGCCACCGGCCGGCCGGTCACCAGGGACACCCTGTTCCGGTCCGCGTGCACCGGGAAGGCCGTGACGTCGACCGTGGCGCACGTGCTGGTCGAGCGGGGGGTGTTCGGGATGGTCGGGAGGGGTGGCAGCGCGGCCTGGGCCGACCGGGCGACCGGGATCAGCGTGGCGGTCACCAGGAACCGGTTCAATCCGGTCGACATGACCGCCGTCGAGCGGGTGTGGGACCTGCTCCGGGAGACGTACGGCTGACCCGACCGGTTGCCGTCCACTGAGGACGAACGTGGGGAGCCCGCCGACGCCGCGCCGGCCGGTGGGGCGGTACTGTCCGGTGCCGGCCGGGAAAGACACGTCCGGGCGGCTCAACCTTTTCCGCCCCGCGCCCGTGTCCCTGGTGTGGGGCGTCGACGGAGGCGGGACGTGATGGTGGGCGGCGGTCGTCAGCAGGGGACGGGTCTGCCCCGGGCGCGGGAGCGGGTCACCGGCCTGCCCCGGTCGCACCGGCGGCCGGGGCGGCAGCGGCTCGGGGCGTTGCCGGTGGCGGTGGTGGCCGCGTTCGCCCTGGTGGCCGGTGGGGTGTGGACGGCGGGCACCGGCGGTTTCGACGCGCTGCTGGTCGACGGGATCGCCACCGGGAGCCCGGTCCGGGCGGCGGCGCCCCCGCCGCCGTCGGAGCCGGTGGCGCCGGTCCGGGTCGAGCCCACGCCGTCGGTTCCGCCCCCCGACCCGGCGATCAGCTACCCGCAGCGGGGCGCGGGCCGGTTCGTCACCGCCAGGACCACCGGCGCGGTCGCCGGGCGCGACGGCCGGTTGCTGCGCTACCGGGTCGTGGTCGAGGTGGGCATCGAGAACCTCGACGCGGAACGGTTCGGCCGGGAGGTCGCCGCGATCCTCGCCGACGAGCGGGGCTGGACGGCGCAGGGGCGGTGGCGGTTGCAGCGGGTCGGCCCGGACACCGCCGCCGACTTCACCGTGCACCTGGCCACGCCGGTCACCCGCAGCCGGCTCTGCAACGACCTCACCGACCGGTACACCTCCTGCCGCAGCGGTGACCGGGTGGTGCTCAACGTGGCCCGCTGGGTCGACGGGGTGCCGCACTTCGACGGTGACCTGGAGACCTACCGGCAGTACCTGGTGAACCACGAGGTGGGGCACCGGCTCGGCCGGGGGCACGAGTTGTGTCCCCGCCGGGGCGGGCCGGCGCCGGTGATGCAGCAGCAGACGTTGGGGCTGCACGGCTGCCGCCCCAACGCCTGGCCGCAGGTCTCCGGCCGGCACTTCACCGGCCCGTCCGGCCAGTACGACGACCCGATCCCGACCGGAAGCTGACCGGGGGCCGGTACGGTGCCGGCCGGTGCGGTGCTCGCCGGTGCGGTGCCGGCCGGGGCGGTCAGCGGACGGCTGCCACGGCGGCGTCCGTGCCGCCCCGCCAGATCGTGCCGACCTCGCTGAAGCCGGCGGCCCGCAGGGCGTCCAGGTGCCAGCCGACCGGCGGCAGAAAGTCCTGGCTGTGCCCGCTCGGGTAGACCTGCCGGCGCTTCTCGACCAGCGGGCCGAGGGTCGGGTCGGCGGCGGCGTGCGCCCACCAGTTCTCCCAGGAGAGCACCGCGCCGGCCCGGTACCGGGCGTCCCGGCGGGCGGTGGCCCGGGCGGTGAGCTTGTCGCTGAGGCCGGGCAGCCCGTCGTCGGGCATGTGGTCGGCGTTGACGAAGAGGCCGCCGGGGCGCAGGATCTCGCGGACCTCGGCGTACAGCGTGGTGAGCCGGTCGGCGGGGAGCCAGTGCAGGGCGGTGGCGGTGAACACCGCGTCGTACCCGGTGTGCGGCAGCGTCGTCGACCAGGCCGGGTCGAGCAGGTCGGCGGTGACGATGGTGACCCGGTCGGCCAGGGACGCCTCGGCGAGGCCGAGCAGCACCGGGTCGAGGTCGACCAGGGTGGGGCGGGCCTGCGGGAAGCGCTCCAGCGCACGCAGGCTGATGGAGCCGGTGCCACCGGCCAGGTCGAGCAGGAGCGGGGTGGGGGAGTCGACCACGGCCTCGACCGCGTCGAGCAGGGCGGTGAGCCGGTGCTCGCGGTCCGGCAGGTACGCCTCCTGCTGCCGGTCCCAGCTCTCCTGCCAGGCGCGAGCATCCAGTTCGTAAGGAGTCATGGATGCGAAGGTAGTTACACCGTCGTCGGCTGTCCAGGGCTGGCGAAGTTCTTCCTGTCCCCTCTCGGCCAGGGGGGTCCGTGACCTGGTTGCGCCACGTCGGCGCGGTCGCTAACGTGCAACCACATGGTTGTAGATGAGGCGGGCGGCGCGGCGGTCGACAGGATCTTCCACGCCCTCGCCGACGCCACGCGCCGCGACATCGTCACCCGGGTGCTGCGCCACGGGCAGTCGGTCTCCACCCTCGCGCGGCACTACCCGATGAGCTTCGCCGCCGTGCAGAAACACGTGGCGGTGCTGGAACGAGCCGCCCTCGTTACCAAGGAGAGGCGCGGAAGGGAGCAGGTGGTGCACGGGAACCCGGCGGCGCTGCGCCGCGCGGCCCGCCTGCTCGACGCGTACGAGCGGATCTGGCGGGACCGCGTCCACGCCATCGACCAGATTCTCGCCGAAGACCCAGAGAGGTGACATTCCCATGCCTGTGGTGAGTACCCACCGCGACGACCAGGCGTTGACGCTGACGGTCGTCTCGGAGTTCCCCGCCAGCGTCGACCGCGTCTGGCGGATCTGGCAGGACCCACGCCAGGTGGAGCGGTGGTGGGGGCCGCCGACCTGGCCGGCCACCGTCGACCGGTACGAGTTCGAGGCCGGCGGCCAGGTCCGCTACCACATGACCGGGCCGGACGGGGAGAAGGCGCGCGGCTGGTGGACGATCACCGCGATCGACCCGCCGCACCGGCTGGAGTTCGACGACGGCTTCGCCGGCGAGGACGGCGAGCCGCTGCCCACCGACGTGCCGACCCACGCCGTCGTCACCCTGGAGGCGACCGACACCGGTACCCGGATGACACTGGTCAGCCACTTCGCCAGCACCGACCACCTCGACCAGATCCTCGCTATGGGGGCGGCGGAGGGCCTCCGGGAAGCCCTGGGGCAGGTCGACCTCCTGCTCGCCGACGCGTCGACCTGAGCCCGACACCCTTCGGCCCGGCAACCTGAGCCGTTCCGTTGGCCTTCGGCCCGTCCCCTTTCGGCCTGGCACCCTTCGGCCTGGCACCCTTCGGCCTGGCACCCTTCGGCCTGGCACCCTTCGGCCCGTCGGCCTGAGCGTTGCCGACCGGGGTGGCCCCGTACGCCGGGGTCACCCCGCCGCGCGTTCAGGACCGGCCGGGAGCCCGGCCGGCCAGCGCCGGTACGGCCGGGGTGCGCCCCGGCAGCGGGATCTCGAAGTGCACCGTCCGACAGGTGTCGTCGCGGGCGTCGTGGACCGGGACGGCGACCGACCGCCAGAACGACTCCGCGCCCGGTACCCCGGTGTCGGTGTGCAGGTACAGCCGCCGGTACCCGGGCTGCCCGGCGACGAACGCGACGGCCAGGTCCACCAGGGCACGGGCCAGTCCACGCCGCCGGTGCCCCGGGTGCACGTACACCCGGAAGAGCTGGGCGGTGGTGGCGTCCGGGTACCGCTCGGCGAGGAACCCCGGGTGCGGCGGGGACTTCGGGCCGGCGGCCCGGACGGCGGTGGTACCCACCACCTGCTCGTCGAGGGTCGCGACGAAGAGCGCGTGCCGCTCCGGCCGCAGGTACGTGCCGTCGAGGTCGATCACGTCGAAGTGCCATTCGGGCCGGTACCCGTAGCCGAAGACGTGGTAGAAGGTGTCCAGCATGACGCTGCGCGCGCCGTCGAGATGGTGCCGCCCGGCGAGCTGGACGCGGTACCCACCGGCGGTGGTGCTGATCATTCGAGCTGACTCTTTCCTGTGCTGGTCGGGCCGCACATCGGTGTGCGGCGGTGCTGGTCGGGGGCAGGTCGCCGGGCGGTGGCGGGGGTCGGCGAGACGTCGCCGTGCGGGTGCGGCTGCCGGGCCCCCTGCGCGGCGTCGTGCAGCAACGATCGGCTCAACGAGTGGCGGGCCGCGGTGAGCATGGTGGCGGCCGGGCCGTCCTCGACGACCCGGCCGTCGTGCAAAACGGCCACCCGGTCGGCGAGCCGGGCGACCACCTCCCGGTCGTGGCTGATCACCAGGAGGGCGAGGCCGTCCGCCCGGCGCAGCTCGTCGACGAGGGTCAGGATCCGGTCCCGGGTGACGGCGTCCAGGCCGGCGGTGATCTCGTCGCAGATCAGCACCCGGGGTCCGGCGAGCAGGGCGCGGGCCAGGGCGGCCCGGTGCAGTTCCCCGCCGGAGAGCCGGCCCGGGTCGCGGGTCACCAGGTGCCCGGCCAGCCCCACCCGGTCCAGCACGGCGCGGGCCGCCTCGCGGGCCGCGCCGACCGACCGGCCACCCAGCCGTACCGCCGGGCGGGCCACCTGGTCGAGGACCGGCCGCCCGGGGTCGAAGCTGGCCCGCGCGTCCTGGAAGACGTACTGCACGGCGGCCAGGTCGGCGCGGTCCCGCCGGTCCAGGGTGGTGGCGAGCGGCCGGCCGGCCAGCCGGACGGTGCCGGCGCGCGGCCGGTGCAGGCCGGCGACGCACCGGGCCAGGGTGGTCTTGCCGCTGCCGGAGCGGCCGACCAGGGCGAGGCACTCCCCGGCGGCGAGGGTCAGGCCCACCCCCGTCAAGACCGTCCGCCGCCGCCCGCCCCCGGTGTGCTCGGCGACCAGGTCGGCGACCGCGAGCAGCGACGGTCGCTCCGGCGTTCCGGGCCGGTCGTCGGTCAGGCACGGTGGGGTACCGGGCCGTTCGTGGGCTAGGCGCGACGGGGCGGTGTGCCGGTCGTGGGCCAGGCGTGACGGGGTGCCGGGCCGGTCGTGGGCCAGGCGTGACGGGGTGCCGGGCCGGTCTTCGGTCAGGCACGACGCGGTGCCGGGGCGGGCGTCGGCGGGCGGTGCGGCGAGCAGCCGGCGGGTCCACTCGTGGCGGGGCGCGGCGAAGACCTCGGCGGTCGGCCCGGCCTCGACCCGTCGCCCCCGGTGCAGGACCAGCATCTCGTCGGCGACCGCCCGGACCAGGTGCAGGTCGTGGCTGAGCAGCAGCACGGCCATCCCGGCCCCGGCCAGCGCGGACAGTTCGGCCGCCACGTCCCGGCGGGTGAGGTTGTCCTGGCCGGTGGTGGGCTCGTCGGCGACGAGCAGGTGGGCCCCGGCCAGCAGGGCGTGCGCGACGACGAGCCGCTGCTGCTGGCCGCCGGAGAGTTGGTGCGGGAAGCGGCGCAGCAGGTCCCGGTCGGTGGGGAGGGCCACCCGGCGCAGGGCCTCGCGTACCGCCCGACGCGGCCGGTCCCGGCGCTCGCGCCACGTACCGCCGGGCGGCAGGTGCCGGCGGGCGATCTCGTGCAGCACGGTACCGACGCGGCGGACCGGGTTGAGCACCGCCGAGGGCTGCTGGGGGACGTACCCGACCGTGCCCGCCGGTGGCGGGTGCGCCGGGTCGACCGGGCGGCCGGCGACCTCGACGCGGCCGGTCAGCCGGACCCCCGGCCCGGCCTCGCCGAGCAGCGCCCGGCCGATCGTGGTCTTGCCGCTGCCGGACATCCCGACCAGGGCGAGCACCCGCCCGGCGGCCAGGGTGAACGAGACGTCGTCGACGAGCCGCCGGCCACCGGCCTCGGCGCGCAGCGCGGCGACCCGCAGCAGCACCCCGCTCACCGCCCCACCTCGCCGTCGGATGCGGTGGTGAGAAGGGGACCCTTCTCTACCGTATGCGTTAACAAGGGGCCCTTCCTTACCAGCTCGTCGGTGAGGAGGTTGACGCCGACGGCGAGGGCGACGACGAGGAGCGCGGGCGCCACCACCGCCCACGGTTGCAGGGCCAGGCCGGCCCGGTTGCGGTCCACCATCACCGCCCAGTCGGCGGCGTCCGGGGCCACCCCGATGCCGAGGAAGCTGGCGGTGGCGACCAGGTACAGCGCGCCGATGAAGCGCACTCCGGCGTCGGCCAGCAGCACCCGCCGGACCCCGCGACCGACGTACCCGACGGCGCGGCGCCACCAGCTCTCCCGGTACAGCCGCATCGCCTCCATCGCCGGCCCGTGGGCCAGCGGCAGCGCGGCGGCCCGGCTGATCCGGGCCACCTCGGGCAGGCCGATCAGGGCGACGATCAGCACCAGGGTCACCGGCCCGCGCGGCGCGGTCGCGGAGAGCAGGATCAACAGCAGCAGCGCCGGTACCGCGAGCGGCAGGTCCAGCGGGCGCATCAGCAGCTCGTCCAGCCAACGCCGCCGGGTCGTCGCGGACCACCACCCCAGGGGCACACCGAGCAGGTACGCCAGGGCGGTGGCGGCGACCGCCACCCCGACCACGGAGCGCCCTCCGAGCAGGAGCTGATCCAGCACGTCCCGGCCGACGAAGTCCGTCCCGAGGGGACCGTCGGCGGTGAACGGCCGGCCGCGCTGCGCCGGGTCACCGGCGAGCACCGGCCCGACCAGGGCGACCAGCAGCGGTACGGCGAGCAGCAGCGTGCCGGCGACCGCCCGCCGCCGGCCGCGCGCCGCGCTCACCGGGCCACCGGTGGCCGCCCGGCCCCGCCCGCGTGCCGCGCTCACCGGGCCACCGGGGCAGCCGGCGCGAGCCGGAACGCCACCAGGTCGGCGGCGAGATTCACGGTGACGGTGACCACGGCGACCAGCACGCAGAGGCCCTGGATGGTGGGGACGTCCCGGGCGGTGACCGCGTCGACCAGGGCGGTGCCCAGGCCGGGGACGACGAAGACCGCCTCCACCACGATCACCCCGCCGAGCAGCCAGTCGGTGGTGCGGGCGAGCTGCTGCACCACCGGGGCGAGGGCGTTGGGCAGCGCGTGGCCCAGCCAGAGCCGGTGCCCCGGCACGCCGAGCCGCCGGGCGTGCGCCACGTACGCCGAGCCGGCCGCCTCGATCATCCCGGCCCGGGTGAGCCGGCTGAGCGAGCAGACCGGCCGGGCCAGCAGCACCACCAGCGGCAGCACCAGGACGGCCGGCTGGGCCAGCAGGTTCCCACCGGTGCCGACGGCGGTCGGCGGGAACCAGCCGAGGTGCACCCCGAAGAGGGCGACCAGCAGGACCGCCAGGGCGAACTCGGGGATCGCGTACAGGCCCACCACGGTGGCCGACAGCGCCCGGTCCAGCCGGCCGCCCTCGCGGCGGGCGGCGAGCATCCCCACCCCGACCGCGAGCGGGACGAGCAGCAGCAGGGTGAGCACGGCGAGCAGCACGGTGGGGCCGGCGTTGGCGGTGAGCACGTCGGCGACCGGGCGGCCGGAGACCAGCGAGACGCCCAGGTCGCCCCGGAGCAGGTCGGCCAGCCAGTCCAGGTACCGCTGCCAGGCCGGGCGGTCCAGTTCCAGGGCGGTCCGGACGGCGGCGATCCGCTCCGGGTCGGGCTGGTCCCCGGCGATCACCACGGCGGCGTCGCCGGGCAGCGCCTCGGTCAGCACGAAGACCAGGGTGGCGACGCCGACCACCTGGCCCAGGCCGAGCAGCAGCCGCCCGGTCGCGTACCGGGGCAGGCTCAACCCAGCCAGACCTTGTCGAAGCGGGCCCAGTCCAGCGTGTTGGCGGGGGCGTCGGCGGCCACCCCGCCGACCCTCGGCGCGCTGGCGACCAGGAAGTCGGCGAACCCCCAGATCAGGAAGCCGCCCTCGGCGTGCAGCATCCGCTGCATCTGGCCGTACGCCTGCCGGCGGGTGCCCTCGTCGGCGCTGGAGATCGCGCGGACGTAGCGGGCGTCGAAGTCGGGGCGGGCCCACCCGGTGGCGTTGGTGGTGCTGTTGGTCAGCAGCCGCTGGGAGATGTGCGTCTCGATCGGCATCGCGCCGGAGCGGTAGCAGGCCAGCACCCCGCCGTCGAGGATGTCCTTCCAGTAGGTGTCCTTGTTGCCGGTGGTCGGCACCACGGTCAGCCCCACCGTGCTCGCCTGCTCGGCGAAGGTGCTGGCCGCCTCGACGAAACCGCTGGCCACGGCGGCGGTGTCCAGCTTGACGGTGAGCCCCCGGGCACCGGCCCGGTCGATCAGGAAGCGGGCCCGGTCCAGGTCGGGGGTGCGCTGCGGGATGTCGTCGGCGTAGTACTGGTACCCCTTGCCGTACAGGTCGTTGCCGATCTGCCCGGCGCCGGAGAGCACCGTGTCGACGAGTTGCTGCCGGTCGGTGAGCAGGAACATCGCCTCGCGCAGGTCCCGGTTGTCGAAGGGCGGCCGGTCGACCTTCATGGTGAAGCCCTGCATGGTGCTGTTCGGCATCCGGGTGACGCGCACCCGGTCGTCCCGCTCGTACGTGCGGGCGGTGGTCGGGGTGACGTCGTGCGCGTACTCCACCTGACCGCCGAGCAGCGCGTTGATCCGGGCCGACTCCTCGTTGGCGGTCAGGTACTCCAGTTCGTCGAGGTACGGCGTGCCGTCCCAGTGGTCGTCGTAGCGGCTGAGCAGCAGGCTGCGCCCCGGCTGGAACGAGTCGAACCGGAACGGGCCGGAGCCGATCGGCCGGTCGAAGTTCTCCGACCCCTCCGGCACCACGTACGCGCCGAAGGTGGCCAGCAGGTTCGGGAACTCGGCGTACGGCCGGACCAGGGCGAACTCGACCTGCCGGTCGGTCACCGCCCGGCTGGCGGGCAGGTCGATCAGGGCCAGGCTGGCCCGCGCCCGGAAGGCCCGCTTCGGGTCGGCGATCCGGGCGTAGCTGTACAGCACGTCCCGGGCGCGGACCGGGCTGCCGTCGTGGAAGGTGGCCTCCCGCAGGGTGACCCGCCACCGGGTCAGGTCGGCGTTCGGCTCCCAGCCGCTGGCCAGCCGGGGCACGATCGAGACGTCCCCGCCGTAGTCGGCGAGCTTGTCGAAGACCGCCTTGGCCCGGGACGCCTCGTTGAAGAGGTTCGCCAGGTGCGGGTCGAGGGTCTCGTTGGCGCCGCCCCCGGCGAAGGCGGCGCGCAGCCGCCCGCCCCGGCGCGGCGAGCCGGGGCCCGGCGCGGGTGCGCCTGAACGGCCGCCGCAGCCGGTCAGCGCGGCGGTGGAGAGGGCGACCGCGCCGCCGAGCAGCGCCCGCCGGCTCACTGTCGGCGTACGGACGAAGGGGTTCATGGGTGGTTCCTTTCCTGGCACGGATGGTTCGGCCGTGCCGTCAGCACGGGACGTTCTCGGCGCGGCGGCGGGCGACCAGGTGCAGCCGGTCCCCGGTGAGCCCGCCGCCCAGGGCGGCGTCCGCCCGCCACGGCGGGTCGGTACGCGGGCCGGGGGTGTCGAAGAGGGCGAGCACGTCGAAGCCGGCGGTGTCCAGCCGGTGCCGCAGCTCCATCGGGAAGAGCAGCCGCCACGCGGAGGTCTGCACCAGCGGGTCGGGACAGCCGGGCCAGGTCCACGTCCGCCTCCGTCGCAGCAACTGCTCAGCGTGGTCGAGCCACAACAGGGTGTGCGACGTGTACGGGGTGCCGCGCCAGCGCACCGTCCGGGTCCGGACCCCGTCGAGCAGCTCCGCGCCCCCGCCACCGAGGAAGTACGCGCCGTTGCGCATCTCGGCGACCAGCAGCCCGCCCGGCCGCAGGTGGGCGTGACAACGGTCGAGGAAGGCGTTCAGGTCGGCGTTGCCGTGGCAGTACAGCAGGGCGCTGTCCAGGCAGGTCACCACGTCGAAGCGGGCGGGCAGGGCGAAGTCGCGCAGATCGGCCTCGACGAAGCGCACGTCGGGGTGCCGCTGCCGGGCGTACGCCAGCATCCGGGGCGAGATGTCGAGCCCGGTCACCGCCCAGCCCAGCCCGGCCAGGTACCCGGCGTCCCGGCCGGTGCCGCAGCCCACGTCGAGCAGCCGCCGCCCGGCGGGTGCCGGTGGGGCGTACCGCTCGACCAGGTCGGCGACGAACCGGCCGGCGAGGTGTTCCGGGTCGGGGAACTGCGCCTCGTACAGCTCGGGGTTGTCGGTGAGCAGGTTCGCCGAGTCGACCACCGGCCCGGTTTCCTCGATCACGACCGGCCCTCCCCGGCGACGGCGGTGGCGGCGGTGGCGGGTACGGCCGGCGCGGGCCTCGGGTCGAGCCAGCCGGCCCGGTGCAGCAGCGCCACCGCCCCGGCCGAGGCCAGCCCCAGCCCGGCGCAGAGCAGCCAGGCGACCGGCGGTACCGCCTCGTCGCCGCCGTCCATGGCCCGGCCGACGGCCGCCGTCCCGGCCGCCGCCACCACCCCGGAGACCAGGTAGAACAGTCCGAAGTAGGTGCCGGTCAGCCCGTCCCGGGCGAACGCCGGGATCAGCTCCAGCACGAACGGCTGGGCGACCAGCACCCCGACCGCGAGCAGCAGCGCCGCGCCGAGCACCGGCAGCAGCCGGAGCGGAGCCGGGCCGGGCAGCGTGACCAGCGGCAGCAGGAAACCGGCCCCCAGCACGGCCAGCCCGAGCGCGATCGCCGGCCCCCGGGCCGTCCGCCGCTGCAACCAGGCGGTGACCGGCACCTGCCAGGCCAGGGTGGCGACGGTGGAGACCACGAAGAGCGCGGCGACCGCCGCCGGGTGCCCGGCGGCCCGCTCGGCGTGCACCGGCAGTACCAGGTAGAGCTGGTTCTGCGCGGCGTACAGGGCGCTCAGGGCGAGGGTGAAGGCGAGGAACCGGCGGTCGGTGGCGCACTCCCGCCAGTCGCCGAGGACGCTCTGCCCGCTGGCCACCCTCGGCTGCGCCGGCAGGACCAGCACCTGGGCGACGGTGAGCAGCGCGAAGATCCCGGCCGCGCCGAGCGCGGCGGCCCGGAAGTCGACGAGCAGCAGCGCCCCGCCGAGCAGCGGCCCGACCAGGGAGCCGGCGCTGGCGAAGACGTTGAACAGGGCGAACGCCTCGGCCCGCCGCTCCGGGGCCGCCTGCGCCAGGTACGTCCGGACCGCCGGGTTGAACAGCGCCCCGGCCAGCCCGGAGAGCACCGAGGCGGCGAGCAGCACCGGCAGCGACACCCCGACCGCGAACAGCCCGAACCCGACGGTCCGCAGCGCGCAGCCGGCGATGATCACGCCACGGGAGCCGAGCCGGTCGGCGGCGGTGCCGCCCAGCAGGAACAGCCCCTGCTGGCTGAGGTTGCGTACGCCGAGGATCAGCCCGATCAGCGCGGCGGAGAGCCCGACGTCGTCGGCGAGGTACCCGGCGAGGAAGGGCAGCAGCAGGTAGAAGCCGACGTTGACGCCGAACTGGTTGACCACCAGCAGTTGGATCGCCGGGGAGAAGCCGCGCAGCGTCCGCCAGGTCGCGGTCACCGGGCCACCCCCGCATCGCCGCAGCCGGCCCCCTCGGGTCGCCGGGGCGTCACGTGTGGAGAACGCCGCCGGGGCGTCACGCCCAGACCGGGGGTACCGGTCAGGTGCAACGTCCCGTCGTGGCCACCGAGGCCGGTCCACGGGTCGTCGGCCAGCAGCAGGTGCCCGTCCAGGTCGACCCAGCGGGCGTACCCGGCGAGGTGCAGCGCCGGGGCGATGCCGAGCGAACTGGTGACCAGGCAGCCGAGCATGACCGCCAACCCGTGCTCGCGGGCGGCGGCGACGATCCGGGTGGCGGCCCGGATCCCGCCGCACTTCGCGAGCTTGACGTTCACCCCGGCCACCGCGCCGGCGAGCCGGGGCAGGTCGGCCTCGGTGGCCGCGTCCTCGTCGACGACCACCGGCACCGGGGTGCGGGCGGCCACCCAGGCCAGCCGGTCCACCCGACCGGCCGGTACCGGCTGCTCGACCATCTCCACCCGGTACCGGGCCAGCGCGTCGAGCCGCCGGACGGCCTGCTCGGGCGTCCAGCCGCCGTTCGGGTCGAGCAGCAGCCGGGCGTCCGGCGCGGCGGCCCGTACCGCCGCGACCCGGGCCACGTCGTGGTCGTCGCCGGCCTTCACCTTCAGCACCCCGAACCCGGCGGCGGCCAGCCGCCCGGCGGCCACCCCCGCCGCCGCCGGGGCGACCAACCCGACGGTGTACGCGGTCGGCACCGCCCCCGGCTCCGGCGCTCCGACCAGGCGGTGCACCGGTTGCCCGGCGAGCCGACCGAGCAGGTCGTGCACGGCGGCGTCGAGCGCGGCCACGACGCCGAGGTGGAAGCCGGTGGCGAGGGCCGGCAGGTCGGCGCGGAGCGCCGTCGGGTCCGGGTACCCGGCGATCCGGTCGACCAGCCCGGTCAGCTCGGTGTCGATCCGGGTCCGGTCCAGGCCGAGGAACCGGCTGGTCACCACCTCGCCGTGCCCGGTGACCCCGGCGTGCGCCAGGCTCACCTGGACGGCGTCGCGCCGGTCCATGGTGGACCGGGAGATGCGCAGCGGCTCGCGCAGCACCAGCGGGTACCCCCGCCACCGCAGCTTCATGCCGGCACCCGCGCGGCCCGGCCCGGGACGACGGTGCCGGCCGGGACCGGCGGGGTGCAGGCACCGGTCGCCGCCGGGGCGAGGACGGTCCGGCAGCGGCTCCACCGGGTCACCTCGACCGCCCACGGGTGCGGGATCTCCACCGGATGTCCCCGGGTCGGGCCGAGCAGCCCGTGCCGGGCGCACCAGCCGTCGTCGTAGATCGAGTCGAGGTACCGGTGCGGGCCGTCGGGGAAGACCGCCAGCACCCGGGCCCCCGGCTCGGTACGCGCCACCCAGGCGGCGACCCGGGCCGTCGCCCCGGTGCTCCAGCCGCCGGTGACGAAGGCGTACTGGGCCAGCCGGCGGCAGCTCTCCACCGCCTCGCCCGGCCCCACCCAGTGCACCTCGTCGAAGGCGGCGTGGTCCACGTTGCCCGGGTGGATGCTGCTGCCCAGCCCGCGCATCAGCCGGGGCCGGGCGGGCTGGCCGAAGATGGTCGACCCGACGGTGTCCACCCCGACCAGGCGCAGCCGGGGCCAGTGCCGGCGCAGCGCGCGGGCCACCCCGGCGCTGTGCCCGCCGGTGCCCACGCTGCACACCAGCACGTCCACCCCGTCGACCTGGCGGGCCAGCTCGTCGGCGAGCCCGGCGTACCCGGTCGCGTTGTCGGGGTTGTGGTACTGGTCCGGCCACCACGCGCCCGGCAGCGTGGCCCGGACGGCGGCGAGCCGGTCCAGCCGGGCCCGCTGCCAGCCGCCGACCGGGTCGGGACGCTCGACGATCTCCAGCCGGGCCCCGTACGCGCGCAGCAGGGCGCGCATCGACGACTCTAGCTCCCGGTCCACCACCAGGTGGACGGGGTGGCCGAGGGCCTGCCCGGCCAGCGCCAACCCGACGCCGAGGGTGCCACTGGTCGACTCGACCACCGGGGCACCCGGGCGCAGCTCGCCCCGGGCACGGGCCCCGGTGAGCATGGCGACCGCCGCGCGGGCCTTCATCCCGCCGGGGCTGGCGTACTCCACCTTGGCCCAGAACCCGCCGTGCCGGTACGGCAGCGGCACCTGCACGTACGTCACCGGGGTCCGGCCGACCAGGGCGAGCAGGTCCGGGGCGCTCATGCCGCCGCCCGGTACCGGTAGAGCGTGCTCGGCCCGCCGTCGAGCCAGAAGAACGGGTACGGCTCCGCCGAGACGGCGGTCAGCCCGGCCCCGAGGAACCGGGGCAGCACCGCGCTGCCGGTCTGGGCGAAGGCGACCAGCGGTTTGCCGGTGTCCCGGGCGTGCGCCAGCAGCGGCTCGAAGGTCCCGTTGCCCAGCGTCATGCCGGAGACCAGCAGCGCGTCGCAGGCGGCGAGCAGCGGGGTCGGGTCGGGCCGGCACGGCTCGCCCCACTCGGTGCCGCCGCCGGCCCGGTCGCAGGGCAGGTAGCGCAGCCCGCGCTCGCGCAGCCCGGCGAGCAGCGAGTTGACCACTCCGACCACCAGCACCGTCGCGCCCGGCTCGGCCGGCAGCAGCGCCAGCACGGCCGCGGCCCGCGCGGTCGACTTGGCCAGCGACGACCCGCCGGGCACCAGCACCGGGTCGGGGCAGGCGTCCGCGTGCGGCCGGACCGCCATCAGGTACGCGTCCAGCGCGGCCACCCGGACCGGGGCGAGCGGGTGGGCCAGCAGCTCGGCGACGCTCATCCCGACGCAGTCGTACGCCACCTCGTCGGGCAGCTCGCCCGGCTCCACGGCGCAGCAGCCGACCGCCGCCCCGACCCGCAGGCTCAGCACGTGGTTGCGGTACGCCCGGCCCCGCCCGGTGTGCCGGGCGCCCTGCCGGGTGACGAAGCCGACACTGACCCGCGAGCGCGCCGGGTCCGGCCCGAGCCGTCCGGCCAGCGCCGCCGCCACCAGGTCGGCCACCGACCGGTACGCCCCGACGCTGGTGGGGGCGCTCACGCGGGCACCCCGGCCAGCTCGTCGGCGTACCGGACGCCGAGGGCGGCCACCAGCTCCTCGGCGGCGGCGAGCGCCCCGGCGCCGGTGGTGTCCACCGTGGTCACGTGCCCGAGGTAGCTGTTGTTGCTGCTGGCGTCGTCGGTGCGGTGCCCGGCCGGCTTGACCGCGTGGTCCACCACGCGCCGGTCGGCGGCGAGCCGGTCGGTGCCGGTGATCGCGGCGACGGTACCGGCCCGGGGCGGCAGCAGGAAGGCGATGGCGGCGCTGCGTACCCCGGTGTCGGTGGGGGTGAGGTCCGGCTGCTCGCCGAGCGCGAGCTGCGCGTACGCCATCGGCAGGTCGACGCCGGTGACCCGGCGGACCAGTTCGGTGATCTGGTTGCCGGCGGGCCGGGGGTTGATCTCGACCACCCGGGGGCCGGCCGGGGTCAGCCGTAGCTCGGTGTGGGCCACCCCGTGGTCCAGGCCGACGGCGGCCAGCGCCGCGACGGCGGTGTCGGCGGCGGCGCGGGCGGTGGCCGGCGGCAGGTCGGCGGGGAAGTCGTGGCCGCTCTCCACGAACCAGGGCGCCCCGGCGAGGCGCTTGCCGGTCACCCCGACGACGGTGGTCGCCCCGGCCACGGTGACCGTCTCGACGCTCACCTCCGGGCCGGTGAGCAGCTCCTCCAGCAGGATCAGCGGCACCCGGGCCTGCCGGCGGGCGTTGACCGGGAACCCGGCGAGCGCGTCCACGGCGGCCCGCAGCCCGGCGCGGTCGTCGACCCGCCGCACGTGCATCCCGGCGCAGAGGTCGACCGGCTTGACGACCAGCGGGTACCCGATCCGGTCGGCGGCGGCGACCGCCTCCGCCCAGCCCTCGGCGACGGCGAAGGCCGGGCCGGGCACCCCGGCCCGGTGCAGCGCGTCCCGGGCCAGGTCCTTGCGGTACGCCCGCTCGACGGCGGCCGGGTCGGCGCCGGGCAGCCCGAGGTGGTCAGCGAGCCGGGCGACCGTGCCGAGGTAGTAGTCGCAGGAGGTGAGCACCCCGTCGAAGCCGAACGTGTCGTGCAGCCGGGCCGCGTGTGCCAGCAGCGCCGGTACGTCGTTGGTCTCGGTGGTGAGCACGTTCTCCGCCGCCAGCAGGGGGTGGATCGTCCCGGCGGGGGTGGCGCGCAGGTAGTGGTGCAGGTCCCGGGTGAGGAACGTGAACCGGTGCCCGGCCTCCCGGATGGCTCTCGGCAACAGGGCGCTCATCGCGCCCACCCAACTCTCCACGACCAGCAGATGACCCATCACGACTCCCGTCCGTCTCCCCAGCCGCCTCCATCTTGTTGGAAATGGTTTTCGTTGTAAAGAGCCCCCGGCGAGTCGCGTCTCAGCGTGTCGCCCTCTGGTGCCCCCGGGTTGATCATGGAGTTACCGTTGCCGAGCGTCGGATTCGGCGACGCCAACTCCATGATCAACTCCAGGGGAGTGGGAGTGGATGACGGAGCGGGCGGTGGTGGCGGCGTGGCAGTCGGGCACCCGGCAGATCGGGCACCGGCCGTCCGCGCCGGGACGGTGGTCGCGGAGGATCCAGCGGGCGGAGAGGATCAGCCGGTTGCGGACCTGGGCCGGCGAGAGGCTCGGCCCGGTCACCGGGCCACCCCGACCGTCGCTGTCCCCGCCGCCATCCCGGCCGCCGCCACCCCGGCCGCTGCCGCCAGTCGGGCCACCCCGGCCAGGGCCGGTCCGTCGCGGTACACCTCGGCGAGCACCCGGCGTCCCGCCGGTCGCCACCGGACCTCCGCCGCCGCGATCCGGTCCGCCTCCACCAGCGTCCGTCCCGCCCCGGCCAGGTCACCGAGTTGGAGGTACGCCCGGGTGACGTCCATCAGGTACGCCGCCCGGTGCTCGGCCGGCAGCCGCCCCCACGGCTCTTGCCCGGTCA
The DNA here is from genome assembly GCF_001567585.1 of Micromonospora rosaria. Classification (GTDB taxonomy): domain Bacteria; phylum Actinomycetota; class Actinomycetes; order Mycobacteriales; family Micromonosporaceae; genus Micromonospora; species Micromonospora rosaria. The sequence continues at coordinate 22,490 of NZ_LRQV01000116.1, forward strand.
CCTGCTCGTGCCGCCGTACCGCCCGCCCCGGGTCACCCAACCCGGCCGCCGTCACGACCTCGGCCAGCGCGACAGCGGCCGACCCGAAGCCGGTCCGGTGCTGGTCGCCACCGTCGCCGACCCACTCGGCGACCCCGGCAGCCTGATCGAGCAGGTCCGCCACACCACGCTCGTCACCACAGCCGGCAGCGGCGTGGGCGGCCTCCAGGAGCAGCGCCCCCCACACCCCCGCCCCG
>NZ_LRQV01000117.1 GCF_001567585.1 Micromonospora rosaria
CGGTGCCGCCGTCACCGGCCGGTGCGCCCCCGATCGGGGTGACGGTGAACGTCGCGCTCCCGGCGTCGGTGCCGTCGCCGCAGGTGGCGGCGACCGTGTACGTGCCCAGGGTGAACCCGGCGGTGAAGAGTTCGGCGCTCAACCCGCCGCCGGCCGCGGCGGTGGTGGAGCGGACGTTCTGGTCCCGGTCCGGGCCGGTGACGCGGAAGATCGCGTCACCGCTGTTCGGGTTGCACGAGGTGGTCAGGACCACCGTCCCGCCGACGGGGGTGGTCGCCGGTGACACGGTGGTGACCGCGAGCGCGGCGGCCGGGAACAGCAGCGTGCCGAGCCCCACGCCGAGCGCCGCCGATACGGTCAGTGTCTTCGCCTTCATACGCGTCTTCCCTCACTTTTCGTCCGCTGACTGCGTGGGACGCCGTTCGGGTGGCCAACTCCGTGACGAACACCGGTGTGCCCAACACTAGGGCGGTTGGGACCTCGACCCGGTGAAAATGAGAATTCTTCGTTGCCGTCACATGTCCACCGCGGCACCCGGCTGGGGTGCGGATGGCGGGCTGGTCACCCCGGAGGGGTCGATGCCGGGCTGGTCACCCGGCGGGCCGGTCCGGGCGCTGGTGCGCCCGGTGCCCGGTCGCGTCAGGGCCGCCGGCGGGCCTGGAGGGTGTACGTCAGCGGCAACCGCCCCGGCCGGTCCCGCAGCCGCCACTCGTCGGCGTCGTCGCGCACCATCCGCCCCGGGATCGCCTCCCACGGGACGCTGTCGTGCTCCACCAGCATGGTCAGCTCGAACCCCTCCGCCAGCAGCGCGGTCACCAGCTCGCCCAGCCCGTGGTTCCAGGTGTGCGTCACGGTCCGGGTGAACGTGGCGTCGGTCGTCACGTACGTCCCGGCGTCGTCCCAGACGCACGGTTCGGGCTGCTCGAAGTACGGGTACTCGACGGTCAGCAGCCCGTCGCCACGCGCCTCGTCGACCGCCCACAGCATCGGGTGCCCCTCGCGCAGGAACAGCCGCCCGCCGGGGCGCAGCAGGTCCGCCACGACCCGGGCCCAGCGCCGGATGTCCGGCAGCCAGCACAACGCGCCGACGCCCGTGTACACCAGGTCGAACGCCGCCCGGCCCAGCACCTGCGCGGCGTCGTACACGTCGGACTCGACGAAGTCGACGGCCGCGCCGGTCGCCTCGGCCAGCCGTCGCGCCTCGGTCAGCGCGGGGGCGGAGAAGTCCAGCCCGGTCATCCGCGCGCCCAACCGGTGCAGCGAGAGGGTGTCGGTGCCGATGTGGCACTGCAGGTGCACCCCGCGCAGCCCGGCCACGTCCCCGAGCCGGGGCAGGTCGAACCGCACCACGCCGCTGAGGTGCCCGGGGTCGGCGCGGAACCGGGCCACCCCGTAGTCGGCCGAGACGACGTGCGCCGCCACCCGCTCGTCCCAGTTCGCCCGGTTGACCGCCAGGGAGTCGTCGCTCACCGCCCGACGCTCGCACACTCCACCACCGCCGCTCAACGTGGTTTCCGGCGAGGACAGCAGTTTTCCGGCCCGGTCACCGGGGTCGACGTCGCCGCCCGGCCGCGCCCACGGAGCCCGCCGCCGGGCCGGGCCGGGTGCGCGTCGGCGCTCGGGCGGGGTGTGACAGCGTGGAGCGGTGAGCAGCGCCGGTCCGGTGGACGTCGACCTCGCCCTGGTGGGCGGGGGCGGCGCCGCGTCCCTCACCCTCGCCGCCCTCGACCGGCACCGGGTACGCGGGCTGCGGATCGCCGTCGTCGACCCGGTGCGCAAACGCGGCCAGGACCGGACCTGGGCGTTCTGGGGCACCCCGGACGACGACCTCGACCCGCTGCTCAGCGCCCGCTGGGACCGGGTGGCGGTGACCACCCCGGCCGGCTCCCGGCTGCTCGACCTCGCCCCCCTGCGGTACGCGATGCTGCGTTCCGCCCCGGTCTACGCCCGCGCCGCCGAGGCCGAACAGCGCCTCGGCGCGACCCGGATCCGGTCGGCGGTCGCCGCGCTCGACGACGACGGGGCACGGGTGACGGTCCGGGCTCCCGACGGTACGGCGCTGCTGCGGGCCCGGTGGGTGCTGGACTCCCGGCCCCGGCCGCCCGCGCGGGCCGGTCGGACGTCCTGGTTGCAGCACTTCCGGGGCTGGTGGCTGGCGGCATCCCGACCGGTGTTCGACCCCGACCGGGCGGTGCTGATGGACTTCCGTACCCGGCAGCCGCGCCGGGGCGTCTCCTTCGGCTACGTGCTCCCGGTGAGCAGCCGGTACGCCCTGGTCGAGTACACCGAGTTCTCCCCGGCGCTGTGCACCGGCGACGGGTACGACCGGGCGCTGGCCGGGTACCGGGACCTGCTCGGCCTGGACCCGGCCACGCTGACCGTCCGGGAGGTGGAGAACGGGGTGATCCCGATGACCGACGGGCCGTTCGTGTCCCGGCCGTCGCCCCGGGTGGTCCGGCTCGGCACCGCCGGCGGGGCCACCCGGCCCTCCACCGGTTTCACCTTCTCCGCCATGCACCGCCAGGCCGACCAGGTGGCCCGGGCCCTCGCGGCGGGTCGCCCACCGGTGCCCGCCCCCGCGTACCCGCGCCGGCACCGGTGGATGGACGCGGTCGCGCTGCGCGCGCTGGACGCCGGTACGGTCGGCGGGCCGGACTTCTTCGACCGGCTCTTCGCGCGCAACCCGGCCGAGCGGGTGCTGCGCTTCCTCGACGGCACCACCACCGTCGCCGAGGACCTGGCGGTGATGGGCACGACCCGGCTGGCGCCGATGATGGCCGCGACGGCCGGCGACGCCACTGCCCGGCTCGTGGCCCGGCTGCGCCCCGCCGTCCCGGCCCCACCGGTGCCCCCGGCGGTCACCGACGGCGGGCCGGCGGGGGTTGTGTCGACACGCACCGATGGGTAACGTAACGCACCTGAGTGACTACGATCAGTTGTCGCGGAGGTGTGCGACATGACCCGTGCCGTCGAGGCGGAGCTGCCCCTCTGGCCACCCGTCAATCTCGCCCGAGGACCCTTCGCCCTGCTCGACGAGAGCGAGCGGGACCGGTACGTCGGCCCGGTGACCCGGGTCCGGCTGCCCACCGGGCACGCCGCGTGGCTGGTCACCCGGCACGCCGACGTCCGGCAGTTGCTCCGCCACCCCGGGTTCAGCTCCGACCTCACCCGGCCCGGCTTCCCGTTGCTGCGGCCCCTGCCACCGCAGGCGCCCGAGGACGTCAAGGGCTCGTTCATCCGGATGGACGGCGCCGAGCACGCCCGGCTGCGGCGGATGCTCACCGCCGAATTCATGATCAAGAACGTCCGGCGGATCGAGCCGCTGATCCGGCAGACCGTCGACGAGTCCCTGACCGACCTGGCCGCCGCCGGTCCGCCGGCCGACCTGGTGTCGACCTTCGCCCTGCCGTTGCCGTCGATGGTGATCTGCCACCTGCTCGGCGTCCCCTACGCCGACCACGACTTCTTCCAGTCCCGCAGCCGGGCCCTGCTCGACCAGCAGACCTCGCCGGAGGTGCTCCGCACCGCCGTGCAGGAGCTGCGCGACTACATCCGCGGGCTGATCGGGGCCAAGCGGGCCCACCCCGACGGGTCGGAGGACCTGCTCAGCCGGCTGATCGCCGAGCGGGTCGAGCCGGGGGAGCTCGACGTCGACGAACTCGTCGGGATGGCCCTGCTGCTGCTCATCGCCGGCCACGAGACGACCGCCAACATGATCGGGCTGAGCGTGCTGCTGCTGACCCGGCACCCCGGTCAGTTCACGATCCTGCGCGACGAGCCCGACCGGGCGGCGGGCGTGGTCGAGGAACTGCTGCGCTACCTCAGCATCGTGCGCACCGGTCTGTTCCGGGCAGCCACCGAGGACGCCGAGATCGGCGGGCAGCTCATCCGGGCCGGTGAGGGCGCCATCGTCCTGATCTCCCTGGCCAACCGGGACGCCGCGGTCTTCGACGACGGGGACGACTTCGACCCGTACCGGCAGGCCCACCAGCACGTCGCCTTCGGGTTCGGGGTCCACCAGTGCATCGGCCAGCCGCTGGCCCGCGCCGAGCTGCGCATCGCCCTGGTGGAGCTGGCCCGCCGCTTCCCCGACCTGCGGGTCGCCGCGGCCCCGCAGGAGCTGCGCACCCGGGACAACTCGATCGTCTTCGGCCTCGACGCCCTGCCGGTGACCTGGTGAGCCCGGCCGAGGGGGACCTGGCCGACCGGCCGGTCGCCGGGGCGACGCTGCGGGTGACGGTCGACCGGGACGCCTGCTGCGGCGCCGGCAACTGCGTCCGTACCGCCCCGGAGGTCTTCGACCAGGACGATGCCGACGGGCTGGTGCTGCTCCGCCGCGCCGAGCCGCCGCCGGGAAGCGTCGACGCCGTCCACCGCGCGGTGGAGCTGTGCCCGTCCGGAGCGATCCGGGTCACCTGAGCCCGCCGGGTCGCGGCGTGGCCCCCCGACGCCGCGGCCCGGCGCCCCACCCCCGGGCCCCAGACCGACCGCCCCGGCGCCCCACCCCGGGCCAGCCCCAGCCCGACCGCCCCGGCGGCGGGCACCGGCGGCCCCGCCCGGCCCACGGCTGGGAAGTCTCAGGTCTGGTCCTCCACCATCGGGTCCTCGGTGCCCGAGACCGCCGACACGTCGTACCCGGCCCGGCTGGTCTCCCGCGCCGGTCGGGCCTCCTCGGCCGGCAGGTCGGCGAAGTCGTCGCCGGTGTCGTCGGTGGTGTGCAGCGAGTCGCCCGGTGGGCGCAGCGACGCCTCGAAGGCGGTCGCGCCGTCCGGCTCGTCGGTGGCCGCCTGGTCGGTGCGGTGCTCGTTGGTCATGCCGCAGTTCTGCCCGCCCGGCCGCCCGCCAAACGCCGTCGGCAGTTCACGATCCGCACCTGCGCCACCGCCCGTCGCGGGTCCCGACCCGTCCGTCGTCGGCCCCGCCCCCGGCTGCCTACCGGGGGCGTCCGCCGCCGCGCCGGGCGGTAGCCCCGGCCCGTCGCTCCCGGTGGCCGGCGTCGGGTCCGTCCCCGCCTGCGGCGCGGGGCCGGCGGACCGGCGTCAGCGGCAGCGCCGACCAGTGCGCCGGCCGGGTCAACGAGCCCGGCAGGGCGGTCCGCCGGTCGCCCCGGGCCGCGTCGAGCTGAGACTGGTGCAGGAACACCGTCCGGCGCAGGTCCGTGCCGCGCAGGTCGGCGCCGCGCAGGTCCGCCCCGGTGACGTCGGCCCGGGTGAGGTCCACCCCGCGCAGGTCGGCGCCGATCAGCACCGCCCCGCGCAGGTTCGCCCCGACCAGGTCGACCCGGCGCAGGTCCGCCCCGATCAGGTGGGCGCCCCGGCGGTCGGCCCCGCCCGGCCCCCGGGCCAGGTCGCCGGCCCGGGACAACAGCACGTTGACCGCCGCCCGGTACCCGTCCACGTCCAGCGCCACCACCTCCTCCGGGGTGGCGTCGGTGTGCCGTACCGTCTCGTCCCGCGCGCGGCGCAGCTCGCCGGCGAGCGGCTCGGGCGGGCGCAGGGCGAGCGCCTCGGTCAGGTACCACAGCAGCTCGTGCAGGGGGCGCATCACCGCGAACACGTCGAACATCGCCACCGCCGTCTCCGGTGCCTCCCGCCAGCTCCGCCCGCCGTAGGTGACCTGGGCGACCTGCTGGCCCGCCCCGAAGCAGTCGAAGACCGTGCAGCCGGCGAAGCCGCGCTCCCGCAGCCCGGCGTGGATGCCGCAGCGGAAGTCCCCGGCCAGGTTCGGGCAGGCCCGCCCCGCCGGCTTGGCCACCGCGAAGTCCGCCGAGGCGGCGAAGGCCGGCGCCACGCAGCAGAGCGCGAAGCACCGGGAACAGTCCGCCCGCAGCTCCCGACGCCCCGGGGGCGTCCCTGCGACGGACCGGGGGACGTCGGACACGCGGACGCTCTCCTACCGGTCGGGTACGACGACGACCGCCGTACCCGACCAGTCTCCCCGCTGCGGTGTCGCGCCGGTCACCGGCCCGCCGCCGTCGACGCGCGGCCGGACGGTACGGTCGCCCTCGGCCCGCGGAAACAACCGGGCCGGGTGGGAGCGCGCGATGGAGTTCGACATACGCCGGATCGGACCGGAGCTGGTGACCGGGGTGGCGGAGGTGTTGGCGGAGGCCTTCGACGGCTACCCGTGGACGGACTGGACGGTGGCGGCGGACCGGCACCGGGAACGGTTGACCTCGATGTTCGCGTTGACCGTGGCGACGGTCGGGGTGCCCTACGGGCAGTCGTGGGCCGCCGTCGAGCCGGGCGGCCGACCGGTCGCCGCGGCGGTCTGGCTGCGCCCCGACCGGCCGGTGCCGGACGGGGTCTGGGCCACCCTCGCCGACCGCACCCGGGACCTGGCCGGCGACCGGTACCCGGCCCTGCTGGCCGCCGAGTCCGCCTGCGCGCCGCTGCGCCCGACCGCACCGGTGTTCCTGCTCGCCACCGTCGGTGTCCGCCCCGACCGGCAGGGCCGGGGGCTGGGGGAGCGGGTGCTGCGTCCCGGGCTGGCCGAGGCGGACCGGGCCGGCGTGCCGGCGGCGCTGGAGACCTCCTCGGCATCGAACGTCCGTTTCTACCAGCGGCTGGGGTTCACCGTGACCGGGGACGTCACGGTCGAGGGCGGCGGCCCCCGGGTCTGGGGGATGCGCCGGCCGGTGCCGGCGGTGTAACCCGGCCGGGCCGGGGTAGCCGCACCGGATGGACCTGGTGGAGGAGTCGCCGTACCGGTTCCGCATCGACCGGCGGGCGCCGATGCGGGTACCCGGGATGGTCTTCGCCTCCCGGGCGCTGCTGCCCGAGGCCGGTGCGGACCGGTCGCTGGAGCAGGTGGCCAACGTGGCCACCCTGCCCGGCATCGTCGGCGCCTCCTACGCCATGCCCGACGTGCACTGGGGGTACGGCTTCCCGATCGGCGGGGTCGCCGCCACCGACGTGGCCGACGGTGGCGTGGTCTCCCCGGGCGGGGTGGGCTTCGACATCTCCTGCGGGGTCCGGCTGCTCGCCGCCGACCTCGACCGGGCCGACCTGCCGAGGATCCGCGAGGCGCTGATGGACGGCCTCGACCCGGCCGTCCCGCGCGGCATGGGCCGGGGCGCGGTGTGGCGGCTCGCCGACCGCGCGGAACTGGACGCGGTGCTGCGCGGCGGCTCCCGGTACGCCGTCGAGCGGGGACACGGCGTCACCCGGGACCTGGCCCGCTGCGAGGACGGCGGCGCGGTGGACGACGCCGATCCGGCGCAGGTCAGCGACCGGGCGGTGCAGCGCGGCCAGGGGCAGGTGGGCAGTCTCGGCTCCGGCAACCACTTCCTGGAGGTCCAGGCCGTCGACGAGGTGTACGACGAGCCGGCCGCCGCCGCGTTCGGCCTGCGCTCCGGCCAGGTCACCGTCATGATCCACTGTGGGTCGCGGGGACTGGGTCACCAGGTCTGCACCGACCACGTCCGGGCGATGGAGCCGACCATGGCGGGCCACGGCATCGAGGTCCCCGACCGGCAGCTCGCCTGCGCGCCGGTCGACTCGCCGCAGGGCCGCGCCTACCTGGGCGCGATGGCGGCGGCGGCGAACTACGCGCGGGCCAACCGGCAACTGCTCACCGAGGCGGCCCGCCGGGTCTTCCACCGGGTCGCCGGGGCCCGGCTGGACCTGGTCTACGACATCTCGCACAACCTGGCGAAGATCGAGACGCACGAGGTGGACGGGGTGCCCCGGCGGCTCTGCGTGCACCGCAAGGGCGCGACCCGGGCGCTGCCGCCCGGCCACGCCGACCTCCCCGACGACCTGCGGCCCGTCGGGCAGCCGGTGCTGATCCCCGGCTCGATGGGCACCGCCTCGTACGTCCTCACCGGGGTGGCCGGGGCCCCGGCCTTCGCCTCCACCTGCCACGGCGCCGGCCGGACCCGCAGCCGGGGCCAGGCCGGCCGGGCGGTACGCGGGCAGGACCTGCGCCGGGACCTCGAAGCCCGGGGCGTCGCCGTGCGCGGGGCGTCCTGGCGCGGGCTGGCCGAGGAGATGCCGACGGCGTACAAGGACGTCTCGGCGGTGGTCGAGAGCGCCCAGGGCGCCGGCCTGTGCCGCCTGGTGGCCCGGCTGGTCCCGCTCGGCGTGGTCAAGGGCTGACCGGTCACACGTCGAGGGTGACCGCGCAGGACCAGCCGTCCCCGTCGGGTGCGAACCGCAACCCGTGCAGGGACACCGCCTTGGGTACCGCGCCGGTCGCCTCCACCGCGTCGGCGTGGACGATGCGCCACTCGACCCGCAGCCCACCGTCGTCGGTCGGGCGCACCTCGGTCGCCAGCGGCAGCACCCCCTCGGTCTCCAGCCGGAAGATCACCTCGTCGAGGACACCCACCAGCAGGTCCGGGTCCTCCCCGGCCGGTAGCCGGAATGCGGCCCGCCCGTCCGGCTCGGCCCGCCCCGGGTCGACGAAACTGTCGACGAGCGCCGCGACCGCCTGCGCCACGCAGCCCTCCCGGTCCGGCGCCCACGCCTCGATCCGGACGTCGGCGGTGTGCGGCACCCGCCGGTGCCCCCGTGCCGGTCGTCGACCCATGCCCCGATCATGCCCGCGCCCGCACCGGGCCGGGGCCGGGTACGGCGGGAAGAGCGGGGGCGGCCCCCGGCCCACCACGACCACTGCGGCGACTGACTCCGCCCCGGGAACCCGGCCCCGTCCCCGGCGCATCGGCGTCCGGCGGTCCGCCACCCGGTGCCGTCGGGCGGCCGGCGGCGGGCCGGGGCCCGATCCTGGTCAGCGCTCCGTGCGCAGCGGCGGGTCGGCGGGCGACTGCGCGTCGTCGACCAGCCGGGCGTCCGCCGCCGCCTGCCCGGCGGCGTCGCCGACCTCCTCGCACACCGCCGCCGCGTCGGCCCAGTGTCGCCGGGCCTCGGCGTGGTCATCCAACGCCGCCGCCGCGTCGCCCAGGTACAGCAGGGTGCGCCCCAGCCCGGCCGCCGGTCGTCGGCCGTCGCGCAGCCGCCGGCTCTCGGCCAGCATCCGGTACGCCTCCCGGGCCTTGCCGGGGGCGCTGGACAGCAGCGTCGCCCCGGCGTTGAGCAGGGCGGTGGCCCGGGTGCCCGGGTCGGCCACCGACTCGTACTCGCGCAGCGCCGCCCGCCACGCCTGCGCCGCGTCCAGGTGCTCGCCGAGCCCGGCGTGCACCAGCACCAGGTTCGTCAACGCCGCCGCGTACCCCCGGGCGTCGCCCAGCGTCCGGAACGTGTTGGCCGCCCGGACCAGGTGGTGGTGGGCGGTCTCCAGCTCACCCCGGGCCAGCCGGGCGGCACCCAGCCCCAGGTCGGTCAGGGCGTGCCCGGAGCGGTCCGCCCCCGACCGGTGCCGCCGGGACAGCTCCAGGTGCTCCACCGCCTCGTCGAGCTGACCCAGGTCGAGCAGGGCCAGGCCGAGGTTCAACCGGGCCTGCGCGGTGCCCCGCCGGCCCCGCTCGGCGACCGCCAGGGTCAGCGCCGTCGCCGCGCCCTGCGGATCGTGCTGCCGTCGGCGCAGCACCCCCAGCTCGTTGTGCGCCCAGCCGGCGATCTCCGGCCGGTCGCTGGCGGTGGGGGTGGCCAGCACGACGCGGCACACCTCGGCCCACTCGGCGGTGCGGTTGGCGTGCGCCAGCCAGCCGCACAACGCCACCGCCAGCCGGAACCACCAGCGGCGTACCCGGCGGGGCAGCGTCTCGGCCGCGCCGGCCGGCACCTTCACCACCGCCAGCAGCAGATCCTGGTGCAGGTCGAACCAGCCGTACGGGTCCTCGTCCAGCGGCAGGGTCCGTTCCCGGTCCAGCAGCGAGGCGGTCACCTGCAGGTTCGTCACGTGCCGCTCGGCCCGCCGGGCCAGGTGCCGGGTCAACCGGGCCTGGGCGGCCACCCGCCGCCCGGCCGGCTCGGCGTCGCGCAGGTGCAGCCGGGCGTACGGGGCCAGCAGCGGCCGGATCTCGTACCGGTCGCCGGGCGCGCCCCCCACGACCGCCGCCGTGGCCAGCTCGTCCAGCAGGGTGGCGACCCGGTCCGGCCGGCGTCCGGCCAGGGCGGCGAGCGCCGGCCGGTCCAGCGGCACCGGGCTCAGCGACATCAGCCGGTACAACCGGCGGGCCCCGGCGGAGAGCGCGTGGTAGGCGGTGTCCCGCTGGGTGACCAGCCGGGCCGCGGGGGAGGCCGGCACCCGCTGGTGCGGTGGGGTGTCGACGGCCCGGCGCAGCGCGTCGCGCACGTCGGCGTACCGCCAGCCGTGCTGCGCCGTCCGGTAGCCCAGGGCCCGGACGGTGCGGGGTTGCCGCCCGCACAGCTCGACGATGTCGCCCACCGCCGGGTCGGTCCGAGGGTCCGGCCGGTGCGGGCGGGCGGCCGGCGCGACCCCACCGGCGGTGGCGAAGAGCGCCACCGCGTCGGCCCTGTCCGGCTCGGCGATCCAGTGCGCCACCAACCCGTCCAGGTCGGCGAGGCCGGGCCCACCGGCGAGCAGCAACCGGCAGGTACGGGCGGCGGGCGGCAGCAACGGCCGCACCTGCGCCGCCCGGTCCACGTTGTCCAGCACCAGCAGGATCCGCCGGCCGTCGAGGTGCCCGCGCAGCTCGTCGGCGGCCTCGTCGAGGTCGTCGGCCCGACCGGAGGCCGGCGGGGTGGTGCCCAGGATCCGGGCCAGCGCGGTCAGCACCTCCCGGGGGGACCGGGGCCGCCCGCCCCGGCGCAGGTCGACGTAGAACTGGCCGTCCGGGAACTCGGTGCGGCACAGGTTGGCCGCCTGCACCGCGCAGGAGGAGGTGCCGACCGCCCGCCGCCCCACCACCGCCACGGCGTGCTCGTCGCGCAGGGCGGCGACGAGGGCGTCGACCTGACCGGCCCGTCCGGTGAACGCGACCGGGTAGGGCAGCGTGGGGGCGCCGGTGGCCGGCGCGGCGACGATGTCGGTGGGCTCGGCGGGGGGTTGCCGCTCGGCCCGCCGCCGGTGGACCTCGGCCACCACCGAGGCGACCGCCCCGACCACCGCCACCACGATGCTCGCCGGCCCGAGCAGCGTGTCGGCCAGGGTGGAGAGCAGGTTGCTGGCGACGTTGCCGGCGATTCCGCTGACCAGCGTGCCGACCGCGAGGGCGGACGGCCAGCGGGGCGGCCGGGCGCCGGTCACCGGATCCCGCCGGAGACCAGGCCGGCGACGAGTTGCCGGCGGGCCAGCACCACCAGCAGCATCGGCAGGACCGAGGCCAGCACCGATCCCGCCGCGAGGGCCCCGCTGTTGGCGACGAAGTGGCGGGTCTGCCCGTAGAGGAAGAGGCCCAGCGGCGCCCCGTCCGTCCCGCTGAACAGCAGCCCGACCACCAGGTCGTTCCACACCCGGACGAACTCCAGCACGCAGACCGCGACCACCGCCGGTCGGTTGTGCCGGGCCAGCCGCACCAGCGTGCCCCACCAGTGCCGGCCGCCGAGGCGGGCGTGGCGGACCTGCTCGGCCGGGAGGTCGGCGAAGGCGTTGCGCAGCACCAGCACCGCGAACGGCACCCCCAGCGCCATGTGCACCAGCGCCAGGCCCCGCGAGGTGCCGGAGGAGAACCCCCAACCCAGCACCTCGTTCACCGGCCCGGCGATCACCTGCACCGGCACCACGGTGGCCGCCATCAGCAGCAGCCCGGTGGACTGGGCCGCCGACCCGGTCAGCCAGGCCAGCGGGTACGCGGCGAGCAGCGCGACCCCCAGCACGGTGACGGTGACCACGGTGGCGAGCAGCAGGGTGAACAGCAGGCTGCGCCACAGGTCCACGTCGCGGAGCACGGTGGCGTACGACGCCACGCTGGGCGGCGCGGACCACCAGCCCCGCGTCGCCGCGTCCACCGGGTGGTGCAGCGACGTCGCCACCAGCATGCCCAGCGGGATCAGCCAGGCGATCGCGGCCCCGGCGGCGAGCAGCCGCACCCGGCGCGGCGGGGGCGGCGTCGCGTCGGTCTCCGGCGGCTCGGCGGGCCACGGCGGTGGCCACGCCTGCCGGACGAACAACGCCGCCACCAGCATGCCGGCGACCACGGCGGCCAGCCACACCACGCCCAGCGCCGCGCCCTCCCCGGTGGTCGTGCCGGGGGAGGTCTGCCAGATCCGCAGCGCCAGCACCGACGCCTCGTCGCGCACCGAGCCCGGCGCCATGATCAGGATCAGGTCGAAGGTGCGGCTGGTGCCCAACGCCACCAGGGCGAAGACCACCGCCACGGTACGCAGCAGCAGCGGGCGCCACTGGGCGTCCCAGAGCACGTCGCGCCGGCTGCCGCCGAAGGCGCGGACGGCGTCGGCCAGGCTGGGCGGCACCGCGTCCAGCGCGGCCCGGAACACCACCACCGCCAGGCCGACCCAGGCCCAGACGAACGCCGACATCAGCGCCACCGTCACCAACCGGGGGCCGAGCAGCAGCGGGACCGTCTCCGCCGACGCCCCGGTCAGCGCCCCGGCGATCAGGGTGACCAGGCCCCGGGCCGGGTCCGGATCGTAGGCCAGCCGGAACGCCACCCCCGCCGTCACCAGCGGGACGGCGATCGGCAGCACCAGGATCAGCCGGACCAGCCCGCCCTCCGCGGACCGGCGGGACGCGGCGGCGAGCAGGTATCCCAGCGCGGTCACCACCGCCGGCACCAGCAACGCCCAGAGCAGCGTGCGCCCCACCGCCGCGCCGGCCCCCGGGGCGCCGAGCGCGGCCCGGAAGTGCGCCGCGCCCACCCACCGACCGTCGGTGGTGACGCTGGCGTACAGCGTCAGGAGCACCGGGACGAGCAGCAGGAAGCCCAGCAGCAGCGCCGCCGGCAGCAGCAACGCCGAGGTGGCCCCGACCGCCGGGTACGCCCGCCCGCGCCGGGGCGGCCCCACGTCGTCGAGGACGGCGACCTCGCCGAGCACCCGCCGGCTCACCGGGCCCGCTCCGTGTCCCGGGCCGCCCTCGCGAGCGCGACCATCGTCCGCCGGACCGCCTCGGCGGGGGGTACCGCGCCGGTGACGTCGGCGAAGAAGTCCTGCATGATCCGCCAGATGCCGATCCCGTCGGAGCCGGTGAACGGGGCGGGCAGCCGGTCGGACAGGTCGAACCGGGGACTGGCCGCCTGTCGCAGCTCGGTGGCGAGCAGCTGGGTCATCGCGTCGGGGTAGTCCCAGGGCGGCACGCTGACATCCGGCGACAGGTAACCGCCGGAACGCCGCCACGGCCCGAACGACGGGACCTCGGTGAGCCACTGCACCAGCCGTACCCCGGCGGTGGAACCGGCGAAGGCGACCGCGACGTCCCCGCCGACCAGGAGCGGACCGTCGACGCCGGACCGCGCGCCGGGGAACCGGAACGTCGCCGGCTGCTCCGGGCCGTGCCGGAACGTGCGCGCCACGCTGTCGGTGAAGTCGGCGCCGTAGAGCAGCACCGCCTCCCGTCGCCGCACCACCTGGATCACCGACTCCTGGAACTGGGTGAGCAGGGCCCGCCGGCCACCACCGGGAAACGCCCCCGGGACACCCCAGAGCTCGGCGAGCCGCAGCAGCGCGGCCCGCACCGGGCGGCCCTGCCAGTCCGCCGCGCCCCGGGCCAGCGCGTCGTACTCCTGCGGGTCGGTGAGGTCGGCGAGGACGTTCTCGAACCAGTCGGTGAGCACCCAGCCGTCGGCCGCGCCGATCGCCAGCGGCGCGGGCCCCGCGCCGGCCCGGGCCCGCGCCCCCAGCCGCCGGGTGAGCGCGACCAGCTCGTCCCAGGTCGCCGGGGGCGTGGGCAGCCGCGACGGCAGGTACCAGAACAGCGACTTGTGGGCGGCCTTGACCCAGACGCCGTGGCGGCGCCCGTCGGGAGCGAGCAGGTCGGCCAGGCCGGTCGGGGTGCGGTAGCTGGCCGCCGGCTCGACCTGCGCCAGCCAGCCCCGCCGGGCGTACGCGGTGACCAGACCCGGCCGGGGCAGGATCGCCACGTCGGGGCTGGTCCCGGCGAGCCGGCGGGCGTTGAGGAAGGCGTCGATGTCGTCCCCGGCGCTGGTGGCCTGCACCGGCCCGGCCGGGTACCCGCGCAGCACCGCCCGGAACCGGGCCAGCTCCTCGGCGCTCCACACCACGACCACCCGGACCGGGGTCGCGCCGCCGGAGCAACCGGCGAGCCCGGCCACCGGGGCCGCGACGGCGGCCCGCAGCAGCGTCCGCCGGCCCAGCCGACCCGGGCCGGTCACCGGTCGGCCGCCTCGACCCGCTCGACCGGCACCCGGACCGGGATCTCGGCCAGCACGGCCGGGTCGGCGGAGCAGACCAGCACGGCGCTGCCCGCCGCGCCGGGGGGACAGACCCGAGGCAGCACGTCGGTGAGCCGGCCCGCGCCGGTGGCCCCGACGGGCAGGTCGACCACCAGCACCTCGGGCAGGCACGCCGCCGCCCGGGCCAGCGCCACCCGGAACCGTTGCGCCTCGGAGAGCAGGTGCGGCAGCAGGTCCAGGGCCGGGGCCAGCTCCAGGTGCGTGACGAGCGAGTCCACCCAGTCGTTGGCGACCTCGTGCACCCGTTCCCGCTTGCGCTGGCCGTACTCGATGTTGCGGCGGACGGTGAGGTGGGGCAGCAGCGCGCCACCGGCCGGGACGTACCCGACCTGGCGGCGCGGGGGCGGCAGCCCGGTCACGTCGCGCCCGGCGACCAGGATCCGGCCGGCCCGGGGCGGGGTCAGGCCCACCACGACGCGGGCCACGGCGGTGCCCGTCCGGGGGGACGCGACCAGCGCCGCGGTCCCGCCCGCGGGGACGTCCAGCGTCACCGGCCGGCTGCCGGGCACGGCGACGAGCTCGTGGAGCTGTAGCGTCTCCCTCACCTCCCGTCACGGGCGCTGGGCGTAACCAGGGTGGCACAAAGCGGCAATCCGCGCGGTCCCGTGACCGCCCCCCGGGCGGGGCGGGTCCGCCGGCCGGCGGTGCTGCGCCGGGGCCGCCGGGTGGGTACGGTCCGCAGGTGACGTACGCGCAGCGGGGAGACGACCCGGAAGGCGACCACGTCGACGTGCTGATCGTCGGTGCCGGCCTCTCCGGCGTCGGGGCCGCCTGCCACCTGCGCCGCACCTGCCCGGACAAGACGTACGCGGTGCTGGAGGCCCGCGCCGTGGTCGGCGGCACCTGGGACCTGTTCCGTTACCCGGGCATCCGGTCGGACTCCGACATGTACACCCTCGGCTACTCGTTCCGGCCGTGGACCGACCCCCGGTCGATCGCCGACGGCGACGCCATCCTCCGCTACGTCCGCGAGACCGCCCGGGAGTACGGCGTCGACGCCCACATCCGGTTCGGTCACCGGGTCGTGGCCGCCGAGTGGGACAGCGCCACCGCCCGCTGGACGGTGCGCGTCCAGCGCGACGACACCGCCGAGCCGACGGTGCTGACCTGCTCGTTCCTGCACGCCTGCACCGGCTACTACCGGTACGACGCCGGGTACACCCCGCCGCTGCCCGGCGTCGGGGCGTACACCGGGCGGGTGGTGCACCCGCAGCACTGGCCGGCCGACCTGGACCACGGCGGCCGGCGGGTGGTGGTGGTCGGCAGCGGCGCCACCGCCGTGACGCTGGTGCCGGCGCTGGCCCGCCGGGCCGCCCACGTCACCATGCTCCAACGGTCCCCGACCTACGTGGTCGCGCTGCCCTCCCGTGACGCGCTCACCGACGCGCTGCGCCGCTGGCTGCCGCCGCGCGCCGGGTACCGGCTGGTGCGGGCGCGCAACGTGCTGGCCGGCACCGCCGTGTACCAGCTCAGCCGCCGCGCCCCCGGCCTGGTCCGCCTGCTGCTGCGCCGGGCGGCCCGCCGCCGGCTGCCCGCCGGGTACGACGTCGACCGGCACTTCGCGCCCCGCTACGACCCCTGGGACCAGCGGCTCTGCGTCGCCCCCGACGGCGACCTGTTCGCCGCGATCGCCGCCGGCCGGGCCTCGGTGGTGACCGACCGGATCGACACCTTCACCGCGCACGGCATCCGGCTGGCCTCCGGCGACCAGGTACCGGCCGACGTCGTGGTCACCGCCACCGGGCTGGACCTGCTCGCCCTCGGCGGGATGACCCTGCGCGTCGACGGCGTCGACGTCGACCCGGCCGGCACCGTGGCGTACAAGGGCATGATGCTCTCCGGGGTGCCGAACCTCGCGCTGACCATCGGCTACACCAACGCCTCCTGGACGCTCAAGGCCGACCTGGTCGCCGGGTACGTCTGCCGGCTGTTGCGCCACCTCGACCGCACCGGCCAGCAGGTGGTCACCCCGCTGGCCCCCGCCGACGAACGCCGGGCCCCGCTGATCGACCTGCGCTCCGGGTACGTGCGGCGGCGGCTTGCCGCGCTGCCCACCCAGGGGGTGCGCGCCCCGTGGCGGCTGTACCAGAACTATCCCCGCGACGTGCTGCTGATGCGGTACGGCCGGCTCGACGACGTCGGGGTCCGGTTCTCCCGCGCCCCGGGCGCGCGACCGGCCGCCCCGGCGGGGCCGCCACCTCCGGCGGCCACCGGGTGAGAGGAGACCTGACGTGCGTACCTTCGACTTCGCCGGCGGCACCGCCGTGGTCACCGGCGCGGCCAGCGGCATCGGCGCGGCGCTGGCCGACGCGCTGGCCCGCCGGGGCAGCCACCTGGTCCTGCTGGACCGCGACGCCGAGCGGCTGGCCACCGTCCGGGACGCGATCCGCGTCCGCCACCCGGACCTGACGGTCACCGACCACGTCGTCGACCTGGCCGACGCCGCCGACACCGCCCGCGTCGCCGGGGCGGTCCGGGACCGGCACTCCCGGATCCGGCTGCTGGTCAACAACGCCGGGGTGGCGCTGGGCGGCCGGTTCGACCAGATCACCCTCGACGAGTTCGGCTGGGTCATGGAGGTCAACTTCCGGGCCGTGGTGCAGCTCACCCACGAACTGCTGCCGGCGCTCAAGGCCGAGCCGGGCGCCCACCTGGTCACCGTCTCCAGCCTCTTCGGGCTGATCGCCCCGGCCGGGCAGACCGCCTACGCGGCCAGCAAGTTCGCCGTCCGGGGGTTCACCGAGGCGCTGCGCCACGAACTCGTCGACGACGGCATCGGGGTGACCTCGGTGCACCCCGGCGGCATCCGCACCCGCATCGCCCGCAACGCCCGGGTCGGCAGCGGCGTCCCCGCCGAGGACTTCGCGGGCGACCTGCGGCGGTTCGAGCAACTCCTGACCATCGACCCGGCGCGCGCCGCCGAGGTCATCCTCACCGGGGTACGACGCCGGCGCGGACGGGTCCTCATCGGCTGGTCGGCGAAGCTGCCCGACCTGCTGGGCCGGCTCGCACCGGCCTCCTACGGGCGGTTCGTCGCCACCGGCCAGCGCCTGCTCACCCGCGCCCTGGCCCGGCGGGCCGGCGCCCCGGCCGCAGCGCCCACCCCACCCGGCCCGGTCGACCGGGCACCATCCACCCCGGCGGGTCGCCCCGCGCCCGGGTCGCCGCCGCAGTGACCCGCCACCGTCACGGCGGGTCGCCGCCGCGCTTCTCCTCCTGCGCCAGCACCGCCTCCCGGCGCTCCGGATCGTCGCGGACCGTCAGCTCCGCCACCAGCCGGGGATCACCGGTGAGCCGGTCCCGGTTGCGGTGCAGGAAGCTCTCGAACCCGGCGGTGTACGGGCAGGCCTGGTCGCCCAGGGGACGCTCCGGCAGGTACCGGCACCCGGCACAGTAGTCACTGATCTCGTCGATGTACGTGCCGTCCACCGCGTACGGCCGGGTGTCGACGCGCCCCAGGTCGGCGTACTGGCTCAGGCCCAGCACCGTCTCGTTCATCACCCAGTGGGCGCCGTCGACGAACGACCGCCGGAACCAGTCCGCCAGGTCGGCGGGGCGCCACCCGCGCTGCAACCCGTAGTTGCCCAGCACCAGCAGCCGCTGCGAGTGGTGCGCCCAGCCCCGGTCCCGTACCCCGGCCAGCACGTCGGCCAGGCAGCGGGCCTCGACGGCGTCGGCGTCCAGGTCGGCGAACCAGTCCGGCAGCGGCTCGGTGCTGGCCAGCCGCCCGGTGCCCGGCAACCGGGGCTCGACGTACCAGTAGAGCTGCCACAGGAACTCCCGCCAGCCGAGGAGCTGCCGGATGAACGGCTCCACCGCCGACCGGGGCGCCGACCCGGCCCGCCACGCCTGCTCCGCCCGGCGTACCGCCGGCTCCGGGTCGAGCAGCCCGAGGTTGAACGACGACGACAGGACGCTGTGCGCCAGGATCGGGTCGTCGGCGCTCATCACCGCGCCGAACCGGCCGTACTCGGCCAGCCGGTGCCGCAGGAAGTGCTCCAGCCGGGCCTGCGCCTCGGCGTGGGTGGCCGGGTACCGCCGGGGGCCGTCCCGGCCGACGAACCGGATTCCCTCGGCGACCCACCGGTCGAGGTCCCGGCGGACCCCGGCGTCGATGTCGTCCTCCTCGATCGGCGGCGGCGGTGGCGCCTCCGGCCGGTCCCGGCGGGGGGCGGACCGGCCCGCCCGCCGGCCCACCGGCTCGGTCAGCACGCCGTGCCGGCGGCGGGCCTCCCGGTAGAAGTCGGCCATCCGCAGCGGCCCCCGCCGGCCCCGGTCCGCCCAGGCGGCGAAGTCGGCCCGGCTGGTGACGAAGCCCCGGGGCGGCAGGACGGTCAGCCCCTCGACCGAGCGGGCGAACGCCAGCGTCCCCCGCGAGGTCGGGTGGCACACCTCGACCGCCCCGCCGACCTGCGCCAACGCCTCCCGGAAGGTGCCGGTGCGCAGCAGCACCGCCCGGTCGCCCAACTCGGCCGCGCGATGTCGCAGCGCGGAGAGGATCAGGTGCGCCTTCTGCCGGTGCATCGGCCGGCGGCGGAACAGCTCCCGGGCCTCGATGAGCAGCACCGGTTGGCGGGGGTCGTCGAGGAAGTGCGGCCCGAGTTGGTCGGCGAGCAGCCACCGGTGGACAGACATGCGTCGATTCTGCCCAGTGCCCGGCCGTTCCGCCGGATGGTGCGTCGGCTGTCCGGTATGTGGTCTGGGGAAACCTGCCGGTAACGGACGGCACGTGGCCCGGGCCACCTCCACCCCGGGCGGCCGTACCGCCGACGACCCCGGCGAGGATGATGAGGGTCATGCCTGTGACCGCCGCGCCCCGTCGGGCCCCGGCCGTCGTCGCCCACCGCCGCGCCGCCCTGGTCTGGGTGGTCGCCCTCAGCGCGTACGCCGCGGCGGTGTTCCACCGCAGCTCGCTCGGGGTGACCGGAGTGGACGCCGCGGACCGCTTCGGCATCAACGCCGCCGCGCTGGCCACCTTCTCGGTGGCCCAACTCGCCGTGTACGCGGCGATGCAGGTCCCGGTCGGGGTGCTGCTCGACCGGTACGGCTCCCGTCGCCTGCTGCTCGTCGGCGGGACGCTGATGGTCGCCGGGCAGCTCTGCTTCGCCCTCGCCACCGACGTCGGGCTCGCCGTGACCGGCCGGGTCCTGGTCGGGCTCGGCGACGCGATGACCTTCATCAGCGTGCTGCGCCTGGTCGCCTTCTGGTTCCCCGGCCGCCGCAACCCGCTGCTGGTGCAGCTCACCGGGGCGCTCGGTCAGCTCGGCGCGGTGCTCGGCGCGGTACCCCTGGTGGCGCTGCTGCACGCCACCGGCTGGAGCACCGCCTTCCTGGTCGCCGCCGGGCTGGGCGCCACCACCGTGACGATGGTCGCCGTCGCGGTACGGAACAGCCCGGACCGGGGCGTCCCCGCCGCGCCGCCGCCGGCCCTCGCCCTGGTCCGGCGGCGACTGGTCGAGGCGTGGGCCCACCCGGGCACCCGGCTGGGCCTGTGGACGCACTTCGTCACCCCGTTCTCCGGGGCCGTCTTCGCCCTGCTGTGGGGGTACCCGTTCCTGGTGCAGGGACAGGGGCTGGCCCCGACCACCGCCGCCAGCCTGATCACCCTCATGATCATCGCCGGGATCGGGTTCGGGCCGGGCATCGCCCAGCTCTGCGCCCGTCATCCGTTCCACCGCTCGGCGCTGGTGCTCAGCCTGGTCGCGGTCACCGCCACGGTGTGGACCGCGGTGCTCGTCTGGCCCGGCCCGGCCCCGCGCTGGTTGCTGGTACTGCTGGTGCTCGCGTTGGCGCTCAACGGCCCCGGCTCCATGATCGGCTTCGACTACGCCCGGACGTCCAACCCGGTGCACCGCATGGGCAGCGCCACCGGCATCGTCAACGTCGGCGGATTCGTCGCCTCCATCGTCCTCGTCCTCGTCGTCGGGGTGGTCCTCGACCTCGCCACGCCGGCCGGTCACACGGCGCCGACGCTGGACGCCTTCCGCTGGGCCTTCGCCCTGCAGTACCCACTCTGGGCGCTCGGCGTGGTGCAGGTGCTGCGCTACCGCACCGCGAACCGGCGGCACGCCGCCGCCCAGGCCGCCCAGACCGGGGCGGCACCGAGCGGTGACCCAGGTCAGTAGGCCGGCCGGGACGATCGGCGGTAGGTTCGCGGGTGGGACGTGCCGGCCCGGGAGACGGGACCGGCCCGCCCCCGGCGGGGCTGTCACCGGCCCGCCACCGACGGCAGCCCGCCGGTGACGGCGGCGCACAGCAGGGAGGCATCGTGAGCCAGCAGGTCCGGGGAGTCGTGTCGCGGAGCAAGGGCGCTCCGGTCGAGGTCACCACGATCGTGGTGCCCGACCCGGGCCCCGGCGAGGCGGTGGTGAAGGTGCAGTCCTGCGGGGTGTGCCACACCGACCTGCACTACCGCGAGGGCGGCATCAACGACGAGTACCCGTTCCTGCTCGGTCACGAGGCCGCCGGCATCGTCGAGCAGGTCGGCGAGGGGGTCACCGACGTCGCCCCGGGTGACTTCGTGGTGCTCAACTGGCGGGCGGTCTGCGGGGTCTGCCGGGCCTGCCGGCGCGGCCGGCCGTGGTACTGCTTCGCCACCCACAACGCGACGCGGAAGATGACCCTCACCGACGGCACCGAACTCACCCCGGCCCTGGGCATCGGCGCCTTCGCCGAGAAGACCCTGGTCCACGCCGGCCAGTGCACCAAGGTCGACCCGGCCGCCCGGCCGGCGGCGGTGGGCCTGCTCGGCTGCGGCGTGATGGCCGGCCTCGGCGCGGCGATGAACACCGGCCAGGTCACCCGGGGCGACTCGGTGGCCGTGATCGGCTGCGGTGGCGTCGGCGACGCGGCGGTCGCCGGCGCGGTGCTGGCCGGCGCGACGACGATCATCGCGGTGGACACCGACTCCCGCAAGCTCGACTGGGCCCGGAAGTTCGGCGCCACGCACACCGTCAACGCCTCCGAGCAGGACCCGGTCGCGGCGATCCAGGCCGCCACCGGCGGCTTCGGCGCCGACGTGGTCATCGACGCGGTGGGCCGGCCGGAGACCTGGAAGCAGGCGTTCTACGCCCGGGACCTGGCCGGCACCGTCGTGCTGGTCGGCGTACCCACCCCGGAGATGACCGTCGAGCTGCCGCTGCTGGACGTCTTCGGGCGCGGCGGCGCGCTCAAGTCGAGCTGGTACGGCGACTGCCTGCCCAGCCGGGACTTCCCCATGCTCACCGAGCTGTACCGGCAGGGCCGGCTCGACCTCGACGCGTTCGTCACCGAGGAGATCGCCCTCGACCAGGTGGAGGAGGCCTTCACCCGGATGCACCACGGTGACGTGCTCCGCTCGGTGGTGGTCCTCTGATGGCCGCCCGCATCGACCACACCGTCACCTCCGGCACCTTCTCCCTCGACGGGCAGACCTTCGACGTCGACAACAACGTCTGGGTGGTCGGTGACGACACCGAGTGCGTCGTCATCGACGCCCCGCACGACGTGGACGCGATCCTGCGCGTCGTCGCCGGCCGCCGGGTCCGCGCCGTCCTGGCCACCCACGGTCACGACGACCACGTCCGGTTCGCCCCCCGGCTCGCCCGCGCGGTGGACGCGCCGGTGCTGCTGCACCCGAACGACCGGGTGCTGTGGAGCATGGTCCACCCCGACGTGCCACCCGCCGGCCACCTGCACGACGGCGAGACGATCGAGGTGGGCGGGACGACGCTGCACGTCCTGCACACCCCGGGCCACAGCCCCGGCGCCTGCTGCTTCCACGCCCCCGACCTGGGCGTGGTCTTCACCGGCGACACGCTCTTCGCCGGTGGGCCGGGCGCGACCGGGCGTTCGTACAGCGACTTCGGCACGATCATCGAGTCCATCCGGACCCGGCTGCTGACCCTCCCGCCGGAGACCGTGGTGCACACCGGGCACGGCGACAGCACCACCATTGGCGCCGAGGCCCCGCACCTCGACGAGTGGATCGCCCGGGGCCACTGACCCCCTGACCCACTGACCCACTGACCCCCTGATCCGCTGACCGGGCCGGGCCCGGCGCGACGGCCGTCCGAGCCCCGCGCCGGGCCCGCCCCCATACCCGACCACGCCCCACCCCCGCCCTCGCCGGCCCCCCGCCCCGGCCCCCGCCGCCCCCCGTCCCGCCCCGGTGATCATGGACTTGGCGGCACATTCGATC
>NZ_LRQV01000118.1 GCF_001567585.1 Micromonospora rosaria
GTGCACATCGCCGCGATCAACGAGTGGCTGTGACCGACTTCGACACAGGCCCTAGTAGTGCAGAACAGTTCTCGAATATTAGGTGGTGATTCGGCCTCGCCAAGCATCTTCTGAGACGGCCATTTGAGGGGTCCGCGCACTCGAATTTCTGATTGCAAGTCCGCCACTGAACGGGATTAACCTTCCGAGGTTCGACTGACGCCCAGGTGGGCTCCTGTATGAATGCTAAGTAACTCCGTAACCCCATGCCAACTCTGTTCCTGATGTAGTGGGGTTATGGCGGTGCCTGCACCTCGAAGCACCGCCACGCTTTGCTGGTAGCTGGGATGTGTGGTGAGTTGCGCTTTGACGTGCGGAAAGGCGTACACCGGGATCTCGGAACCCAGCGCCTCGTTCAGGATGCCGAGGGCGAGGGTGTCGTTGATCCCCTGCGCCCACTTGTTGATGACGTTGAACGTTGCCGGGAGGACAGCGACAGCGGTGGCCGGCGGGTGGGGCTCGGCTTCGTCGGGCCTGCGCCACTCGACCCTGACCGGGTGCCCCGTCTG
Source organism: Micromonospora rosaria (assembly GCF_001567585.1). Taxonomy (GTDB): domain Bacteria; phylum Actinomycetota; class Actinomycetes; order Mycobacteriales; family Micromonosporaceae; genus Micromonospora; species Micromonospora rosaria. Next base: position 549 of record NZ_LRQV01000118.1, read on the forward strand.
TCGGGCGAGTGCCTCCCGGTCGATCCAGGTGGCGGCGGTGGGCGTGGCGATGAGGCAGACCGTCCAGCCGTCCTCAATGAGCAGCCCGATCAACTCGCCGATCCGTAACACCGGTGGGGCTGCGCAGACGACCAGATGCAGGACTCCGCGTGCGTTCATACGAGCAGCCCGGCCCGCTCTGCCAGCGGTCGCAGGCCCGGTGTCGCGGTACGCCGTTCCCGCGCCAAGAGGTCGAGCAGGAGGGTGCGGGCCTGGATGTTGGTGTGAACCGCCTCGGCTGCGATGCGCTCGGCCTCAAGCAGGTGCAGCACCGAGGCTGAGCGGTCGCCGGAGGAGATCATGGCTGCGGCGGCGAGGTCGACGTGCACCTGGGCGCGCCTGCCCACCAGTACGGTCGGCAGCCGAGTGGTGTCGAGCTGCGCCCCGAGCGCCAATGCTCGGTCGGCGTTCTCCGCTCGTACCGCGGCGGATACCGCATGGATGACGACGTTCGTCGGACCGAAGCCCGTCCACAGCCGGTTCCGGTCGGTGCCCAGCGTCGACGCCAGCCCTTCGGCGCGGGTCAGGAGCTGGCTTGACTCCTTCGCTTGCCTCCGCTTCGCCGACATGAGCGCCGCCAGCAGGAGGAGGGCCCCCTGCGCGGACAGCAGGTCGGGGTCGCTCGTTGCTGACGTGGAAGCGAGCCGGTCGATGCTGGTCCGCACCATCTGCTCGGCCTCGGCCGACCTGCCGGGCAGCCGCCTGAGGCCGCAGGCCGCCTGGTAGGCCGCGACGGCTGTCAGCGCCTTGTCGCCCGCCGACCGGGCGGCGCTCGCTGCCCGATCGGCGGCCAGCAGCGCGGTGTCACCGTCGCCCACCTTCACCGCGAGTTTCGACGCCGCGATGTACGCGGCGGCGAGCAGCCGGAACGCATTGCCTCGGTGCGCCCCGCCGGCCCCGGTGGAGAGCGCGGTCGCCTGCCCGAGCACGTCGGGCAGCAGGCGCGCGGCGGAGCTGTAGCTTGCCCGCTGATAGAGATTGTGGGCGCGGCCGACACTACGCCGAACGTCGACAAGCGACTGAGTCGGTGCGGCGGGGGGCATCAGGTAGTTGGTGAGGAAGTCCCGAACTCCGTCGATCAGTTCGGGGCGAGTGGCACCGGCAATGGACTGGGGGTGCTCCTGTCCCATGGTCGCCTGTCCTCGTCGTGCTGCCACCGATACGTCCGCGAGCATGTCGTCAAGCTGTTCGAGGGTAACCTGCAACGCTGCGGCGATCCGTCCGCGATGCCACGGCTGCGGGTCCGTCTCGGCGTTCTCCCAGCGCACCACGGTCGACCGCTCCACGCCGAGCAGGTGTGCCAGTTTCTCCTGGCTGAACCCGAGGGCCTTGCGCCGCTGACCGAGCCGGTGTCGCTTCAGGGCCACACGCGACCTCCCTCCATCCACTCGCCACTGTAGTAACAGGCTGTCGATGATGCGGGTACGCAGATGCATCACTTCTGCGTCAGGCCAGCTCCATCCGGGCTGTGGTTGCCGGGCTGTCAGGTGACGAGGCTGGACCCGTGGCTCCGGGGCGGTGGCCGCCCGACTTGAACATGGCGGCCTGCCCTTCCTGCCCCGGCGCTGCCGCACCTGTTAACAGGGGGCCCTTTACCTACCGAATGCGTTAACAAGGGCCCCCTCCTTACACACCGGAGGTGGGATGAAGCCGGAGGAGACGGCGAGTCGGTGGCTGCGGCTGGTGGTCGCGGACGCGGAGTTGTCGCCGTACCTGATCGGGGTGGACCTGCGGCGGCTCGGCGCGCACCTGGCCGCGAGCGTCACCGCCGCGCTGGCCGGCCGACCGGTCGACGACCCGTGGCAGGGGCTGGGGCTCTCCGAGGAGCAGCACCGGCGGATCCTGGACTACCTGATCGGTGTGCTCTGGGCCTCCGACCTGCCCCAGGAGCGGATCGCCATGGTCCGCACGGCGGTCGGCGGATGAGCCACCGTGCCTGGCAGCCGGCCGAGGTCGTGCACCACGAGCTGCCCTGCGACGAGGGCATCGCCATCCTGACGCTGCGTCCCACCTGCCCGCTGGAGCATCGCCCCGGCCAGGCCGTGCCGGTGCGCACGCCCCGTCACTCCGAACAATGGCGCTGGTACTCCCCGGCGAACGCCCCGCGCCCGGACGGCACCGTCGAGCTGCACGTGCGCGCCGTGCCCGCCGGCACCGTCTCCCGCAGCCTCGTCCACGAGGTACGCCCCGGCGAGCTGCTGCACCTCGGCCCGCCCACCGACACCGGGCTGCGGTTGGGCGGCGGACGGGACCTGCTGCTGGTGGCCCGCGGCACCGGGCTGGCCCCGCTGCGCGCCCTGGTCGAGCAGGTGGCCGCCGCGCCGGCCGGTCGCCGGGTGACCCTGGTCGTCGGGGCCCGCACCTTCGCCGAGCTGTACGACGCGATCACCCTCGACGTGCTCCAGTGCGCGTACGACTGGCTGCGGCTGGTGTCGGCGCTCTCGCACGACCCGCAGGCCGAGCCGGGGGAGCGGGGTGACGCCCTCACCCTCGCTCTCGACCACCGTCGCCCCGACCAGGAGGTGTACGTCTGCGGCCCGCCCGCGATGCTGGCCGGCTCGCGGCTGCGGCTGCTCGCCGCCGGGGTACCCGCCGACCGCATCCACCTGCCGCACCGGATACCGCCCCCGCACGGGTAGCGTCGCGCCCGTACCCGACGCGACGGACGGCGATCTGCTGGCTGGCTTCACCCCCGCCCAGCCGTACAACATGGAGGCCGCCGTCGGCGCGCCAGAAACGCCCGGCGTGCACGTGGTCGTCGACGGTGGCACCGTCGTGTACGTCGGCTACACCGAGAACCTGCGCAACCGCCTGCGGCAACACCTGACCGGCAACCGGGCTCCTCTCGCTGATCGTCCGTGCCCTACAGCCACCGTGGACGAACTTCCGGTGCATAGGCTGGGCGGATGTCGTTCGATGATCTCGAAGCGGAGATGCGGGCCGACCCGAGGAAGCAGGCGGCCTTCGCCGCACTGCTCGACGGCCCCTATCTCGACAGGGCGGTCGCGGCCAACCGGGCGTACCTGACGGCCGCCGTCCCCGAGCCGGCCTCGACCGAGCGCGACCACTGGGCCCTGTCCTGCCAGCCGCGTACGAACGGGGGCGGCTGTCGACGGTCAACATGCGCCGAATGGAGACCTTCGTCCTGCTGCCTCCGAAAGGCGCGGACGAGGACGTGTGGGGCTTCATGGTCGTCCGCGACTCGGTGCTGCGCCGGTACGCCGGGGCAGGGCAGGGGATCGAGGAGCGGTATCCGCACCTGACGTTCGACCGGACCCGCCGGTACCAGGATGCCGGTGACGACCAGGTGCAGGTCTTCGGCTGGTACGACGAGCTGATCGACGCCCTGGCTGAGGAGTCCTTCGCCGTCGCGGCCCGCGAGTTGGCCACCTCGCTCCTGACCGCCAGGACCAACAACGCCCGGCATCACAACTACCAGCTCGCCGACCGGGTCCTCGGCCGGTCCTCCACCACCTGACGGCCGAAGTCTCTCAAGGCCTCCTGCGCGGTGACTGTCGGTGACGGGGCGTGACTGCAGGAAAGATTATTAACAGTTGTTTCGTCTCCGCGGTTGACATTGTGCATCGACGGGTATCAGGCTGAGAGAGCGCTCTCTTGGCTAGTCGAGGGCGGCCACCAGCCGGTACGTGTGCCGCTTTTCGATCCCGCGCTGGCCGCCGACGGCCGGGGCGAGCCGGAGGGCAGCCCGTCCCCCATCCTGGAGGAGTCACCTTGCGTAACAGACTCTCGTTCGGTAGGACGCTCGGCGCCGTCCTGCGTGGCCTGGTGGCGTTCCTGCTGGCCGTACCCGTCACGCTCGCCGTGACGCCGGGTCCGGCCCAGGCCGTCGGCCCCGCCCTGCTCCCCTTCACCGTCACCAACAACTCGGGCCGGGGCGAGGCCGTCTACCTGTACATCCTCGGCACCGACATCCGCCCCGGCGGGGGCCTCGGCTACGTCAACGCCGCCGGCACCTTCACCCGCTGGCCGGCCGGCGGCCTGCCGCCGACACCCGCGCCGGACGTGTCGATCGCCGGGCCCGCCCCCGGCGGCAGCGTCACGGTCCGCGTCCCGCGCTTCATCTCCGGGCGGATGTACTTCTCCTTCGGCCGCAAGCTCGACTTCCGGCTCACCCCCGACGGCCTGGTGCAGCCCGCGCCGTGGGCCGGTGCCGACCCGAACCGGGACATCCTCTTCGACTGGTCGGAGTTCACCTACAACGATGCCGGCCTGTGGCTGAACAGCACCCAGGTCGACCACTTCGCCGTCCCGCACGCGGTCTCCGTCACCGACGCCGCCGGCCGGACCAGCCGGACCGGGCAACTGGTCGCCAACGGTCGGGCGAACGTGATCAACGGGCTCCGGGCCCAGCCGGCGTTCGCCCGCTCGGTCGTCACCCGCTCCGACGGTACGGTGCTGCGCGTGCTCGCCCCCGGCAAGGCCATGGAGGCCGGCCTGATGGACCCGCGTTACCTCGACGCGTACATCACCTCCGCCTGGCAGACGTACACCAGCCGGACCCTCACCGTCGTGCCGCGCAGCGCCGAGCCCAACCGGCGGTTCTTCGGCCGTACCGTCGGCAACGACATGGTCTTCACCGACTCGACCGGTGCCCGGGTCGCCACCGTCGGCAAGCCCACCACCAGCAACGTCTGGGGCTGCGACGGCGTCTTCAACGCCCCGAACGTCCCGCCGTTCATCGAGCCCGAGATCAAGCGCACCCTGTGTACGGCGCTGGTCCGGGGCACCCTCGGCCGCTTCGACGTCGAGCCGAACCTGACCGCCGCCAACTTCTACCGCAACAGCGCCCCGAACCACTACTCGCGCCTGATCCACGCCAACATGGTCGACGGCCGGGCGTACGGCTTCCCGTACGACGACGTCGGCGGGTTCGAGTCGCTGGTGCACAGCGGCGACCCCCGCTCGGCGGGGATCACGCTGACCCCGTTCACGGGCTGACCACCGCTCGCAGATCCGACGACGGTCCGACCCGCACCGGGTATGCGACGGGCCGTCGTCGGCGGGCGTGGGACGTTCAGGTCAGCAGGGTCACCCGTAGCTCCGCGCCGGGGTTGAGCCCGCCGACCACCTGGCCGCCGGCCGGGTCGTGGACGGCGACGGTGTTGTTGCGGCGCATCAGCTCCCGCACCGACAGGGGGAGCGGCGGCGGGTTCGACATGGTGTCGATGACCTGCCGGCCGGTCGAGATCAGCCGCAGCGCCAGGGTGGCACCGTCGGTGTCGACCCGGACCCGGGCGTACTCCCACCCGCTGGTGGTGAGGTCGAACAACTCGAACAGGCGGGCCAGCAGCGGCTGCGGATCGGTGATCCGGTCGAGGCGGGACGCCCGCTCCCCGAGCACCGTCACCGCTGCGGCCACCTGCACGTACGGGTGCAGGCCGCCCGGCAGGGCGAACAGCGGCCACCGGAGCTGCGCCGCCGCCTCCCGCCACAGCGGGCGGTAGTTGCGGCGGTCCACCATGAGCCGGTACCCGGTGCGGCGGTGCAGGTCGGCTGCCTGGGCGAGGAGGAGACCCTGGGCCTCGTCGGCGGCCTCGTGCACGATCCGGGCCGCCACCGCGAGGCCGTCGTCGCCGTCGAGCAGTTGCCGGACCGTCTCGGCCTGGTCGGCGGCCGGCCTCTGGATGTGGGGGCCGAACCGGTGCCGGATCTCGTGCAGCATGGCCTCCTGCCGGCCCGGATCGGGCTGGACCTGCTCCTTACCCAGTACACGCTGGAGCCACCGCATGTCGCCTCGTCTCCACAGGCACCCGAGAACCCGGTCATGCTAACTGAGCCCGGCGGTCACCGGCGGGTAAGGTGCGAGGCTGCCGAGGGGAGGTGAGCGATGCGGGAACTCCAGGTGCCGCCGTCCGTCGAGGCGGAGCAGGTCGTCACGGCCGTCCTGGCCGACCTGCGCTCCGGCGACCACCGGGGCGTCGTGGTCGACTCGCCGCCCGGGGCCGGCAAGTCGACCCTGGTGGTGCGGGCCGCCGTCGTGCTGGCCACCGCCGGCGAGCCGCTGATCATTGTGGCGCAGACCAACGAGCAGGTCGACGATCTCATCGACCGGCTCGCCCGCAAGGCCCCCGAGCTGCGCATCGGCCGGCTCTCCGCCGCCGACTACCGGGCCCCGGAGCGGGTCACGGCGCACGAGCAGGTCCGGGTCGGGGCGAAGGTCGCCGACCTGGACAACCCGGCCGTGATCATCGGTACGGCCGCCAAGTGGGCCCTGGTCACCGAGGGGCGCTGGCCGTGGGCGATCGTCGACGAGGCGTACCAGATGCGCTCGGACGCCCTGTTGCGCGTGGCCGGACGCTTCGAGCGGGCGCTGTTCGTGGGGGACCCGGGGCAGCTCGACCCGTTCTCGACCGTCGAGACCGCGCGGTGGACGGGCCTGACCTGGGATCCGATGCAGTCGGCGGTGGCGGTGCTGCTGCGGCACAACCCGGAGTTGCCGCTGCACCGCCTGCCGGTGTCGTGGCGGCTGCCCGCCTCGGCCGCGCCGGTGGTCGCGGCGGCGTTCTACCCGTTCACCGGGTTCCGGGCCGGCACCGGGCCGGTCGACCGGACGTTGGCCTTCACCGCCGCCGGGCCGGGCGACGCCGTCGACGCGGCGGTGGAGGTGGCCGCCGCGTCCGGCTGGGCGCTCTACGAGTTGCCGGCCCGGCACACCCTGCGGACCGACGCGGAGGCGGCCTCGGCCTGCGCGGAGTTGGCGCTGCGGGTGCTGCGGCGGGGCGCGGTCGCGGTCAGCGAGCACGCACCGGCCGGCGCGCCGGTGAGCGCGGACCGGATCGCCGTCGGGGCCGCGCACCGCGACCAGGTCGCGGCGATCCGCGCCCACTTGGGCCCGGCCGGGGCGGGCGTCACGGTGGACACCGCCAACCGGCTCCAGGGCCGGGAGTACGACGTCACGATCGTGCTGCACCCGCTCTCCGGGCGGCGGGACGCGACCGCGTTCCACCTGGAGTCGGGGCGGCTCTGCGTGCTGGCGTCCCGGCACCGGCACGCCTGCGTGGTGGTGGCGCGGGCGGGCATCGGCGAACTGCTCGACGCCCATCCGTCGACCGAGCCGGTGCACCTCGACGTACCGGTGAAGTTCCCGGACGGCTGGGAGGCCCACCAGACGATGCTGCACCTCCTGTCGACCTCTACCGGAAACCCGGCATTTGGCGGTGGAAATTCCACCGTTCAATAGGTGCGGGCAGGTGCCGTAGTGCGGCGGGTGAGTGTCGGTAGCGATATGCCGACAGTTCGTCCCGTGCACGATGGCTGGCGATCATTCGATGACTCTTCATATGCTCGGCGAACGAACGTAGATTGACCCCCGTCAACTGACGGTGGCTGATCTATTCCGCTTCCGCGCGTGATCCGCGAGGTGTCGAATGGTCCTTCCACGTCCCTTTCGAGATGCGCTCGCCGCCGCGCTGGCTGGCGTCGTCGTGGTCGCCGTCCTGCCCACTGGAGCCCGGGCCGCCACTGCTGAACAGCGTCGTGCCTTGGCCGGCTACCTGGCAGCCCATCCCGGTGGTGAAGTAATCAACAGCAACGAGATCAGTTACGGCGGTGGCAAGATGATCGTCACCCTGCGCCCGTCACCCATTCGTCCGATGGGCGTGGCCGACTGCCCGGCGGGTTGGTTCTGTTTCTACGAGTGGCCCAACTACGGTTACCCCCGCGGGCGGCTCTCCGACTGCGGCCGGCAGAACCTCGCCGATTGGCAGTGGCATTTCCGCACCGAGTCGGCGCATCACAACATGGGCAGTGGGAAGGTCCGTTTCCTCTACCACGGTGAGCGGCTGTTCGAGATCGGCCCAGGCAACCGGGTCCGTAGCGACGCGGTTCCGTACCGGAACTGGGCCAACTACGTCGAGCGGGTGTGCTGACCCTCAGTGGCAGGTGCCGTCCCTCTGCTCGGTGGTCCGGGTAGTACCCAGATGGAGCTCGTAGCTCAACTGTCCGCCCGTGTCGTCACTCACTTCGTGGCTGAGCAGCCGACCGTCCTCCAAGCCAACTGTCACCGTCAACTGGCGACTCTCCCCATCCTCGATGAAGAAAGCGAGTCCGGGGCGTCCGCCCCGGTCGTGGTAGGCGCCCCGGAAGCCGATGCCAGGCAGCTCAGCCACCTGGCGCAGCAGCGCTGCGTGCTGCCGCCGCGTGAGCTGGTTGTACCGGAGGATCCGGACGATCGTCAGCAGGCTCCCGGCAGCGTCCTGCAACTCCGGCGGTTGCTCGTTCCGCAGCGCTGTGAGCTGTCTGCGCAGCACCACCGGGTTGTCGGACGGTGCCGCAGGCACCTCGGTCGTCAGGTCGCCCGGTCCGTACCGGAACGGGGTGGTGGTGATCGGCCGGCCCTCACGCACGTTGGTCACCACCCGCTTACCGGCTCGGGTGTCGTCCCACCACAGCCATTCGTCGCGGTAGGTTGTCAGGTCGATCCGGCTGGCTCTAGGGTTCTGTCCCGACCAGACCCGGGAGTGGACGCAGGTGAGGGGCCCTTCACCGGGCGGTTCGGGCAGATTCTCGACTGCTGTCGCGAGTTCGAGCAGCCGGCTGCGGGCGTACGACGGGGTCGAGTACGGCTCCTGCGGTGCCTGCCTGACCGGCGGAGTCGGGGAGGTCTCGTCCGGCCGTCCGACCCACACCGCGAAGCCACCGCAGAGAGCCAGTACGCCCACGAGCGCGGCACCGAGCCGGCGGAGGTCCCGTGAGTTCCAGCGGCGCACCGACGTCGCCGGTCGTGCCAGGCGGCGGTTCGGCAGTGGCTTGTCAGCCGGTCGGGCCGCTTTCCGCGAAGTGCGGCGGTTACGGGCCCGGCTCGACCGCCTGTTCAACGTGTCCGTGCGTGACCCGTTGCGGGCCGCCGACGCGTTCACCGGGAACCGGGCGGCATTCCCATCCCCCGTCGACACGCCTGTCGGCGGGGTTGGTGGCGCCGGAGCAGGGTGTGGCAGCACGAACTCGGCGGGAAGCTCATATGCCGGAACTCGTGCGCCGGCCCGCCGGGGCCGGGCCTGGTCCGGCGGCTGGATGCGCCGGTCGGGTGATCGGTGCGGCTCGGTGAGGCGGGCCAGGACGGCCTCTTCCCGCGCACTGCGGGCAGGCAATTTCTTGCCCCGGAACACGACTGGGACGTCCCCGTCGGACGGAGGCGTGACCGAGGGCGCGAATTCGCGGCGGTACGCCTCGGCCGCCTGGGCCGCCAGCCGGAAGTACCATCGCTGTCCGCCCGGTTCGGCGTTGGTGAAGGTCGAGCAGACCAGCGCCTGACCGACGAGGGTGAGCAGATACTGTGCTCTCCAGTCCTTCGCCAAGCCGCGTCCGCCCGCCGCCTTCCCGGCTGCCAAGTGGCCCGCGCGGGCCACTTGGGCCAGTGACGGCAGCACCTGTCTGTCGTCGGCTGCCCCGGGGTCGATCATGAGGTCGATCAGCGCCTCGGCCTGCCGGGCAGGCAGCGACGCGAGGTGCGTACGGAGTTGGGTCAGGCGGAGGTAGGTAGGGTCTCGGGTGACCGGCGCGTCGTGCCGAAACGTACCGATATCCACCAGAGAAAATCGCGCTATGTCGATGACGCACCGTCGCGAGCAGGGCAGCAGGATGTTGGGCGGGTGCAGGTCGCCGTGGCAGTTGCTGACAATCTGATCGATCGGCATCGCCGACAATGGCGACCTCTTCGTCAGTAACCGCAGCGGGTTCGGCACGATCGGGCCGGCCGGATCCAGCCGGATCCAGTCGGCTCGTTGCTTCCATGGGCCGAAAAGTGCGGCCGTCTTACGTACCCCGTGCTCCGCCTTCGCGTCGGTGACCTCGCGGCGGACGAGCCGTCCTGCCGTGGTCGACGACAACTCGAACTTCCGGGTCCATCCGAGGAGCGCCTCGAACACCTTCTCCATGGCCTGCACGGCGTCGTCGTGACTGAGTTGATCGAGGGCGCAGACGCGGTCCGCCCCGTTTGCGAACTCCAGGAAGAGTAGATGCCTGCCATCAGCGAGGCGCAGCGGTGGGTAGGGCTGCTTGACCAGGTGTCGTGCAGCGAACTCGGCGTCGGCCGCCAAGGCCTGCTCGTGTCGCGCGGCCTCTCCGGCGTCGACACCATGCGGAAGCACCTTCACCAGGAGCTTCTGCGGCCCGGTGCGATGGGCGTCCAGGAGGATCGAGAAGAGTTCGGCGACGTGCCCGGCCATGCTTTCCGGCTGCGCCGGTGCCCGGACCTGCCCTACCGGCCATCCGCGTAACCCGTGCCGGATCACTGGGTCCTGGATGTAATCGTCCAGGCCGTCGTGCCCTCTGCCCATGTCACTCGTTGACCCCTTCATCCAGGGAACGCGGACGAGCGGTATGCCGTCCAGTGGAAGTAGCGCGTGAAGATCGCCCGCGCAGCCTACCCCGAACTGGGCAAAACGTGAATACCTCGCGAATGAGGTGATTCATTCCGTTGCTCTTCTTTACTCACCATGGGTGATCGACTCGTAGCCAGAAGTGTGCCTCGCGGTAGAATCAGGGCTCGAACCGGGAGGCTGAGGTGACAGATTCCCTGCTCATGCGGCAAAACAAGCCCGAGATGATGGCCCTGCTCCGGGCTATGGCCATCTGTCACTCCCGCGCCCAACGGCTGGACAACCTGCGGCTTTCCATCTCGGTCTTCGTTTCCCTGGCCGGCGCGGTCGTCGCCGTCACCGGCACCTCGGCCACCGTCGTCACTGCCGTCGGCGCAACCTGGGCGGCCGCCAACGCGGTCGGGCTGGGCACCTGGTCACGCGGGCAGGTCCGGCGGGCGGCCGTCCTGCAGGAGATGTTCGACGTGGACCTGTTCGGCCTGCCGTGGAACGAGGTTGCCGCCGGGGAGCGACTCGGTTCCCACGAGGTCAGCCGGCTCGACCGGGCGTACCGGGGCAGCGAGAAGTACTTGCGGGACTACTACGAGGTTCCGCCGTTGCCGCACCCGTACGACATCCTCGCCTGTCAGCAACAAAATCTCGGTTGGGGGGCGCGGGTGCGTCGCCGCTATGCCCACAGCGTGCTTGCCGGGGTGGCGGTGTGGATGTTGGCGGGAGCGACGTTCGGTCTGGTGGCCGGCCTGACCGTCGCCCAGGTGCTGTTGCAGTGGTTTGTCCCGTCGTTGGGTGCCCTGCTGCTTGGTCTCGAGGTGTACCGGGGGCAGCGGGACGTGGCCGTCGACCGGGACCGGGCTTTGAGGATTTTGCACCAACGCATCGCCAGAGCCGTCGGGTCGGGCGACGCGGGCAGCGCTCAGGGCCTGCTCCTCCTCGCCCGGCAGGCACAGGACCTGATCTTTCGGAGCCGGCACGAGCAGACGCGGGTGCCGAACTGGTTCTTCCAGCATTTCCATCCCGCCGACCGGGTCGACTTTCAGGCGGCGATGGTCGACCTCTCCAGCCTGCTGAACGTGTCTGCTCCGGTGGCCCGCGTCGACTGACGAACGGCTCATCTGCACGCCTGAACAATGAATCGAAGATCGCGATCTCATTGATCGACTGAAGTTGCTGTCTCAATGGTGGCGATCCGACCATCTTCATTTCCACTTCGGATAAGACTGGCCTGGTGCCCGCGAGGGTGATCGTCGTCGGCGATGCGTGGCCGTCGATCCGTGGCAGACTGGCCGTGTCGATGGGTGATGACGTCGACACGGGAGGTGATGGTCGTGTGGGATGCCGGCGACCCGTCCGACTGGTCGGTGCGGAGGTTCGGCCCGACTCTCGCGGGTGCGCTGCGCCGGCAGGTGCCGGCCGCCCTGCACCGCGCCGTCGAGCTGGCCCGGGGCGCCCGTGAGGCGTCCGAGTTGGACACCGACCACGCCTTCGGCCCGGTCCGCTGGAAACAGCAGTACGAGGCGCTGCACGAGTACCTGCGCGAGCTGCCCGACGTGACCGACGTGCATCCGCCCGGCGCGCAGGTGCGGGTCACCATCTGCCGGGACAATCTCCTGTTGCCCTGGCGGTACGCCAAGCGCGGCGACGTGGACATGCGGGACGTCCGGCCCGGCCGGGACCTCAGCAGGCTGATCCGCGATCTGCTGATCCTCTTCGGTCCCGCGCCGAGACACGAGGAGCCGATGCTGCCGATGATGCCGCCCACCCCAGGCGAGAGCCGGGACCGTGAGCCGCTGCGCGAGGCGGTCGCACAGCTCGCCGCCGAGCCTCAGGTGATCCTCATCGGCTTCGCCTGTACCTCGGAGGCCGGTCTGCTGCGCGCCTCGTGGGGTGAGGCGGCCCTGGTCCGCGACAGCGAGCTGGAGTGGGGCCCGGTCGAGGACCTGCCGCTACCCGGCGGGACCGTCCGCTGACAGAGCCGGTTCGCCCCGCTCGCTCTCCACTCCGCCACCCCTTCGCCCCCTTCGCCGCGCCGTCACGTCGCCGCGCCGTCAGGACTGCCGCGCGGTCCACCGGCAGCCGGTGGACCGCCGGGTCGGGGGTTGTGAGAAGGGGACCCCTCTCTACCGGAGGCGTTAACAGGGGGCCCCTTCCTTCCATGACGCCGCTGCGTCTCACGCGGCTGCGCCCACCGCAGGGCGGCAGCCGGGGTCAGGACGCGGGCACGGCGGCGGCCTGCTCGGTGGCCTGGTCGAGCCAGCGGCGGTACCACCGGGCGAAGCCCAGCGGCGTGCCGTCGGTGTCCACCATCGGCGTGAACCCGCCCTCGTCGGCGGTGCGGTCGGTCCACATGGTGCCCCGGGCCGGGCCGCTCACCACCAGGGCGTCCCGCAGGGCGCAGCCCCGGTGGGAGAGGTAGACCAGGCCGATGAAGTGCGCCGGGTCGTACATGATCGCGTCGTGCTGCTCCCACCAGGCCTCCTCGGCCGCGGTGAACTCCTCGGCGGTGGCGAAGTCGTCCTCGTCGGGATGCTCGGGCAGGCGCAGCGCCGGGTTGACCGGCTCGGTGTACGGGAACGGCTGGCTCAGCGTCTCCCGGGCGGTGATCTCGGCGCCGTCGCCCTCCCACTCCCACCGACCATCGACCCGGCGCAGCGGGAACAGGCCGTAGAACGGGCCGGCGCCACCGCGCCCCACCTGGCGCAGGAACGAGCGGTACTCCTCGGGCAGCTCCACCCGGACCTGGGTCTCCAGCTCGGTCAGCTCCGCCTCGGTCAGCGGCGGCTCGACCACCCATCCGTGCTCACCGGCGCCGAACACCGTCGCCGCGGTCGGCGCGGCGGCCAGCCGGGCGAGTCGCTCCGGCACGTCACTCCAGTCGTGTCCCGTCACGCCCGGCACCATACCGACCCCCACCGACACCGCCGGGCTCCGTGGCCCTGCCGGCCTTCGCCGGTCTGCCGGCTCGACCAGGCGGCCGTACCGGGCGGACCGACGCCCGTCTGCCGGCATCCGGACAGCCGGACGCGGCCCACGATCGGCCATTCGTACCTAGGGTGGAAGGGACATGGCCCAGTGGGCCTTCCGGTCGGGGGGCGGCAACCCCGCGGTCGGGTCCCGGCCCGGCGGCGGAGCGGACGCGGGAACGACTCCGCCGCCGGGATCCGGACGGTTCAGCCTGTCGGCTCGCCACCGCGCCCTCCCCGGGCCGGGAGTGTGAGAAGGGAACACTTCTCTACCGCAGGCGTTAACAAGGGGCCCTTCCTTACCTCCCTGCGGGCAGGTAGTCGAAGGTGTCGGGGTGGGCGCCCTGCCGACCCGGCTCGCCCTTGTCCAGGCCGGTGATCCGCTCCATCGCCGTGTCGTCCAGCTCGAAGTCGAAGATCCGGAAGTTCTCCTCGATCCGCTTCGGCGTGGTCGACTTCGGGAAGACGATGTCCCCGCGCTGGATGTGCCAGCGCAGCACCACCTGGGCCGGCGTCCGGCCCACCTCCTCGGCGACGTCGACGACCGTCGGGTCGTCGAGGACCCGGCCCTGGGCGATCGGGGACCACGCCTGGGTGAGGATCTGGTGGCGGTGGCCGTACGCGCGCACCTCCTCGTTGCCGAAGTACGGGTGCACCTCGACCTGGTTGACCGCCGGCACGACCCGGGCCTCGGCGACGAGCCGTTCCAGGTGCGGCACCTGGAAGTTCGACACCCCGATGGAGCGGGCCCGGCCGTCGCGGCGGAACTCCTCCAGGGTCCGCCAGGTGGTGACGAAGTCGCCGTCGTACCGGGTGGGCAGGGGCCAGTGGATCAGGAACAGGTCCAGGTAGTCGAACTTCAGCGCGTCCAGCGTCGACTCGAACGCGGCCCGGGCGTCGTCGGGCCGGTGGGCGGCGTTGCTCAGCTTGCTGGTCACGAAGACCTCGTCCCGGGCCAGGCCGGCGGTGCGGATCGCCTGCCCCACCTCGGCCTCGTTGCCGTACATCTGGGCGGTGTCGATGTGCCGGTACCCGGTCTCCAGGGCGGTCCGGACGGCCTGGACGGTGTCGCGCGGCGTGATCTGGAAGACGCCGAAGCCGAGTTGGGGGATGGTGTTGCCGTCGTTGAGCGAGATGTCGGGTACCGGGTTGGTGGTCATGCCGGCTCCTTACCGGTGGACTGCGGCGACGGGAACCGACCGCGTGCGCGCCGAGAGGGCCACCGGCCGGACCACCGACCTGTCGTACCCGCCGGGGCGGTTTCCTCACGTGAGCCGGGCGTCCGGCACGGGCGACGACCGGGCGTCCGGGGCGGGTGACGAACCGCCCGGGTGGGACATGGCGGGACAAAACCGAAACTGCCCCCGCCGGGACGGCGGCGGGCGGCCATAGCCGGTCGACCGCCCCTTGTGGAGGCACGAACAGGTGGTCCTGGCGGACCGAAAGGTCCCCTTTCGCAGGTCATTGACCTGCATCAAGATGGTCGGATGTTCGGCTCACGGGGGTCGGGAGGCCGGGCACGGCGAACAGGAAGGGCGAACACAGGTCATGCCTTTCTCAGGCAGGAGGGTGCTGGCCGCCATCGCGGCCGGAACGCTCGTGGGTACGGTGGCGCTGATCAACCCGGCGTCGGCCCAGCCCAACAACAACTCGGCCAAGAAGCTGACGAAGGCGGTGACGCTCAAGGGCGTCCTCAAGCACCTCGACGCCTTCCAGGACATCGCCGACGCCAACGACGGCAACCGCGCCTCCGGGACGCCGGGCTACGACGCCAGCGCCGACTACGTGGCCAGGCTGCTCACGAAGGCCGGGTACCAGGTGACCCGGCAGGAGTTCGAGTTCCCGTTCTTCCAGGCGTTCGGCTCGTCGTTCGCGCAGGTCGCGCCGAACCCGGTCAGCTACACCGAGGGCACCGACTACGACCTGATGGAGTACTCCGGCGACGGCGTGGCACAGGCCGAGGTGGTCGCCGTCGACGTGAACCTCACCGCGCCGCGCGCCTCCTCGTCCGGCTGCGAGGCCAGCGACTTCGACGCGGTCGACGTGACCGGCAAGATCGCCCTGCTCCAGCGCGGCACCTGCGGCTTCGGTGACAAGGTCGCCAACGCCGAGGCCGCCGGGGCCATCGGCGCCATCGTCATGAACCAGGGCAACGGCACCCCGACGGAGAACCCCGACCGGTACGACCTGCTCATCGGTACCCTCGGTGCCCCCGTCGGCATCCCGGCCGTCTCCGTCTCGTACGACACCGGGGCGGCGTTCGCCACGACCGCCGGCCTGACCCTGCGCATCGAGGCCGACACCTTCTCGGAGATCCGTACCAGCTCGAACGTCGTCGCCCAGACCCGGCACGGCCGGACCGACAACGTGGTGATGGCCGGGGCGCACCTGGACTCGGTGCTGGAGGGCGCGGGCGTCAACGACAACGGCACCGGCACCGCCGCCCTGCTGGAGGTCGCCCTCCAGATGGCGAAGGTCAAGCCGCGCAACGCGGTCCGGTTCGCCTTCTGGGGCGCGGAGGAGGCCAGCCTCTTCGGCTCCCAGTACTACGTGGACCAGTTGACCCCGGCGCAGGTCGCCGACATCGCGCTGTACCTGAACTTCGACATGATCGGCTCGCCGAACTACGTCTTCGGCGTCTACGACGGCGACGACTCCGCCGGTGAGGGCGCCGGCCCGGGTCCGGAGGGTTCGGCCGCGATCGAGAAGGTCTTCCAGGACTTCTTCGCCTCCCGCCGGCTGCCCACCGTCCCGTCCGACTTCACCGGCCGCTCCGACTACGGCCCGTTCATCGCGCCCGGCATCGACATCCCCGCCGGTGGTCTCTTCACCGGTGCCGAGGGGCTGAAGACCGCCGAGGAGGTCCGGCTCTTCGGCGGGATCGCCGACGTGCCGTACGACCCGTGCTACCACGCCACGTGCGACAGCACCACGCCGGTCGCCGACGGGGCGGACCGTGAGCTGTACCGCCAGCTCGGGAAGAAGTACAAGCTGTGGGGCAACGTCAACACCCACGCCCTGGACGTCAACTCCGACGCGGTCGCCACCGCCGTGATCACCTTCGCCTTCGACACCTCGACGGTGCACGGCGTACGCGGCCCCGGCCGCCCGGCCGCCACGGGGCACGGCGCGCACCAGGGCCACGCCCACCCCACGGCGGACGCCCACGGGCACGGTGCCGCCCTGCGGTGAGCTGACGCACCGTACCGCGACGTATCAGTCGTCCTCCCGGCCGGGGCCGGCCCTCCGTCGGCCCCGGTCAGGGGTGCAAGAAGGGAACCCTTCTCTACCGTATGCGTTAAGAAGGGGCCCTTCCTTCCCCCGGTGGGGGTGTGGTGGTGAGTCGCCAGTACTGGCGCTTGCGGTCGTCGCGGACCACCACGCCGAGCCGGGCCAGCTCGGCCCGCAGTTCCCGGGCGTCGTCCCCCTTGTCCCGGTCGACGGCGCGCTGCCGGGCCCGCAGCAGCGCGTCCGCGCCGACCGGCAGGCCGGGCAGCTCCGGCACCCAGCGCCGGAACGCCTCCCGGTGCGGGTCCTGCGCCGCCCACGGCCAACCGTGCTGCCGGAACGCCGCCTCCAGCCGCCCGGCGTCCAGGTCGGACCGTTCCCGGGCCAGCTCCTCGTCGGCCGCGCCGAGCACGACCAGGTCCTTGCCGTCGCGGAACACCGCCCGGACGCCCCGGCGGGGCACCGCCTGCTCCGTGCCGTCGCGGCGCAACCGGCACCGGTCGACGTCGACGGTGACGGTGAGCCGTTCCGCCGTCCCGACCAGGGCGACGACCAGCCCGGCCAGCGCCCCCAGGGCGACCGCCCCGATCGTGGCGTGCGGCTCCGGCAGCCGGTCGATCGCCGCGAACAACCCCTGCACCGGGAACCAGGGCAGGTCGGCGACGAACCCGGCCCCGACGGCGAGCCCCCAGCCGGCGACCGCGCCGAGCACCGGGAACCCCGCCCACATCAGGACCAGCTCCCCGGCCCCGCCGCCGACCACCGTCGGCGAGCCGTACCCGTCGGTCCGCACGACTACGACACCTCCCGCCGCAGGGTCCGGAGCAGCCCGGCGGCCATCGGCGCGACCAGCCAGACCAGCAGCGACACGCCGAGCCGGGCCCACTGCTCCCCGCTCACCCCGGCAGTGTAGAGCGGCTCCATGGTCAGGGCGGTGTCCAGCCAGCCGGCCGGACCGCGCAGCGCGCTGATCGTCGCGCCCAGCGTGGACCAGACGATCGGCAGCACCAGGTACGTCACGATGGCCAGCGGGGTGTGCGACAGCAGCAGGCCGAACGCCGCCCCCATCAGCACCCCGGCCACCTGGAGCACCGCCGCGTGCCAGAACAGCGCCGGCTCCGTCCGCCACACGTCGGCCGTACCGGTGGCGTCGGCGACGAACGCGCCACCGGCGGCCAGCGCGAGGCTGACCAGGACCGAGGCGAGCGCGGCCAGCACCACCGCGAGGAGCTTCGCCCCGATCACCCGTTCCCGCCTCGGCACCAGGGCGAACGTGCCCAGCGCGGTGCGCTGCGACCACTCGCCGGTGACGGAGAGGATGCCGAGCACCGGCAGCAGCACGCCGACCGGCAGCAGGGTGGCGGTGAACAGGTTCCCGAGGGTCCGCTCGGCCGCCGGGGCCCAGATCAGCATCACCGCGACCAGCGCGGCGGCCAGCAGGCCGATGCTGAGCAGCAGCCAGAACCCGGCCCGGGTGTCGACGAGCTTGCGCGACTCCACGGCGGTGAGCCGGAGCAGCGACGGCCGGCGTACCCCGGCGGGTGGTCGGGTGGCGACGGCGGGTGACCTCGGCGCGGCGGTGGTCATCGGACGGCCTCCTGGACCGAGGTGCCGGCGGTCAGGGCGAGGAAGATCTGTTCCAGGCCGCCGCTGCCGGCCGGTCGGAGTTCGGTGAGGGCGACCCCGGCGTCGGCGGCGGCCTGCCCGACCACCCCGGCCGGCGCCGCGACCAGCAGCCCCCCGTCGGTGCCACCGGTCGCGTCGAGCCCGGCCGCGCCGAGCGCGGCCCGCAGCGCGTCGGGGTCCCGGGCGCGGACCAGGGTGCCGGCACCGGAGAGCAGGTCGTCCCGGTCGCCCTGGGCGACCACCCGACCGCCGCCAATCACCACCAGCCGGTCGGCCACCGCCTCCACCTCGCGCAGCAGGTGGGAGGAGAGCAGGACGGTGCCACCCCGGTCGGCGAAGTCCCGCAACAGCCCCCGCATCCAGAAGATCCCCTCCGGGTCCAGGCCGTTGGCCGGCTCGTCGAGGATCAGCCCCCGGGGGTCGCCGAGCAGCGCGTACGCCAGGCCGAGCCGCTGCCGCATCCCCAACGAGTACGCCCGCACCCGCCGACCGGCGGCGGTCGGGTTCAACCCGACCCGGCCGAGCGTGTCGGGCACCCGCCCCGGCGCAACACCCATGGTCTGCGCCGCGACGGCGAGCACCTCCCGGCCGGTCCGTCCCACGTGCTGCGCGGAGGCGTCCAGCAGCACCCCGATCTCCCGGCCCGGGTTGGGCAGGTCCCGGTACGGCCGCCCGGCCACGGTGGCCCGGCCGGCGCTGGGCGGGGTCAGCCCGCAGATCATCCGCATGGTGGTGGACTTGCCGGCCCCGTTCGGCCCGAGGAAGCCGGTCACCGTGCCCGGCTCACACCGGAATGTCACGTCGTCGACGACGGTGTGCCGTCCGTACCGCTTGGTCAGTCCTTCGACCTCGATCATGCCGACAGCCTGCCCGCGCCGTCGGGTCGGCCACAGCGGCCGAGGGTCGACCGGCGGACCGCCCTCGGTCGAGGATGAGGTCTCGACTTTGGTAGCTGTCCGGACCGGCCGCGACGTGCCTAGCATCGACGGGTGACCAGTGCCGCCGTACCGGATCATCCCTGGCTGTTGCCGAACGCCCTGGTCGCGGCCGAGCCGGCCCGGCGGTCCCGCCGGACCCCCCGCGACTGGCTCGTCGACGGTGCGTTCTTCCTCGTCGCCCTCGGCTTCCTGGCGGTGGCCCACGACGACGCCCGGCAGGCCGCGCCCACGTTCGCGCTGAACGCCGGCCCGGCCTGGCTGCTCGACACCGACACCCTGGTCGGGCTGCTCTGCGTCGCGGCCCTGTGGCTGCGCCGCCGGTGGCCGGTCGGGCTGGCGCTGGCCATGCTGCCGATCGCGGTCTTCTCGGTCACCGCCGCCGGGGCGATGCTGGTCGTCCTCTTCACCGTGGTGGTCCACCGGCCACTGCCGGTGGCGTCTGGCGTGCTCGGGGCCCACCTCGCGGTGGTGCCGCTGTCGCTGACGGTCCGGCCGGACCCGGGGATGTCCCAGCCGGCGGCCACGGTGTTCGTCGCCACCATCCTCGGGGCGATGGTGGCCTGGGGAATGTTCGTCCGGGCCCGCCGGCAACTGGTCGTGTCGCTGCGGGACCGTGCCGAACGGGCCGAGGCCGAGCAGCAGCTCCGGGTCGAGCAGGCCCGCCAGGTCGAGCGGACCCGGATCGCCCGGGAGATGCACGACGTGCTCGCGCACCGGATCTCCCTGCTCAGCCTGCACGCCGGGGCGCTGGAGTTCCGCCCCGACGCGGCGCCGGAAGAGATCGCCCGCGCGGCGGGCGTGATCCGCAGCAGCGCGCACGCGGCCCTGGAGGACCTCCGCGCGGTGATCGGGGTGCTCCGGGCCGACACCGACGCCCCGGGTTCGGCGACCCCGGAGCCGCCCCAGCCGACCCTCACCGACGTGCCGGCCCTGGTCCGGGAGTCCCGGTCGGCCGGGATGCGGATCGAGTTCACCGACCGGGTGACCACGCCGGAGGCGGTGCCCGCCGCGATCGGCCGCACCGGGTACCGGATCGCGCAGGAGGGGCTGACCAACGCCCGTAAGCACGCCGCCGGCGCGGCGGTCGACGTCCGCCTCAGCGGCGGGCCGGACGAGGGGCTGACCGTGCGGATCCGCAACCGCTGGCCGGTGGGCGGGCCCACCACCCCGGATATCCCCGGCGCGGGTACCGGCCTGGTCGGGGTGGCCGAGCGGGTCGCCCTGGCCGGCGGGCGACTGGAGTACGGGCGGGACGGGGCGGGCGACTTCCGCCTGGCCGCCTGGCTGCCGTGGCCGGCGTGACCGGGGTGGCCGGCGACACCGCCGTGGGGCCCGGCGATGTCGGCGGGCGGCCCGTCCGGGTGCTGATCGTGGACGACGACGCGCTGGTCCGGGCCGGTTTGTCGATGATCCTCGGTGGGGTGCCCGACCTGCTCGTGGTCGGCGAGGCCGCCGACGGGGACGAGGTGGGCGCGGCCGTGGCCGCGCACCGGCCGGACGTGGTGCTGATGGACATCCGGATGCCCCGGGTCGACGGGCTGGCCGCGACCGAGGCGTTGCGGGCGCTGCCCGAGCCACCGGAGGTGTTGGTCCTGACGACCTTCGACGCCGACGACCACGTGCTGCGCGCGCTGCGGGCCGGAGCCGGCGGCTTCCTGCTCAAGGACACCCCGCCGGCCGAGATCGTACGGGCGATCCGGCGGGTCGCGGCGGGCGAGGCCACCCTCTCCCCGACGGTGACCCGCACCCTGATCCAGCACGTCACCGCCGCCCACGGGGTCACCTCGCCGGGCACGGCCCCGGCAGGCGCAGCCGCGCCGGGCCCCGGGGCGACAGCGGGCGGGACGGCGACAGCGGGCGGGGCGGCGTCGGCGGGCGCGTCGATGGCGCGGCGGGACCGGGCGCGGCGGCTGCTGGCCGGGCTGACCGAGCGGGAGCGGGAGGTGGCGGTCGCCCTCGGCCAGGGGCGGACCAACGCGGAGATCTCCGCCGAGCTGTTCATGAGCGTCGCCACGGTGAAGGCGTACGTCTCCCGGCTGTTGACCAAGCTCGACCTGAACAACCGGGTCCAGGTGGCCCTGCTGGTCCACGACGCCGGCCTGGTCTGACCTGCGTCGGCGGGCCGTCACCGGGGGTACGCGCGACCGGGGGCGAAAACGCCGCCGACCGGGCCTGGCGGGATTGAACCGGCGCAGCGTGTTCCCCGTACCAGTGCACGAGGATGCGGCGCTCAGCCGCACCGCTGCGGAGCTGCGGGAGGGTTACCGTGCGAGTTGGTCAGCAGTCGACGGATCCCATCGACCAGGTGTTGGGTGAGGTGCCGGTGCCGGCACCGCTGACCCCCGAGGACGTCCGGCTCGCGGTCCGGGCGTTGGTGGTGCACGCCGCCGAGGAGTGGCCGAGCGGGCCGCTGTGCCGCAACGACGGCGCGTCGTTCCCGTGCCGGCTGCACCGGTGGGGACGGCGGGTGCTGGAGACCCACGGGCTCAACGAGCGTCAGATCGACGCGTTGATCCGGCACGGCAACCCGTTCGTGCACGTGCCGTTCCCGTTCGTGGTGAACGGGCCGTCGACTGCCCGCACCGGGGCGATGCCGGCCCGACCCGGTGCGGGGGTGCCGGCCCGGCCGGGCGCCGCGCCCCCGCGCCCCGGCGCCGCACCCGGCCGCCCCGGCACGCCGGTGGCCCACGCCGGGGCGGTG
>NZ_LRQV01000119.1 GCF_001567585.1 Micromonospora rosaria
GACCCGCGGCTGCGGGACCGTGGTGGCCACGGGCACCGCCGGAGGTACCGGGGGTGCCGGCGCCACCTCGGCGGGCCGGTGGTCGAGGACGAAGTCGGCCAGCAGGCCGGGCGTGTAGAGGGACTCGAAGAACGCCTTGATCGGGATGTCGATGGCGTACTCGGCCTCGACGCGCTTGCCCAACTGGACGAGCATCAGCGAGTCGATGCCCAGCGCGAAGAGCTGCACCGACTCGTCGATCGCGTCGACGCTCACCCCGGTGACCTGGCTGACACACTGCTTGACGAACAGGAGCACCGGCTCGCGATCGGCCATCCGCTGGACACCGCTCCCTTCCAGTTCGGCGACGGCGGGCCGCGCCACGTCTTCGGCGACGGCCGACCGCGCCACCTCATCGGCGACGGCCGACCGGGTTACGTCTTCGGCGACGGCCGACCGGGTTACGTCGGTGCGCGCCGGGGCGCGGTCGGAGAACCAGATCCGCTGCCGGTCGAACGGCGTGCGCGGCAGGTCGCGGACGAGGGTGCCGGCCGCACCGGGCAGCCGGTCGTACTCCAGCGACCGGCCCCACTGCCAGAGTTCGGCCGCGCTCTCCAGCAACTGCCGGCAGTCCGAACGTCCCTTCCGCAGGCTCGGGACGACGATGGCGGTGTCCGCGAACTCCTGCGCGATCAGGCCGCCGACCGTGGCCGTCGCGCCGACCTCGACGAAGACCCGCGAGCCGCGGTCGATCGCGGCGCCGACGGCCGCCCGGAACAGGACCGGCTCGACCAGGTGCCGGCTCCAGTACGCCGCGTCGATCGGCGCGTCCGCGGTGACCGGCTCGCCGGTCCGCGTCGAGATCCACGTGATGGCCGGCGGGTCGAACTCGTGGTGCCGGATCTGCTCGTACAGGTCGTCGGCGGCCTGGGCCATCAGGACCGAGTGGTACGGGTGCGAGACGTCCAGCCGCTCGGTGAAGATCCGCTGCTTGCGCGCGGCCTTCAACACCCGGGTCATGCTCTCGGCGGACCCGGCGATGGTGGTGTTCTCGGCGGCGTTGACCGCGGCGACGGAGACGTCGGGGTAGTCGGCCAGGAGCTGCTCCGCCCGTTCCCGGGAGCACAGCAGCGTCGCCATGGAGCCGTCGCCGGTCGAGGCCGCCACGACCCGCGCCCGGCGGGTCACCAGGTCGACCGCCTGGGTGAGACTCATGACGGAGGCGAAGCAGGCCGCGGCGTACTCGCCGATGCTGTGGCCGATCACGGCCGACGGGGTGACGCCGAGCGCCTGCCAGTACCGCGCGAGCGCCAACCCGACCGCGAAGATCATGGGCTGGGTGTGCCGCGGTGACCGGAACGACGCCTCGTCGTCGCCGAACATGGCCTCGATCGGGGAGACGTCGCCGATCCGGCGGAACACCCGGTCGATCTCGTCCAACTCGCGCCGGAACAGCTCGGCGTGCTGGTACAGCTCCCGCGCCATGCCCGGGTACTGCGTGCCCTGGCCGGAGAAGACGAACACCTGGCCCGGGTCCACCGGATCACGGGTGGTCCCGGCGGCCAGCGCCGCCTCGACCGCGGCCGGGATGCCGGTGACGGAGTCGCAGACCAGTGCCGCCCGGTGTCGCAGGCCCGCTCGTCGGGTACCCAGCGTGTGGGCGATGTCGGCGAGGTCGGCGGTGGTGCCCTCGCTCCACTCGGCCAGGTTCCGCAGGGCGGTGCGCAGCCCCGCGTCCGACTTCGCGGAGACGGGCAGCAGGCGCGGCAGACCGGAGGACGCGGGCGGCGCGGGGCGCGGCTTCGGCTGGTACTCCTCCACGATCATGTGGGCGTTGCTGCCGCTGATGCCGAAGGAACTGATCCCGGCGCGACGCCGGCCGCCGGTCGGCTGCCACGCGATCTCGTCGGCCACCACCTCGATCGGGGTGGCGTCCCAGTCGATCAGGCGGTTGCCCTCGCGGAAGTGCAGGGTGGCCGGGAGGCGGCCGTGCTGCATCGACACGATCACCTTGCACAGCGCCGCCATACCCGCGGCGGACTCCAGGTGCCCGAGGTTGGATTTGACGCTGCCGACGTACAGCTTGCCGGTCCGGCCGGCGAAGACCCGGGCCAGGGCGTTGAGCTCCTGCGGGTCGCCGATCGGCGTACCCGACCCGTGGGCCTCGACGTAGGAGACGTCCTCGATCCCGACGCCCGCCTCGGCCATCGCGGCCTCGACCGCGCGTTGCTGGGCGGCGCCGCTCGGGACGGTGAACCCACCGCCCTGACCGTTGTGGTTGATCGCCGATCCGCTGATCACGGCCAGGATGTCGTCGCCGTCGCGTTCGGCGTCGGAGAGCCGCTTGAGGATGACGACCGTCCCGCCCTCGCTGCGGATGTAGCCGTCGGCGCCGTCGTCGAAGCTGCGGCACCGCCCGGTCGGCGACAACGCCTGCAGCCGCGACCACGACACGTGGCCCTCCGGGCTGAGGATCAGGTTCACCGCCGCGGCGACGACCATGTCGCAGCCGCCCTGCCGCAGCTCCCGCCCGGCCTGGTGCAGCGCGTACAGCGAGGACGCGCAGGCCGCGTCGATCGCCTGGCTGGGACCGTCGAAGCCGTAGCTGTAGGAGATCCGCCCGGCTGCCGAGTTGGCCATGTTGCCGGTGTAGGTGTACCGCTCGGCCGGGTGACCGAGGTTCTTGCCGACCTGGGTGTAGTCGTTGTTGTAGATACCGACGAAGACGCCGACGCGCCGGTCCCGCCCCGCCGTGGCCGGGTTGATCCCGGCGTCCTCGAGCGCCTCCCAGGTCAGCTCCAGCAGCAGACGCTGCTGCGGGTCGATCGACTCGGCCTCGGCGGGCGAGATGCTGAAGAACAGCGGGTCGAACTGGTCCACCTGGTCGAGGTAGCCGCCCTGGGTGGTGGTCACCTCGCTGGTGTCCAGGTCGCTGTGCGACCACCGGTCGGCGGGTACCTCCCGGACCACGTCGACCTTGCCGCTGAGCGTCTCCCAGAGCTGCTCCCGGGTGCTGATGCCGCCGGGCAGCCGGAACGCCATGCCGACCACCGCGACGGGCTCCGCGGCGAACGAGCCCGGCGACACCGGGGCGGCACTGCGCGCCCGGGTCGGCTCGCGGCCCCGCTCGACCCGGCGGGTCAGCTCGTCGGTGAGCGCGTCCGCGGTGGGGTGGTCGATGATGAACGTGCTCTCCAGCGAGACGCCGAGTTCCCGGGCCAGCCCGCTCTGGAGTTCGATCAACTGCATCGACGTGCAGCCCAGCTCGAACAGACTCTTGGCGTGGTCGTCACGGGCCAGCTCGGGGCCGATCCCGAGCACGCCCGCGACCTGCGCGGACACCAGGCTCGCCAGCGCCGGGCCGGTGGCGGCCGGCCGGGTCGGCGCGGCGTACGCCCCGGAGCCGGCCGACGCGGGCAGGTCCAGGTCGGGCAGGTCGATCGGCCGGCCGCGCCCGGCGAGCACCGGCTCCCAGTCCACCGCGACACCCTGCACGTGCGCCTCGGCAAGCGAGGTCAGGAAGTGTTCGATGCGCTGCTGGTCGCGGCGCAGCGAGGTGAGCACCGGCACCGTCGCGCCGACGGCTTCCACGGTCTGCCGCGTGGCCAGGGTCAGCACCGGGTGCGCGCTCAGCTCGACGAACGCCTGGTAGCCGTCGGCCAGCATCGCCCTCGTGGCGCTCTCGAAGAGCATCGGCCGGCGCAGGTTGTGGTACCAGTACTCCGCGTCCAGCCCGGCGGTGTCGAACGTCCCACCGGTCATGCCGGAGTAGAACGGGATGTCCGAGGTTCGCGGGCTGATCGACGCGAGCGAGGTCAGCACGGTGTCCCGTACCTCCTCGACGCGCGGCGAGTGCGCGGCCAGCGGCACGGATGTCACGTGCGCGTAGACGCCCGCGGCGCGCAACTGCTCGGCGGCGAGGGCGAGCACCGCGCTGTCACCGGAGACCACCACCGTGCGCGGCGCCATCACGCCGGAGACGTCGACGTCGTGGCCACGCTCGGCGAACCACGAGGTCACCTCGTCCACCGGCAGCGCCACCACGGCCATGCCGCCCCGGCCGGCCAGCGTCGACTGGGCGCGGCTCCACAGCACGGCGGTCTTCGCGGCGTCGTCCAGGGACAGCGCCCCGGACACGTAGGCGGCGGCGGCCTCGCCGATGCTGTGCGACACGACCGCGTGCGGCTCGACGCCGTAGGAGCGCCACAGCTCGGCGAGCGCGACCATGATCGCGAACAGCACCGGCTGCACGACGTCGGTCTGCTGGTACAGGTCCGGGGAGTCCGACCTCAGCACGTCGACCAGCGACCAGTCCACGTGTGGCGCCAGCGCGTCGGCGCAGTCCTCCACGCGCCGGGCGAACACCGGCGCGGAGTCGAGCAGCTCCTCGGCCATACCGGGCCAGACCGCGCCCTGGCCGGGGAAGACGAACGCCGGGCGGGCCACGGCCGCAGCCGTACCCCGTACCACGTGCGGGCTCGGCCGCCCCTGGGCGAGCAGGCGCAACGACGCGGCGAGGTCGTCGCCGCCCAGCAGCACGGCCCGGTGCGCGTGCGGCGGTCGGGCCGCCAGCGTGCGGCCCACGTCCAGGGGATCGACGCCGCTGTTCTCGACGAGGTCGCCCAGCCGCCCGGCGATGTCGCGCAGCGACTGCTCGGTCGGCGCGCCGAGGATCCAGGGAATGGTCACCGGTGCCTCACCACCCGGTCACACGGGGTGCTTGCCATGACGGTCTCCGGGGTGTTCGCGACGCGCGGGATCGGACACGGTTCATCGCCCTAGGCCTTCCGGGCGAACTTCTTGTAGCCGACGTCGGCGATCAGGATCTGCTGCAACTGGGAGGTGCCCTCGATGATTTCGAGGATCTTCGCCTCCCGGAACAGGCGTTCCGCCGGGTATCCCGACCAGCACCCGTTCCCGCCCAGCACCTGGACCGCGTCCGACGTCGCGCGCTGGGCGATCGTGGACGAGAAGTACTTCGCGATGATCGTCTCCGTGGCCGCGTCGGCGTCGCGCCGCGCGAGCGACCGGCCCGCGCTGCGACACAGCTCCCGGGCCGCGGCGACGTTGGTGACCGTGTCGGCGACCATCTTCTGCACCAACTGCTGGGTGCCAATCTTGACCCCGAACTGCTCACGGCGCGTCGCGTAGGAGCACATCTCCTCCAGCGCCGCCTGCGCCAGCGCGACACCAGCCCACGCGATGCTGTACCGGCCGTGCAGCAGGGCCGTGTTCACCACGAAGCCGAAGCCCGCGCCGACGCCGGCGATGAGGTTCTCGGCCGGCACCTCGACGTCGTCGAACTCGACCTCCGCGATGTGGGTCGCGCGGTTGCCCAGGAAGCCGGACATGGGCCGGGTCCGTACGCCGGGCATGTCGCGCTCCACCATGAACGCGCTCGGGACGCCGTTGTCGGACGCCAGCACCAGGAACAGGTCGGCGACACCGGCGAAGGAAATCCACTTCTTGCGCCCGTTGAGGACGAACGAGTCGCCTTTGCGGATGTACGACGTGGCGACCGAGGCCGCGTCCGACCCGGCGCCCTCCTCGGACAGCGCGAAACAGCCGATCTTCTCGCCGCGGGCGAGGGCGGCCAGGTACTTGCCCTTGAGCCGTTTCGACGCCAGATCCAGCAGCGTCCCGGCCACGATGGAGGTGTGGACGGTCAGCAACGCCCGGGTGGACGCGCAGGCCTTGCCGATCGCCTCGGTGAGTTCGCCGTACTCCAGCGGATCGAGGCCGAGTCCGCCCCACGCGGTCGGAATCGACGCGCCGAGGAAACCGTTCGCCGCCATCTTCGTGATGACGTCCTGCGGCAGGAACTCGTCACGGTCGAACTCCGCGGCCCGGGGCGCCAACTCGGTCTCGGCGAACAGTCTCGCTCGCGCGATGACGTCGGACCGGCCTGTGTCACTCACCGGCCGAAGCCTTCAGCTCACCGACCATGTCCGCGAGACGCCGGACCGAACTGAAGTTCTGCAGGATGATGTAGTCGTCCGGGACCTCGATGTCGAACGTCGACTCGACGTAGTGCAGGAGTTGCATCGCGAACAACGACGTGAAGTAGCCGCGCTCGAAGATGTTGTCCTCGTCGTCCAACTCGACGTCCTGGAACGCGGTCATGTTCTCCCGCAGGTATCCCCGGATCTTTGCCGCAGCATCCGCCACCATCACGTCGGCCATGTTCGCCACCACCTCGTCACGCATCGATCTTGACCTTGATGTACCCGGGGTATTCCGGGCGGACCGCGAGATCGTTCTCGTACAGGTAGTCGTTGCCCTCGCGCCACACGACGCGGAAGTTCGCCAACTGGTAGGTCACCAACATCTGGCGGTTCCGGTCGGTACGGCGGAAACGGGCGAAGAAGCGCTTCCCGTTCTCGGCGGCCCGGTTCAACAGAAAGGACAGCAGGACCGTGCCCACGCCCTTGGACACCGTCCGGCACGACATCAGCAGGAGGTTGACCGTCCAGCGGTCGTCCTGCTTCTCCACCAGCGCCACGCCGATCTTGCCGTACGAGCCGTAGCGGTCGGTCAGCTCGCAGACCCAGAGGTCGTGGTCGGGGCTGTGCATCAGCTCTTCGAGCTGCTGGTGCGAGTACTGGATGCCGGTGGAGTTCAGCTGGTTGGTGCGCTCGGTCAGCTCGGCGAGCCGCAGCAGGTCGCCGCCCTTCGCCCGGGAGATCGTGAAGATCATGTCGAGCCCGCCGAGGAACTCGTCCGAGGCTCCCTGGTGGGCGAGTTCCGCCTCGTTGCGTGCCTGGTCCTCCAGGTACATCTGCCGGCGTCGGGCGGCGTCCTCGGTCACCACCGTGGGCGACAGCCGCGGCATCGAGAGCATGCCGCCCAGATCCGCCGAGTCGATCGTCTCGACGTCCGGGTGGACGAAGGCGACCTCGTCGCGCTCGAACGGCTGGTCGTCCACGAACATGATCGTGTCGATGCCGATGTTCAGCTTCTCCCGGATCGCCGCGACGGAGCTGGACTTGCTGTTCCAGTTGATCTGCGGGTAGAGGAAGTACTCGGCGAGGCCGACCTCTTCGAGCTTGCGCAGCGCGTCGTCGTGGTTGTTCTTGCTGGCCACCGACTGGAGGATGCCGCGGGCGTCCAAGGTCTTGATCACGTTGACCACACCGTCGCGGAGGACGAGGTCATCGCCGGCCGACAGGGTGCCGTGCCACAGCGTGTCGTCGAGGTCCCAGACGACGCACTTCGCCATCTTCATGGATCGGAGTCCTCCAAGGGCTCGCTGCTCGGCGGTGCAGTGGATGACTGCATGGGTGACTCAGGGAGGTGGTTCAGCGGGGTGAGGAGGTTCGGTGGTACGGGTGGGCTCAGCGGGCCGCGTAGGTGTAGAAGCCCTGGCCGCTCTTCCGTCCCAGCAGGCCCGCGGCGACCATCTTCTTCAGCGTCGGGCAGGCGCGGAACTTGCTGTCCTGGAACTCCTCGTAGAGCACGTTCAGGGAGTTGACCACCGTGTCCAGGCCGATGAGGTCGGCGGTCTCCAGTGGCCCCATCTTGTGCCCGTACCCGAGCTTGAAGATGGCGTCGACCTGCTCCGGCCCGGCGACGCCGTCGTGCACCAGGAAGGCCGCCTCGTTCATGAACAGGTGCGACAGCCGGTTCGACACGAAGCCGGGCATGTCGTTGACCACGATGGATCGTTTGCCCAGCGAGCGGACGAACTCCTCGGCCTGCTTGATCGTGTCGTCCGACGTGTGGTAGCCGCGGACGACCTCCGCGCACTCCAGCAGCGGAACCGGGTTCATGAAGTGGATGCCGACGACGTTCTGGGGCCGTGGGGTGCAGGCGGCGAGCTTGGTGATGGAGATGCAGCTCGTGTTGACCGCGATCCGCACGCTCTCGCCACAGACGTCGCGGAGAGCGAGGTACAGCCGCTCCTTCGCGGCCAGGTCCTCGACGATGTTCTCGACGATCCAGTCGGCCCCGGCGAGTTCGCCGAGGTCGGCGCCGTAGCGGATGCGGCCGAGGATCTCGTCGGCCTTCCAGGCGGCTGCGGCCGGGGACATCATCCGGAACTTCCGGACGAGTTGCCGGAGATCGCGGGGCGCGGCGGCCAGCACGTCGGGATCGTGATCGGACAAGATCACGTCGTAACCGTTGGCCGCGCACGTGATGGCCACATCCTTGCCCATCACACCCGCGCCGATGACCCCTACTGTCGCCATTCCCTAGCCGCCCCCGGTAATGGTGGAAAAACGCACGCGCAGATACGCGGACGTCTTCCCAACATTCGTATTCGCACACCACGCGACGACGTCGGGCCCACTATCGACCCGGCGCTTCTTGCACGATTACCCCGTTGTTCGGATCCACTCCACGAATAAGTGGAACCCGGCAACAGGCTCTCGCTCCCCCACCGTCGCGAGTTGTGTCAGGTTCAGAACTTCGTGCGACGGATAATACACAGAGCCCTGCGGGCCGTAAAGGCACAACCGACGCTACGGTTCGTAGCCATCCAATTGCGGACCGCTTCTGGGCGACATCGTCTACCCCATCTGGTGATCATGCCGGTAACAATTCACACCCCAACGGCCAGGACATATCATCGTCAAAGCCTTCTGTTCTGCAGCATTACCGGTCAAAACCGGGCAGGAGTCGATATACGTAGATGATCCGCCGAGCCGCAGCGGCGCAACGAATTTTTTTCGCTCCACAGGGGACAGACCGCAAGCCTGCCGGCCAGCCACCTCGGCGCGCCCGTACGGCACCGGCCAAGGCGCGACGGCACAACCCTGCCGCACCGTCCTCAATCGAGACAATCAGAGTGAAGCGCGCGGACCGCCACCGCCCGGCGGGCCGATCCCGGGGGCAACTGAGCCCTCCCGGGGCAAGCCGGAAATCGGCACCATCGGACTCGACGCGTTCCACGCGCAGTTGGTCTCCGATTGAACACAACGCGCGAAGCCGGTACCGAATCCGCGATGCCCGGCCCACCTTCATCACACATAGCGACGCTCACTGCTCGGCCCGCCGCCGGCCGTCGGCTACCGTTCCGCTTTCCCCGGTCAGGGAGCACCGCTCACTGCTTGGCAACGACACCGTAAGGCGGTTACCGTGCCCCCAGCCGGCGCAGGGCTTTGCAGGTGCTAACCGGACCGGGCAACTGGCGTCACGGGTCGTCGGCCGCAATGACAAAATCCGAGCCCCGAGGAAGAATCATGGACCGAACGTTCGCTGACGACGTCGGCGATTGGCTGGTCGCCCAGGCCGACTCGCTCATCAAGGTCGGCGGCACCAAACAGCTCATGGGATCGACCTGGTCCGTGCTGCCCGAGGTGTGGCCCCCCGATCCGGCGACCGAGGTGTTCACCTCCGCGCTGCCCCTGGGTCCCGGCACCCGGTTCCTCGAGATCG
This sequence comes from Micromonospora rosaria, assembly GCF_001567585.1. Classification (GTDB taxonomy): domain Bacteria; phylum Actinomycetota; class Actinomycetes; order Mycobacteriales; family Micromonosporaceae; genus Micromonospora; species Micromonospora rosaria. The sequence goes on from NZ_LRQV01000119.1 coordinate 9,358, forward strand.
GGTGCGGGGCGGGCGTGACGAGCGTGGTGGCCGCCATGCGCGGCTGCGAACGCGTCGTCGCGACCGACATCAACCCGGCCGCGGTCGCCAACACCGAACTCAACGCCAAGGCGCACGACGTCGGACCCAAGGTCGAGGCGCTGACCAGCGACCTGTTCCACGAACTCGGCCCCGAGGACGTCTTCGACCTGATCGTGTCCAACCCGCCCCTCGTTCGGGCGAGGGAGGACCGCGTCTACGACCGGCCGATCGAGCACTCGGTGTTCGACCCGGGCTACGCCCTCCACCAGCGCTTCTTCCACGAGGTGAAACCGCACCTCGCAGCCGGCGGCCACGTCTTCATGAACACCAGCGACACGATGGGTGACCCGTACTCCATCGTGGCCCTCGCGGTGCGGATGGGCTTCTCCGCGCGCAAACACCACTCGAACCGGATCGAGATCCCCGGGACGCTGATCGGGTGGACCCCTGCCATCGCCGCCGCCGCGGACGAGCGAGGGATGATCCACATCGATTCGTCGATCTACGAGTTCACACTGCTCTGAGCACGAGGAGGACGAGCCCGTCATTGCCACGGTGGGCACGGGCGGGACGACTCGTGCGGGTGTGGTGGGCTGGCGGCCAGATGCCCAGGTCGCCGACGACCTGGGCAACGCCGCCCTACCCGGGGGTGGTGACGGTGGCTACCGGCCGGAGCCCGGTGCCGACTGCTGGCCCAGCAACCAACGACGCCAGCCCACCACGTCCTTGCCGGAGCCCGTCGACCGGACCTTCACATCGCCGAGCAGGGTGTGCGCCCTGATCCGGATCCGCGGTGTTCCCGGCACCGGGGGGATCGGGGCCAGCTGGAGTTCACGGTCGCTGAGCAGGCCGATCCCGGCAAGCTCGACGTCCACCCCGTCGGGCACCGTTATCTTGATGTCGCCCAGGAGGCTCCACGCCTCGATCTCCACGACGGCCTCGGCGCAGACAGTCGTCCGCAGGTCGAGGTGGACATCGCCGAGCAGACTGAACGTCCGCAGCCGGGCCGGCAACCGCCACCGTCCCACCCGCCGCTGATCGCCGAGGATCGCGACCACGGTCGACACGGTCTGCGTACTCCCGACCGGAGGTGGCTGCACCACCACCCCGGCCATCGCCCGCTCCAGATCCTCGATGCGCTCGGCCGCCCACACCGCCCCGACCCGATCGCTGAACTCCTCCAGGGTCAGCCGGCCCTCGCCGACCGCCTCCCGCAGCGCCGTCGCGGCGGCCTCCTGCTCCAGCTCACTCGGTTGCCGTGACACCTGCTCAGGACGAGGCTCGATTTCCACCTTGTCGAGCCTACCGGCCCACACCCACCACTCGTTGAGGGGCTCAAGACCGGCCGATCCGGCACATGCTGCCGGGCCAGCCAAGGAACCGGTCGAACACGTACCCACAACCATCCGCGCTCCTGACGCTGACCTTCGCCTTGCTGCTGGTGCGCCGCCAGGGACTCGAACCCCGAACCCGCAGGTGAAGAGTCCGCAGCACCACCTGGCCATGGCGGGGTTTACCCCCGCGTGGCCGGCGGGGTCGTCCGGAGCAACCACCAGCCCAGAGCGCCGTACCAGAGCATCACCGGGAGGTGGAGGCCGTAGCCGAGCTGTTCCAGCGACGCCGACGGGCCGTCGGTCCCGGTCGTCCACGGCAGCAGGACCGCGGCGAGGCCGGAGACCGCGGCGATCACGCCGGCGCGGCGGAGCGCGGTGGGCAGCGGTACGCCGAGGGCGGTCGTCACGGTCGCGGCGACCCAGAGCAGCCCGGCCAGGTTGACCGTCCACTTGGCGGTGAGGATGACCGCCCCGGCCACCGTGGCGGCCGTCGGGTCGGTGGGGTCGGCGGCCAGTTGGGTCAGCGCCAGGTTCCCGGCGTCGTGCAGCAGGCCCGCCAGGCCCGCGCAGGCCAGCAACCCACCGGCGAGCATCCCCACCGGCGACCTATGCTCGCAGGGGCGGGCGGCCAGCACGAGCCCGGCCGCGAGCAGGGCGAGCCAGCCGACGACGTCGAGGCCCAGCCCGATCAGGTGCGACGCGACCCGGGTGTGCACGGCCGTCAGCACGGCGGCGGGGTCGGCCGGATTCAGGGTCAGCCCCATCGGTACGACGAGGGCCACGCCCGCGAGCATGGCCACCAGCGAACTCAACAGCAGCGTGCCCGTCAGCCGGGCCGGGAAGCGAGCGTCAGCGGCATTCATGGCGGCAGGCTAGAAGCCTGACGCAGGGGAAAGGTCAAGGCGGGAGGACGGCGCCGTGTGGCGGATCGGAGAGCTGGCGCGGATGGCCGGGGTGACCGAACGCACCCTGCGCCACTACGACAAGATCGGGCTCCTCGTGCCGGCCACGGTGGACCGCGCCACCGGCTACCGGTGGTACGGGGTGTCCGAACTGGCCCGGCTGGAACGCATCCGGGGACTGCGGCACCTCGGCCTGTCCCTGCGTCAGATCACCGACGTCGTGGACGCCCCCGACACGCACCTCCGGCAGGCCCTGGCCGACACCGTGGCCGACCTCTGGCGCGACATCGCGGCCAAGACCGCCACCGTGGCCGCAGCCGAGGACCGGCTCGCCGCACCGACGTCCGTCCTGCCCCAGTTGGCCTCGGTCGGCGCGCGCCGCCTGCACGTCCGGCACCTGCGCATCGCCCATCCGTCGGCGCTGGCCGCCCTGTGCCCCCCACCGCCGACGACGCTGCTCACCTGGCTCGACGGGCGACCCACCGGGGACTTCGTCGCGGCCGTCACCGCCGACGGCGGGGGCGACCGGCTCGACCTGCCCGCCCGTACGGTGGTGCGAACCGTCGTCCCACCGGCGACGGGGGTGGTCCGGGCCGGCCTCGACCTGTTCGACTGGCTGCACCGCCGTGGCCTGACCGTCGCCGGGCCCACCCTGGAGGAGCACCTGGTCGACGCCGACCACGCCGTCGCGACCATCCTGGAGATCCCCGTGCGGCCCGCGTCACCCCCGACCCGCCACCACACCGACCGGACTCGCCCACACTGAACCGCCCTGGCGCTACGACCAGCAGGCGCACCGTCTGTCGCTGCACAGCGTGCCCCCACCGCGCGGGAAGGGCCGCAACGGTGACCGCAGCGTCGCGGCCACCCGGCCGCCGGCCTGGGGCGTCAGCGATGCGGTGTGCGCGCCACCTGCCGTCGACGGCGGTCCACGAGCACCGTGAGCAGCGACAGCGCCACCACGGCAACCAGGGCCACGATCCCGGTCGCCGGACCGAGGTCATGGCTGAGGGGCGTGTAGAGGAAGACCACTATCCACAGCGCGGCGGACAGCAGCAGCCGGGTCACGCCGGCCTTGAACAGGGGATTCCGGGCCTCGCCCCGCCGCGTGGCGCGCCACCCGCGCACCACCTGCCAGAGCGCGTACACGCTCAGGGCGACGTTCGCGGCCACGAGAACGGCGAACATCGGGTCGTCAGCCACGTCAGCTCCCACGCCGGCCGGAAGGTCCGCCCACGGGCGCCACACTACCGACGATCACCACCGTCGTGGCGCCCCGGCACCGCCGGACGACAGGCGGATCGCCGACCGTGCCGACCGCCCCGGTCAGGCCCGCCCACCGCGCCGGTGGCCCCGGCTCAACTGGCCTGACGGCTTTCCGACCTCGGCGCGGGATGCTCCTCGACGTCCCCGGTGGCCCGGGACGTCGCCTCGTCGGTCGCGAGCTCCAGCAGGTAGCCCCGGCCCCAGGCGGTCCGGATGACCAGTCCGAGCGGCAGCAGCCGGCGGCGCAGCCGCATGATGTGCAGATCGAGCAGGTTCCTCGTGGGCCGGACCACCCGGTCGGAGAGCCGCTGGGTCAACTCCTCCCGGTAGACCACGTCGCCGAACTGCTCGATCAGCATCTCCATCAACACGGCCTGCGCGCTGGAGATCGTGATCGACGCGGCCCCCATGGAGAGCTTCCCGGCCGAGTCGAGAACGGGTAGTCGACGACTGACGAGCCGGTTCCTCAACGTGATGACGCGGGCGTTGAGGTCGACCCGGGAGATGGGCGCACGCACCCAGTCCTCGATCGGGTCGTCGCAGATCGGCGGCTCAGCTCCCGCCTCGACCACCAGCAGTCGCGGGACGCCGTCGCGTCTCGCCTGGTTCCGCAGGTCGCTCTGCGCCGGCCAGCGGACGAACATCACGCCACTGGGTGCCATCACAGCGCACCCCCTTCCCGGTCGCCGGGCTGTCCGCGTACGACGGCATCCCACACGTCCACCAGCGTGTCCTTGGGGTGGTGCCCGGTCTCCGCGTTGCTCATCTCGTCCCTTCGCCGGGGTCCGGTCGTCCCGTCGCCGGAGGTCCGCCGGAGCGGGCAGGGCCGTTCCGCGCCCGCGTGGCGATGTCTGGATGATTCGGCGCGGGCCCGGTCGGGAGCATCCGTGATCAGCGCCGTTACGCCAGCCGGCTGGCCCGTAACCACGGCCATCGCGGATGTCGCGTCCTCCACCGGCCGACAGGCTGGGCGGCGATGAGTACCGACGGACGTATCCTGACCGGCCGCTGGCTGCGGGTCATCCGGGCCAGCCCCGCGCCACGACTGCGCCTGCTCTGCTTCGCCCACGCCGGCGGCAGCGCGAGCTTCTTCCGCACCTGGGCGCCCGCCGTGCCCGGGGACGTGGAGCTGATCGCCGTCCGGTACCCCGGCCGGGAGGACCGCATCCTGGAGCCGCCGGCCACCACGATGCCGCAGCTGGCGACGCCGATCGCGGAGGTCGTCGCGGAACTGCGCGGCGTACCCCTGGTGCTCTTCGGCCACAGCATGGGTGCCCTGGTCGCCTACGAGGTCGCCCGCCGGCTGCCTGCCCGGCACCTGACCGGCCTGTTCGTCTCGGGCCGGGCGGCACCCGGCGCGGGTGGGTCGGAGGGGCTGGCGACGGCCGACGACGACGCGCTGATCGATTCCCTGGCCGAGCTGGGCCACACCCCGGCGGAGTTCCTGACCCGGCCGGAGCTGCGGGACCTCGTCCTGCCCGCCTACCGGGCCGACTGCGGCATCGTCGAGGGGTACGACCGGGAGCGAGCCGGGCGGGCCGCCGAGGCGCTGCCGATCCCCGTGACGGCCTACCACGGCGTCGACGACCGCGACGTCAACGACCGGGACGCCGCCGGCTGGGCCTCGGTGACCCGCTCCGACTTCGACGTACGGGCCTTTCCGGGCGGACACTTCTACCTGGTCGAGCACGCCCACACGCTGGTGTCGGACCTGCTCTCGCGGGCCGCCGGACCACTGCCGGCGCGGGCGGCCGACACGGGCCGGACGGCATAACTGTGGTCATCCCCGATGTCCGCACGACGCCACCGGCCCGACCCTGGGGTGGCACCGCATCATCCCGACCGAGGAGTGAGCGTGAATCCCTTCGACGATCCTGACGGCGAATTCCTGGTCCTGGTCAACGACGAGGGACAGCACTCGCTCTGGCCGTCCTTCTGCGACGTGCCGCAGGGCTGGCACGTCGCGCACGACCGGGACACCCGGGCCGCGTGCCTGGACTACGTGGAGCGGAACTGGACCGACCTGCGGCCCAAGAGCCTGATCGAGGCGATGGGCGGGTGACCGGCACGGCGTGACCCGGGCCTCCGCACGGGTCGACGACGGGAGGGCGGCGGGAATCGAACGCGCCGGGCGGTACGGCCCGGCGCGGCGACCCGGGCGACCGGGAGGGCTACCGAGAAAGGCGGTGGGATGGGCCGGACACGGCACCGGGGCTGGCTGCGCCCCGTGACCCACGCCGTCGCCCCGTCCCTGCGCGTGGTCTGCTTCCCGCACTCCGGCGGGTCGGCGGCGTCGTTCGCCGGATGGGCCGCGCTGATGCCCCCCGACGTCGAACTCGTGGCGGTGCAGTACCCGGGACGCGGTGATCGGTTCCTCGAGCCGCTGGTGGACGACGTGCCGGCGATGGCCGGTCACGCCGCCGCGGAGCTGCTGCGCCTGCCGGACCGCGACCAGATCCTGTTCGGGCACAGCCTGGGCGCGGTGGTGGCCTACGAGACGGCCCTGGCGCTGCGGGACACCGGCGCGGAGCCGCGAGCGCTCTGCGCCTCCGCGTGCCTGCCCCCGGGCCGGATGAAGGACCCGACCATCCACCTGGCACCCGACGACCGCTTCTGGGAGACCCTGTGCGGGCTGGGTGGCATCGAGCCGGGGATCGCCGGCAACGCCGAGCTGCGTGAGCTGCTGCTGCCGGCGCTGCGCTCGGATCTGCGGGCACATACAACCTACCGACCACGGCCCGGTGCCCGGCCGCTGTCGTGTCCGGTCACCTGCTACCACGGTGCCGGCGACCCGCTCGTGGACGAGGCCGGGCTGGCGGACTGGGCCGCCGTCACCTCGGGTGAGTTCACGCTCCGGGTACGACCCGGCGGGCACTTCCACCTGGCCAGCGACGCCGGTGGGCTGATCTCGGACGTCCTGCGCCAGAGGTCCCGGCCGACGGGGTGAGCGCCGGGTGATCCGAAGCACCGACCGCGAAAGGGATACGTGGATGGGGCAGAGCCCTGTGACGTCAGCGCAGGAGGCCATGTGGCTGGCGCAGGAGTTCGCACCGGAGCGGCCGAACAACGTGGTCTCGCTGTGGGATGTCGACGGTGAGCTCGACGTGCCGCTGCTCACGGCGACGGTCACCACGGTGGTCGCCGAGGCCGGTGCCCTGGCGGTGAACTTCCGCCGCGACGACGACCGGCTGTGGCTGGTCCCCCACGACCTGCGGAACTGGAGACCGTTCCACGTCGACGTGAGCGGCGCCGACGACCCGGCCGCCGCCGCGCGCGAGCTCGTGGCCGACCTGGCGGCCCGGCCGTTCGACCTCGGCACGGACGCGCTCCTGCGCATCGGGTCGGTCCGCCTCGGGCCCACCCGGCACCTCCTGGTCCTGGCCTTCCACCACATCCTCACCGACGCGTTCGGGGTGCTCGACCTGCTGTCCCAGCGGATCGCGCAGGTCTACCGGGCCCGGCGGGACCACACCCCCGTCCCCGGCGACGTCGCGTGGTCTCCGACCGACGCGGGTGAGGCAGACCGCCGGTACACGTCCTCGCATCGGTTCGCCGACGCCGAACGCTTCTGGCAGGGTTACCTCGCCGGGGAACCGACCGCGGCGCAGCTACCCACCGGCGTCCGGCCGGCGGCCGGCACCCCGGCGGTGGAGGCCGGGGAATGGGACGCCCTGACCCGCCCGCTGGGCATGACGACCCGCACCACGACGGTCCCGGCCGCCGAGGTGGCCGCCTGGCGACGTGCCGCGCAGGCGTCGGACACGACCGTCGAGGACCTGCTCGCCGCGGCGGCCACGGCCTACCTGCGGCACCTGTGCGACGTGACCAGACCACTGCACACCATCACGGTCAACCACCGCACCGGTCCGCTGCGCCGGTCGCTCGGCCTGTTCTCCAACCGGGTGCCGATCCAGGTCCAGGTCACCCCCCGCACCAACCTCGTGGACCTGGCCGCGGCCCTGCGCCGGGAACGCCTGGCCGTGCTCCGGCACGCCCGGCACGAGACCGCGTTGATCAGACGAGCCACCGGGCGGGCCGCCGACGCCCGCAGCCCGTTCGGCGCCATCGTCAACATCATCCCGTTCGTCGAGGCGCTCGACCTGGCGGGCAGCGTGGCACGCTTCGCCGGCGGCACCTTCGGCCTCGCCGACGAGATCATGATCAGCGTCTACCCCGACGGCACCCCCGCCAGCGACCTCCACGTGCGTTTCGACGCGCCGAGCACGCTGTACGACGAGCCGGACGTCGCCGGTCTGGCCAGCAGGTTCGTGACCTTCCTCCGCGCCACGATGGCCGACCCGGCGGCACCCGTGGGCGGCGGCGCGCTCGACGCCGACGAGCGGCAGGCGCTGCTGGCCCGGTGCGCGGGCCCGGCCGTCACCCGGCCGGACGTGACCCTGACCGAGCTGCTGGAGCGGCAGGCTCGCGCCACCCCCGACGCGACCGCCGTGCGCTTCGGCAGCGACAACCTCACCTACCGGGACCTGGCCGACCGGTCCGGCCGGCTCGCCCGCCTGCTGACCGAGGCCGGCGCGGGACCGGAGCGGTTCGTCGCGGTGGCCGTCCCCCGGTCGCTGGAGCTGGTCGTGGCGCTGGTCGCGGTGCTCAAGGCGGGTGCGGCCTACGTGCCCGTCGATCCGGACTACCCCGCCACCCGGGTACGGTTCATGCTCGCCGACGCGCGGCCCGCCCTGCTGCTGGGCGTCACGGAGACCGTCGCGGCGCTCGGCACGACCGGCATCCCCGTGATCGCAGTGGACAAGGCGCCGCTGGCCGACGGGCCGACGACGGTCACCCCCCACGCCACCGCGAACCCGGCGTACATGATCTACACGTCGGGATCGACGGGACAGCCCAAGGGCGCGATCGTCTCCCACGCCGCGATCGTCAACCGGCTGCTGTGGATGCAGGACCGGCACCCGCTGGACCCCACCGACCGGGTGCTGCAGAAGACGTCGACCTCCTTCGACGTGTCGGTCTGGGAGATCTTCTGGCCCCTGATCACCGGCGCCACCCTGGTGCTCGCCCGCCCGGACGGCCACCGCGACCCCGCCTACCTCGCCGAGGTGATCCAACGGCACGCGATCACGGTGCTCCACTTCGTCCCGTCGATGCTCGCCGAGTTCGCCACCCCCGACGCCGCCGCCTCCTGCACCAGCCTGCGCCGCGTCGTCTGCAGCGGCGAGGCGCTCCCCGCCGACCTCGCCGCCCGCTTCCACCGGCTCTTCGCCGTGCCGCTGCACAACCTGTACGGGCCGACCGAGGCCGCGGTGGAGGTCGCCGCCTGGCAGTACCGGCCGGACGCCACCACGGTCGCGATCGGCACCCCCATCGACAACCTCACGCTGCTCGTGCTGGACAGCGACCTCCGGCTCGTCCCCCACGGGGTACGCGGCGAGCTGTACATCGCGGGCGCCGGCCTCGCCAGGGCCTACCACGCCCGTCCGGGCCTCACCGCGCACCGTTTCGTCGCCAACCCGTTCGGGCCGCCCGGGCAGCGCATGTACCGCACCGGTGACCTGGCCCGCTGGAACACCGACGGGGACCTGGAGTTCCACGGACGCGTGGACCACCAGGTCAAGATCCGCGGCTTCCGGGTCGAGCCCGCGGAGGTGGAGGCGGCGCTGGCCGCCCACCCCGGGATCTCGACGGCCGCCGTCCTCGCCCGGGCCGGCCGCGGCGCCGACGGCGCGGCCCAACTGGTCGCCTACGTCGTGCCGGCGATCTCCCGCAGCGTCGGGCACGACGACACGACCTGGGACCTGCACGCCGGCCTGGACCTCACCGAGGTGCGCGGCTTCCTCGCGGCCCGGCTACCGGCGCATCTCGTCCCCGCCGCCGTCGTCGTCCTGGACCGGATGCCGCTGGGCACCAGCGGCAAACTCGACCGCACCGCCCTGCCGGAGCCGGAGTTCGTCGCACGCGCCTACCGGCCACCCCGGACGGCGCGGGAACGCCTGCTGGCCGAGGCGTTCGCCCAGGTGCTCGGGCTGAGCCAGGTCGGGCTGGACGACGACTTCTTCACCCTCGGCGGGGACAGCATCCGCGCGATCCAGGTGGTGGCCCGCGCTCGCGCCGACGGCCTGACGTTCAGCCCGCGCACCGTGTTCGAGTGCCGTACCGTCGCCGCGCTGGCCGACGCCGCGACCCGCGACACCACCGCGACGCTCGCCGAACTCGACGGCGGCGGTGTCGGTCTGCTGCCGCTGCCGCCGATGGCCCGGCTGATCGCCGACCGTGGTCCCGGCCTGGACCGGCTGGCCCAGTGGCTGGTCCTGGAACTGCCGGCCGGGCTGGACCACGACGGCCTGGTCACGACGATCGGCGCGGTCCTCGACCGGCACGACGTGCTGCGCTCCCGGCTGGTCGACGACGGCCTCCTCGTGCACCCGCCCCGGACGGTGCCGGCGGCCGGCCTGATCCGGCGGGTGTCCTGTCCCGGCGAGTGGACCGGCCCGGCCTGGCCGGCCCTGCTGCGCGCCGAGGCGGCCGTCACGGTGCGGGACATCGACGCGCGGGCGGGACGGATGCTCCGGCTGGTGTGGTTCGAGCCACGGACCGACGCGCCGGGCCGCCTCCTGGTGGCGGCGCACCACCTCGTGGTCGACGGGATGAGCTGGCGGGTGCTGCTGCTCGACCTGGCCCACGCCTGGCAGCAGGTCCGGGTGGGCGCGGCGCCGGTGCTGCCCGCCGTCGGCACCTCCCTGCGGCGCTGGTTGCGGGCGCTGTCCGACGAGGCGGCGCGGCCGGAACGCGCGGCCGAGCTACCGCTGTGGCGGGACCTGCTCGCCGGAGCGGCCCACCCGGTCGGAACCCGACCGCTGGACCCGGCGGTGGACGTCACCGCGCACACCGACACCGTCCGGATGTCGCTGCCCGCCGACCTCACCGCGGCGGTGCTGACGTCGGTACCCCGGGCGTACCGCAGCGGCGTCGACGACGTGCTGCTCACCGCCCTGGTCCTGGCGGTGGCCCGCCACCGGCGCGGCAGCACCGACGCCCCGACGGTGGTACGGCTGGAGGGACACGGGCGGCACGAGGATCTCGTGCCCGGCGCCGACCTCTCCCGTACCGTCGGCTGGTTCACCAGCCTGCACCCCGTCAGGTTCGACCTCGCCGGCATCGACGTCGCCGAGGCGATCGCCGGCGGACCCGCCGCCGGGCAGGCGCTCACGCGCGTCAAGGAGCAACGACGCCGGCTACCCGCCGACGGCAACGGCTACACCCTGCTGCGCTACCTCAACGACGACACCGCAGCGGAGCTGCGCCACTACCCGGCGGACGACATCGGCTTCAACTTCCTCGGCCACTTCGCCGCCGACGCCCCCCGGACGGGTGACCACGCCGGCTGGACCCCCGCCCCGGAGTGCGACGCGCTGGTGGCCGCACCCCACCCGGCGATGCCCGCGCTCAGCGCGCTGGAGGTCAACGCCCTGGTGACCGGGGCCGGCGACGACGCGCAGCTCACCGCCCTGTTCACCTTCGCCACCGGGGTCCTCACCGCCGACGAGGTCCGCGACCTGGCCGACACCTGGTCCACCGCCCTGCGCGGCCTGCGGACGCTGGTGGCCACCGGCGGGACCGGGCTCACCCCGTCCGACGTGCCGCTGGTGCGGGTCACCCAGGCCGACCTGGACACCTGGCGGCAGCGGTTCGGTCCGCTGGGCGACGTGTGGCCGCTCACCCCGCTGCAGGCGGGCCTGCTGTTCCACACGATGCTCGGCGACCCGGCCGCCGGCGCGTACCAGACCCAGTTCGTGTTCCGGCTCACCGGCCCGGTGGACGCGACCCGCCTGCGCGCCGCAGGCCAGGCCCTGCTCGACCGGCACCCGAACCTGCGGGTGGCCTTCCCGTCGGCCACCGACGGTGAGCCCGTACAGGTCGTCGTGGACGACGTCGCCCTGACCTGGAATCACCTGGACCTCACGGGCCACCCCGCAGCCGAGAAACAACTCGAGGAGATCCTCACCGCCGAGCGCACCACCCCCTTCGACGTCGACCGGCCACCGCTGCTGCGGCTCACCCTCGTCACGATCCGACCGGACCGAGCCGAACTCGTGCTCACCGCCCACCACGTGCTGTTCGACGGCTGGTCGGTACCGCTGATCGGACGGGAGCTCATGCGGTCGTACGCGGCGCACGGCGGCGAGCCGGCCGCGCCGTCGACCGCCGGCTACCAGGACTTCCTGCGCTGGTTGTCGCGGCAGGACCCGGTACGGTCGGCGGACGCCTGGCGGGACGAACTGGCCGGGGTGACCGAGCCGACCCTGCTCGCGCCGGGCCCCCGCCGGCACCGCGCCGGCAGCGGCGCGGTGACCGCCGCGCTGTCCAGCGAGGACGCCGCCCTGCTCGCCCGCCGCGCCGCCGCGCTCGGCGTCACCGTCAACACCCTCGTCCAGGGCGCGTGGGCGATCGTGCTCGCCGGACTGACCGGACGCGACGACGTGGTCTTCGGCGCGACCGTGGCGGGACGGCCCGCCGACCTGGCGGGCGTCGACGACGCCATCGGCATGTTCATCAACACCGTGCCGGTCCGGGTGCGGTGCGCACCCGCCGACGACCTGCCGCACCTGCTGCGGCGCCTGCAGGACACCCAGGCCGCGCTGGGCGAACACCACCACCTCGGACTGGCCGACATCCAGCGCTCGACCGGACTCGGCACGCTGTTCGACACCCTCATGGTGTTCGAGTCGTTCCCCGTCGACCGGGCCGGCGTCGCGGCCTCGGACCTGACCGTGACCGGTATCCGACCGCACGCCCCGACCCACTACCCGCTGACCGTCATCGCCGCCGCCGACCCGCTGCTGCGGCTGACCCTGCAGTACCAGCACGACGCCCTCGACCAGCGCGAGGCGGTCGCCGTCGCCGACCGGCTGACCCGGGTGCTGCGGCAGATCGCGGCGCGACCACGGACCACCGTCGGCGCGATCGACATCCTGACCGACGACGAGCGCGACCGGGTCCTGCACCGGTGGAACGACACCGCAGCCGACGTACCCCACGCCACCGTCGCCGACCTGATCGCCGCGCGGGCCACGGCGACACCGGACGCGGTCGCCGTCGAACACGACGGGCACACCCTGACCTACCAGCACCTCGACGAACGGGCCAACCGGCTGGCGCACTGGCTCATCGGGCGCGGCGTCGCCCCCGAGTCCCGGGTCGTGGTGCTGCTGCCCCGGTCGCCCGACCTGGTGGCGGCGCTGCTGGCGGTGGGGAAGGCCGGCGCCGCCTACGTCCCGGTGGACCCCGGGTACCCGGCCGCCCGGATCCGCACCGTGATCGAGGACAGCCGGCCGGCGCTGGTGCTGGATCCACCCACACTGGCCGAGGCCGACCTGTCCACCCACCCCA
>NZ_LRQV01000120.1 GCF_001567585.1 Micromonospora rosaria
TGATCTCTTTTGTTGACATTGCCCCACTTGCACATCAGAATCGCTGTCTTCACCGCCCGGCGACGGAGGGACCGAGTCCGTGACCAGATCCAGAGTGGCCGCCGCGGTCGTGGCGCTCTCCCTCGTCGGGCTCGCCGGGTGCAGCGCGGGGGAGAGCGTCGACGTCGACGGGGGTGGGTCCACCGCCGGCAGCGGCGGGGTCCTCGTCGCCGCCATCGGCGGCGAGCCGGACCAGCTCGACCCGCACCGCACCTCCGCCTACCACAGCTTCCAGGTGCTGGAGAACGTCTACGACACGCTCGTCGAGCCGGACGCCGACCTGACGATGGGGCCGGCCCTGGCCACCTCGTGGACCACCAGCGACGACCAGCTCACCTGGACCTTCACCCTCCGCGAGGGGGTCAGGTTCTCCGACGGCTCGCCGCTGACCGCCGAGGACGTCGTCTACTCGTACAAGCGGATCGTCGACGAGAAGCTCAACGCGGCGTACAAGTTCGAGACCGTCGAGTCGGTGGCCGCCCCCGACCCGGCGACGGTGGTGGTCAAACTTTCCGCGCCCACCCCGAACCTGCTGGCCAACCTCGGCGGCTTCAAGGGTGTGGCGATCGTCAAGAAGGCCAACGTGGACTCCGGTGAGATCACCACCAGGCCGATCGGCACCGGGCCGTTCGCGGTGGCGAGCTACACCTCCGGCGACAGCATCAAGCTGGTCCGCAACGAGCACTACTGGGCCGGCAGGCCCAAACTGGACGGCGTCACCTTCACCTTCGTCTCCGACCCCACCGTGGCCCTGCAGAACCTGCGCGGCGGCGAGGTCCAGTGGACCGACAACCTGCCCCCGCAGCAGGTGCCGCAGCTCACCGGGAGCGGGGACCTCACGGTCAGCTCCACCGCCTCGACCGACTACTGGTACCTCGCGCTCAACCAGGCCCGCGCGCCCTACCGCGACCCGGCGGTGCGCCGGGCGGTCGCGTTCGCCCTGGACCGGGAGGCGATCACCAAGGCGGCGAAGTTCGGCCAGGCCACGGTGAACCAGACCGCCGTCCCCAGCGGCAGCAAGTGGTACTACGAGTACGCGCCGTACCGGCACGACGTGAACCAGGCCCGCCAACTGCTCGACCAGGCCGGTGTCAGCGACCTGACCATGGACCTGATGGTGACCAGCGAGTACCCGGAGACGGTCACCGCCGCCCAGGTCATCGCCTCCCAGCTCGGCGAGGTCGGCATCGACGTCACGATCCGCACGCTGGACTTCGCCCAGTGGCTCGACGAGCAGGGCAAGGGCACCTTCGACGCGTTCATGCTCGGCTGGCTCGGCAACATCGACCCGGACGAGTTCTACTACGCCCAGCACCGCACCGGGGGGCCGTTCAACTTCCACAAGTACAGCAACCCGGCCGTGGACCGGCTGCTCGACCAGGGGCGTACCCAGACCGACGAGGCGGCCCGCAAGCAGACGTACGAGCAGGCGGCCAAGCAGATCGTCGACGACGCCAGCTACATCTACCTGTACAACCCCGACGTGGTGCAGGGCTGGTCGAAGCAGGTCACCGGGTACCAGGTCCGTACCGACCGGGCGATCCGGTTCCGCGACGTGGGCCTGGCCCGCTGAGGCCGGCGGGGGAGGACAGGTGGCTCGGTTCGTCCTGCGGCGGCTGCTCCAGTCCGCCGTCGTCCTGCTCGGGGTGACGCTCGTCGTCTTCCTGCTGCTGCAACTGGTCCCCGGCGACCCGGTCCGGGTGGCCCTGGGCACCCGCTTCGACCAGGAGACGTACGACGCGCTGCGGGAGCGGTCCGGGCTGGACCGGCCGCTGCTGGCGCAGTACCTCAGCTACGTGGGGCACGCGCTCACCGGTGACCTGGGGGTCAGCTTCCGCAGCGGGCAACCGGTCACCACGATCGTGCTGGAACGGCTGCCCGCCACGCTCTCCCTGGCGGTGACCGCGGTGCTGCTGGCCCTGCTGGTCGCCGTCCCGCTCGGCATCGTCTCGGCCGTGCGCAGCGGCTCGCTGGTCGACCACGCCGCCCGGGTGTTCAGCCAGTTCGGGGTCTCGGTCCCGGACTTCTGGATGGGGATCATGGCGATCCTGCTCTTCGCCGGGGTGCTGGGCTGGCTGCCCCCGTCGGGGTACGTGGCGTTGACCGAGGACCCGGCCCGCTGGGCCTCGCACGTGATCCTGCCGGCCGCGGCGGTGGGGCTGGTCACCGCCTCGATCCTGACCCGGTTCATCCGCTCGTCGGTGCTGGAGGTGCTCGCCGAGGACTACGTCCGTACCGCCGAGGCCAAGGGGCTGCGAGGCCGGGTGGTGGTGCTGCGGCACGTGCTGCGCAACGCCCTGATCCCGGTGGTGACCGTGGTCGCGGTGCAGGTGGCGAGCCTGATCGGTGGGGTGATCGTGATCGAGGTGCTGTTCGCCTGGCCGGGAATCGGCCGGCTCACCTACGACGCCGTCCAGGCCCGGGACTACCCGGTGCTGCAGGGCGCGGTGCTCTTCGTGGCCAGCCTCTTCCTGCTGGTGAACCTGCTGGTGGACATCCTCTACGCCCGCCTCGACCCGAGGATCACCCTCCGATGAGCCGCCGGGAGCCGGGCGGGACGCCGGCCCGGGTGCAGCCGGCACCCGACACCGGGGCGGAGCCGGTCGGGCCGGGCGGGGGCGACGGCGGCCTGCGGCGGGCCCTGGCGGCGTTGTGGCGGGACCCGCCCGCGGTCGCCGGCACGGTGGTGCTGCTCCTGCTGGTGGTGGTCGGGGTGGCCGGGTCGTGGCTGGCCCCGGCCGGCGTCAATGACGTCGACGTCGACCGGATGCTCCAGCCGCCGAGCGGGGAGCACCCCTTCGGCACCGACGAACTGGGCCGGGACGTGCTCAGCCGGGTGCTGGTCGCCGCCCGGGTCTCGTTGCAGGTGGGGCTGGTCAGCGTGGGCATCGCCCTGGCCGTCGGGGTGACCGTCGGCCTGCTCGCCGGCTACTACCGGGGCTGGGCGGACGCCGTGCTGATGCGCGCCATGGATGTGCTCTTCGCGTTCCCGGTGCTGCTGCTGGCCGTGGCGATCGTGGCGGTGCTCGGCCCCGGGCTGCTCACCGCGATGGTGGCGATCGGCGTGGTCTACACCCCGATCTTCGCCCGGGTGACCCGGGCCGGCGTGCTCTCCGTCCGCGAGCAGGTCTTCGTCCGGGCGGCGATCTCCATCGGCGCCTCGGACCTGCGGATCATGCGCCGGCACGTGCTGCCGAACATCGCCGCCCCGCTGATCGTGCAGACCTCGCTCTCCCTGGCGTTCGCCATCCTCTCCGAGGCGGCGCTGTCCTTCCTCGGCCTCGGCGTCCAGCCGCCCGCCCCGGCCTGGGGGCGGATGCTCTACGACGGGCGGGGGTTCGTCACCGACGCCTGGTGGCTGGGGTTCTTCCCGGGCGCGGCGATCTTCCTCACCGTGCTCGCCTTCAACCTGGTCGGCGACGCCCTGCGGGACGTGCTGGACCCGCGTCAACTCACCGTCAGCGAAGCGCGAAGGAGCACGTCGTGACCCGGGAGGTGCTCGCCATCGAGGAGCTGACGGTGACCCTGGGCACCCGCCGGGGCGCGGCCCGCGCGGTCGCGGGGGTGGACTGGTCGGTGGCGGCGGGGCAGACCTTCGCCCTGGTCGGCGAGTCCGGCAGCGGCAAGAGCATGAGCGTGCTCGCCGCGACCGGCCTGGCCCCCCGCACGGCCCGGGTCACCGGCCGGGTCCGGCTGCTCGGCGAGGAGTTGACCGCGGTGTCGCCGCAGCGGCGTCGGCGACTGCGCGGCCGGCACGTCGGTTTCGTCTTCCAGGACCCGATGACCTCGCTGAACCCGGTGCTGACCGTCGGCCGGCAGGTCGCCGAGGGCTGCGAGGAGCACCTGGGGATGACCCGCCGGCAGGCCCGGGACCGGGCGGTGGAACTGCTCGACCTGGTCGGCATCCCGTCACCGGCGCAGCGGGTCGACGCCTACCCGCACCAGTTCTCCGGCGGGATGCGGCAGCGGGCGGTGATCGCCATGGCGCTGGCCTGCGAGCCGGACCTGCTGATCGCCGACGAGCCGACCACCGCGCTGGACGTCACCACCCAGGCGCAGATCGTCGAGCTCGTCGCCGACCTGCAACGCCGCCTCGGGACGGCGGTCGTCTGGATCACCCACGACCTCGGCGTGGTCGCCGGGGTCGCCGACACGGTGGCGGTGATGTACGGCGGGCGGATCGTCGAGCAGGGTCCGGTGGACGCGGTCTTCGCCGCGCCGGGGCACCCGTACACCCGGGCGTTGCTGGCGGCCCGACCCGACCCGGCGCACGCCGGCGGCGACCTGCCCGCCATCGACGGCTCGCCACCCAACCCGTTGGACCTCCCCGCCGGCTGCGCCTTCTGGCCGCGCTGCCCGGTGCGTGGCGACGCCCGCTGCGCCGACGAGCTGCCCCCGCTGACCGAGGTGGCCCCGGGGCACCGGGTCCGGACCTTCTACCCGGCCCGGGAGGCACGGTGACCGGCGGCGACGCGACGACCGGCGGCGTCCGGCCGGGCGCGACGACGCCGCACCAGCCGACTGGCGCGGCGGTGCCCGGACCCCCGGCCGGGGCGGCGGAGAGCGTCGCCGAACTCGACGACCTGCGGGTGTGGTTCCCGGCCCGGGGCGGCCCGCCGGTACGTGCCGTCGACGGGGTCTCCCTGACCGTCCGGCGCGGGGAGACCCTCGGCCTGGTGGGCGAGTCCGGCAGCGGCAAGTCCACCACCGGGCTGGCCCTGCTGCGCCTGGTCGACCCGACCGGCGGCACGATCCGGGTGGCCGGCGAGGACGTCACCGGCTGGTCCCGCCGCCGGCTGCGGGCCCTGCGCCGGCGGGTGGCGATGGTCTTCCAGGACCCACAGGCCTCCCTGGACCCCCGGCTGACGGTCGGGGCGAGCATCGCCGAGCCGCTGATCGTGCACGGGCTGGTCGACTCCGCGCCGGCCCGTCGCCGCCGGGTCGCGGAGCTGCTCGACCTGGTCGGCCTGCGGGCCGAGCTGGCCGGGCGGCATCCGCACGAGCTCTCCGGCGGGCAACGCCAGCGGGTCGGCATCGCCCGCGCCCTGGCCGGCGAGCCGGACCTGATCGTCCTCGACGAGCCGATCGCCTCCCTGGACCTCAGCGTCCAGGCGCAGATCATGAACCTGTTGCGCCGGCTCCAGCGGGAACTGACCCTGACGTACCTGTTCATCGCGCACGACCTGGCCGCCGTCGAGCACATGAGCGACCGGGTCGCGGTGATGTACCTGGGCCGGATCGTGGAGACCGGCACCCCCGCCCAGCTCTACCGGGAGCCGGCGCACCCGTACACGGCCGCGCTGCTGTCGGCGATCCCGGTGGCCGATCCGGCCGTGGAGCGCCACCGGCGGCGGATCATCCTCGGCGGCGACGTGCCCAGCCCGGCCGATCCGCCCAGCGGCTGCCGGTTCCGCACCCGCTGCCCCCAGGCCCGCCCGGACTGCGCCGAGCAGGACCCGGTGCCGGTCGAGGTCGGCCCCGGTCACCTCGCCGCCTGCCGGTACGTGGGCGAGGCCGTCCCGGCGATGCGCGCCGACCCGCCGGTCCCCCGCCCGGCCGAGCCGGGCCCGCACCCCGCCGGTACCTGAGCCACCGGTCCGGTCCGCAGGCCCACCGGTGTCCCGGCACCGGGCCGTCCGCGACCGGGCCGGTGCCCCGGCACCGGGCCGCCCGCGACGAGGCCGTCGCGCACGCCGGCTGGGTCGGCTCCGGCTCCGGCTCCGGGGTCGGGGCGACCCGGCAGCAGCGGGACGGTGGCCAGGACCACCAGGTTCATGGCGGCCACGCACCAGAAGACGCGGTGCAGCCCGGCCAGCGGGTCCGGGGCGGTCTGCGCGAGCAGCGCGACGAGCGCGACCCCGAACGCCGCGCCCACCTGGTTGAGCATGTAGAGCACGGAGCTGCCCTGGGCGACCAGCGCGGCCGGCAGGGTGCGGGGGTGGCGACGGCGGGACCGCGCCGGCCGGCCACGAC
This sequence comes from Micromonospora rosaria, assembly GCF_001567585.1. GTDB lineage: Bacteria > Actinomycetota > Actinomycetes > Mycobacteriales > Micromonosporaceae > Micromonospora > Micromonospora rosaria. Next base: position 6,013 of record NZ_LRQV01000120.1, read on the forward strand.
CGGCGCGGTGGTGCCCGGCCGGCGGACCGGCGGGGGCACCGGGCAGGATGGGGCCATGCCCGGTGACCGCAGACCCAGCGTCGACCCGGCCCGCAGCCTGGCGCTGCTGTGGCGGACCCGGGAACCGGTCAGCCGGGGTGGCGGCCCCGCCCTGAGCGTCGACCGGATCGTCCGGCAGGGCATCGAGATCGCCGACGCCGAGGGGATCGACGCGCTCACCATGCGACGGGTGAGCGAGGCGCTCGGGGTGGCCACGATGTCCGTCTACACCTACGTCCCCGGCAAGACCGAACTGCTCACCGTCATGATCGACACGGTGTACGGGGAGACCGCCCGGCCGGCGGACCTGACCGGCTGGCGGGCCCGGCTGGAGCAGGTCGCCCGGGAGAACTGGGCGCTGTACCGCCGGCACCCGTGGCTGCTGCGGGCCGAGACGAGCCGACCCGTGCTCGGCCCCAACCTGCTGGCCAAGTACGACTACGAACTCGGCGCGGTCGACGGCATCGGCCTGACCGACCTGGAGATGGACAGCGTCCTCACCCTCGTGCTCGGCCACGTCAGGAGCGCCGCCCGCGCCGCCCTGGACCAGGTCGACCTGGAACGGGACACCGGGCTGACCGAGGACCAGTGGTGGCGGGCGCACGCCCCCTGGCTGGAACTGTTCGCCACCGGGGGCAGCTTCCCGACGGCCGCCCGGGTCGGCACCGCCGCCGGACAGGCCCACGGCGCGGCCTACCACCCGGCGCACGCCTTCGAGTTCGGCCTTCAGCGGGTGCTCGACGGGATCGCGGTGGTGATCGCCGACCGGGCCGCCGGCACGCCCTGACGGCCCGTGGTCCGGCACGCCCTGCGGCCCGTGAACCGGCCGCTCAGTCGAGGAAGTGCGGGTTCCCGGCGGTCAGCCGCAGCGTGAACGCGCCCGCCGCCCGCTCCATGGTCACGTGGCTGCAGGACTGGTGGGTGATCCACAGACCGAGCCCACCGGGCGCGTCCCCGGCGGGCGGCACCAGCCCGGCGAACGGGTCGAGTGGTCCGCTGCCGCCGTCGCTGACCGTCACCACGGTGCGGTCGACGCCCACCCAGAGCCTCAGGAACACCGGTGGACGGCCGTGCCGCAGCGCGTTGGTCACCGCCTCGCTGACCGCCATCACCAGGTCCTCGACGGCGTCGACCGGGAGCCGACCGTCGTCGGCGGCGGAGACCGCCGCGCGGGCCTGCACCGGCGTCGGGTCGAGCAGCTCGACCACCGGCGGGGTGAGCTGCAACGGGTCGACCGGCGCCAACCGGGGCTCGGCGAGGTACTCCACCGGGTCGCGGTAGCCGGGACTCGGCAGCCGCCGCCCGCCGACGGTGACCAGCCGGGGATGGGTCCGCGCCACGTCCGCCAGCACCGCCGCCGGGGTGGCGCGCAGGTCGTACGCGCACACGCTCCACAACGGATACTCGTCGTACACGCGGTTCATCGCCGCCTCGTACCGGGCCCACCAGTCCCAGGTGGCGCCGAAGGCCATCGGGTGCAGCTCCCCGAGGACCCGGATCTGCCGGGCGCCGTCGGCCACGAGCGTGTCGAGGATCCGCCGGTAGGCGCGGATCGCGACGGTGGGCCGGGTGTCCGGGGCGACCGGGGCGAGGAAGCTCACCGGCACGTTCCCGGGCAGGACGGCCCGGACCAGCGCGGCGGTGCGCTCGCCCAGGGCGACCATCGTCGGCTCACCCGCGCTCACCCCGTCGAGCAGGAACGGCCGCACGACGGCGAGCAACTCCTCGTCCGAGCCGTAGCAGACCGCCTCGTGGTAGCAACCCTGGTGCCCCGCCGCCGCACCCGTCCTCATCGGGCCCCCGCCACCCGGACCCGGGACAGCCCCAGCAGCTCGACCAGGTGGGCGGCGGCCGTCCCGGCGGTCCGCAGCTCCACGGTCAGCCCGTGCCGGCGGGCATGGTCGTCGAGGTGGAGCAGGCAGCGGTGGTCGATGTAGCGCAACCCGGCGGCCCGCAGCACCAACCGGCCGTCCGGCCCCGGCGGGTCGACCCGGGACAGCGCCTGACGGAACAGCTCGTGGTTGGACGGGTCCAGCTCGCCGGTGAGCGCGTAGGCCCGGCCCGGGTCGGCGGCGAACAACCGGAACAGCACCGGCGCGTTGGTCTCCGGGTGCAGGCAGGCCAGCTCGGCCACGGCCCGGTCACCGAGCTCCCGGCGGTCGTAGGCGCACAGCGCGGACATCGGCCGGGCCCGCATGTACCGGTCGACCAGGTGCTCGTACCGGGCGAAGGCGTCGAGCTGGGCGGGGGTCCGTACCAGCGGGGTCACGTCGGCGACCACCCGCAGCCCGGTGTACCCGGCGGCCAGCGCCGCCTCCGTCACCGACGCGTACGCGTCCACCTGGGCGGACGGGTCGACCCGGGGGCCGCGGCGGTACGTCTGCGCCAGCGCGACCACCTGCACCGCCCCGGGCGGCGCGTCCGCCGGCAGGCCGGCGAGCGGCCGGCGCGGGGCGGCCCGTCCCGTGGGGTCACCGGCGGTGACGTACCAGACCCGCTCCCCGGCGGCCAGGCCCTCGTCGACGAACTCCCGGGCCCGCGAGTCGAAGGCCGCCGGATCGTCGGACGACCAGCACACGTGCCCGTACGCCTGGTCTGCCCGTGCCTGGTCGATCACACCCGCCCTCCCACGCCGGACAGTGTAAGCCGGTTCCCGGCACCGGCGACGCTCGCGGGTGCCGCCGATCACGGTCCGTGAATCCGTCCCGGCGGACGCCCCATGCCGGCCGGTGTCCCGCCCGCGCGTCCACTGTCGAGGGCCAGTGGGCCGACGGTGGTGCGGGGCGGAACCGGGGCGGCGCGGTGGGTACGGTGGACCGGCCGTCCCACCCGACGAGGCAGGTGCCGTGGAACCCGTCGTCCGTCCCTACGCCCCGACCGACCTGGCCGCGGTCTACGACATCTGCGTCCGGACCGCCGACGCCGGTGGCGACGCCCGCGGCCAGTACGCCTCCGACCTGCTCATGGGCGACGTGTACGCCGCCCCGTACGTGACGCTGGAGCCGGAGCACGCCCACATCCTCGACGACGGCACCGGCCGCGCCGTCGGGTACGTCGTGGGCACCGCGGACACCCCCACCTTCGTCCGCCGGTACCGGGCGGAGTGGATCCCCCGGGTGGCCGGGCGGTACCCGCCACCGGCTGACCCGCCGGTCACCCCGGAGGACGTGCTGCTCGCCGTGCACCACCACCCGGAGGGCCGACTGGTGCCGGCGCTCGCCGCGTACCCGGCGCACCTGCACATCGACCTGCTGCCCGACTGGCAGGGCCGGGGCCTCGGCCGCCGGTTGATGGCCCGGTTCCTCGCCGGGCTGCGCGCCGCCGGGGTGCCCGCGGTGCACCTCGGGATGGCCGCCGGCAACACCGGCGCCCGCCGGTTCTACGAGCGGCTCGGCTTCACCGAGGCGCCCCTGCCCGCCGGCGACCCGCTGCTCGGCCCGGACCGCTCGACGCTCTACCTGGTCCGCTCCACGGCGCCGCTCGCCCCGTAGCCGGGTGGGGCCGGTCAGCGGGCGGCGCGGACCAGCCGGAGCTGGCCGATCTCGGCGGCGTTCTTCATCAGCTCCGCGGTCACCCAGGCCAGCGTGTGGGCGACGGTCAGGTCGGTGGGCTCGGGCCACGGGAACGGGGCGGGGGCGTCCAGGTCGGCGTCGGTCAGACCGTCGAGCAGGGCCAGCCACTGCCCGCGCAGGTCGCGCAGCCACGCCACCGCCGGCGCCCCGTCGCCGGGCCAGCCGACCTCGGTACGCCCGCGCGGCGGACGCCGCCGCAGGTGGTCCTGGGCGACGCCCCACCACCAGCCGATGTGCCAGGTCAGCCAGGCGACGGTGGGCACCGGCACCGGGTCCGGCTCGGTGTCCGCCCAGTCCGGCGCCCAGCCACCGTCCGGGGTCGGCCGCAGCGTCCAGCAGTGGGCGACCGGTTCCCAGCGGAAGTCCTCCGCCGTCAACCGGTCCAGGTGGTACTCGAACAGCGACCAGGTCAGGTCGAACTGCCAGCGCAGCAGGGCGAGTCGGGTGTCGGGCACCGGGTGACCATGCCACGCCCGCCGCGCACCGTCAGCCCGTTTTCCTGCGGCGGGTACGCCGGGGCCGGCGCTGCCCCCAGGCCCGGCGGGGCGTTGGTTAGGGTACGGGTCATGTGGCACCGGAACCTCTCGCCGCCCGCCCGCTAGCGGGCGGCCGACTCTGACGACACCGACCCGGTGGGGGATGACCCCCTCCGGGCGATGGATGCCGCCCGCCGTCTCGCGGACCAGCTTCCTTCCGGCTTCCATCACCGAGTTGTCACATGGTTGTGCGTACCCGCGCGCCGCACCGGCGCGATCTTCTGCTCGTCTCGGCCGCCGCGCTCGCCTGGGGCGTCGGCGGCGCCGTCGCGGCGGCCCTGTTCCGCTCCGGCGACCTCGGTCCGATGGCCGTGTCGTTCTGGCGGATGGTGATCGCCACCGCCCTGCTCACCGCCGTCCAGGCCGTCCGCCCGGTCGCCGGCCCGGCCACCGCGTCCCGGCGGTCGGCGGTGACCACGGGAATCGGGATGGCCGTCTACTACGGCGCGTACTACGTCGCGGTGGACCGGGCCGGCCTGGCCCTGAGCACCCTGATCACGCTCGGGGCCGGCCCGGTGTTCGTCGCCGTCGGCGCCGGTCTGCTGCTCGGTGAACGGCTCGACCGGCGCGGCGGGCTCGCCCTCGCCGTCGCGTTCGCCGGGCTCGGTCTGCTCGTCGGCGACCCGGTCGGCGCGGGCGCCGTCGACCCGGTCGGCGTCGCGGCGGCGCTGGTGTCCGCCCTCGGGTACAGCGCGGTCACCCTGTACGGCCGGACCAGCGGGGGCGGGGGTGGCGGCACCCTGCCGTCCTTCTGCGCCGGGCTGCTGGTGCTGGCGCCGTTCGCCCTCGTCGAGGGGGTCCGGCCGCAGACCGGCGACCTCGTGCCGGTGCTCGGCTGGCTGCTCTTCCTCGGCGTGGTGCCGACCCTGTTGGCCTACCGGTGGTACTTCGCCGGGCTGCGGACCGTCCCGGCGGCCACCGCCGCCGTGATCGTGCTGCTCGAACCGGTGGTGGCGACGCTGCTCGGGGTGGCCCTGTTCGGCGAGGCGCTGAGCACCGGGGTGGCCGTCGGCGCGGCGTTGCTGCTGACCGCGGTGGCCCTGCTGATCCGGCCCTGATCCCGCTCCCGGCCCTGATCCCGGCCTCGGCCCTGATCCCGGCCTCGGCCCTGATCCCGGCCTCGGCCCTGATCCCGGCCCTGGTCCCGGCCCCGGCTCCGTCGCCGGCGCGGACCAGGCGCGGGGCCAGGGCCGGGGTCGGGTGCGGGTCACCACCCGTGCCGCCGGGCCTCAGCCGATCGCGGTGGGGGAGGGCTCGGCGCTGCCGCCCTGGGGCGCGGTGCCGGCCATCAACCGGACGATCTCGGCCTGGTCGGCCGCCGACGGCAGGCCCCACTCCGGGCGGTAGCCGTACACCTCCCGCAGCGGGGTGGCCGAGGTCCGGCCGTCGAGCACCTCCACCGCGTCCGTGCCGATCAGGCCGGGGTGCTCCACCCCGCACGCCTCGGCGACCTTGACCAGGTCCCGGCGCAGGGTCCGCAGGTAGTTCGCCGCCCGGACCGCCTTCGACGCCGGGTCCAGCCCCCGGACCAGCCAGCGGTTCTGGGTGGCCACCCCGGTCGGGCAGGTGTCGGCGTGGCACTGCTGGGCCTGGATGCAGCCGATCGCCAGCATCGCCTCCCGGCCCACGGAGACCATGTCGCAGCCGAGCGCGAAGGCGACCACCGCGTTGTCCGGCAGGCCCAGCTTGCCGGAGCCGACGAAGACCATGTCCTCGTGCAGCCCCCGCTCGGCGAAGGTCCGGTACACCCGGGCGAAGCCCTGCTGGAACGGCAGCGACACCGAGTCGGAGAAGATCAGCGGCGCGGCGCCGGTACCGCCCTCGCCGCCGTCGACCGTCACGAAGTCCACGCCCCGGCCGGTGTCGCGCATCAGGTCGGCCAACTCCACCCAGAAGCCCAGGTCCCCGACGGCCGACTTGATCCCCACCGGCAGCCCGGTCTCGGCGGCGAGCAGTTCCACCCAGTCCAGCAGGCTGTCGCAGTCGGAGAACTCGGCGTGCCGCGACGGGCTGACACAGTCCTGCCCCACCGGGATGCCCCGGGTCTCGGCGATCTCCGCCGACACCTTCGAGCCCGGCAGCAGCCCACCGAGGCTGGGCTTGGCGCCCTGGCTCAGCTTCACCTCCAGCGCCCGGACCGGGGCGCCGGCCACCACCTCCTTGAGCCGGTCCAGGCTGAACCGCCCCCGCTCGTCGCGGCACCCGAAGTAGGCGGTACCGAGCTGGAAGACCAGCTCCCCGCCCCGCCGGTGGTACGGCGACAGGCCGCCCTCGCCGGTGTTGTGCAGGCAGCCCGCCAGCGCCGCGCCCCGGTTGAGCGCCGCCACCGCCGGCCCGGAGAGCGAGCCGAAACTCATCCCGGCGATGTTCACCACCGAGGCGGGCCGGAACGCGCGGGCCCGGCCCCGCGCCGCACCGAGCACCTTCGCGCAGGGCAGCCGCACGTCCTGGCCGGACGACGGCGCGGACGGCGGCACCGTCCGGCCGAACGTCTTGTGCAGGATGACCGGGTACCCGGAGGTGTGCTCGACGTCGTTGTCGGTGCCGAAGCCGAAGTAGTTGTTCTCCTGTTTGGCCGAGGCGTACACCCAGCGCCGCTGGTCCCGGGTGAACGGTCGTTCCTCGTCGTTGCCGGCGACGATGTACTGCCGCAGTTCCGGCCCGATCGACTCCAGCAGGTACCGGGCCCGGCCGATCACCGGATAGGTGCGCAGCAGGGCCCGGTCCCGTTGGAGCAGGTCACGGGCGGCGAGCCCGGCCAGAGCGGCGACGGCGACGGGGATGGCACGGTTGACCCACTTCATGCCGGCCATCCTCCCTGGGATTCCCGTGACCTGCACGGGTGGCGTCACCGACCGCCCAGCTCACGGCCCCTGTCCGGGCTGCGGCCCACCGGCTCGGGGCACCGGACCGGACGGTCCCCCCGCCGGTCCGCAGGGCGGCGGAACGGCCGGTGCCAGGACGTATCGACAATGGTGCCGCTGAAATGTCGTACCCCCGGCGCACCATGGGCTCATGGTTGCCCCCGCCCTACCCCACGACGCCGGTCAGCCACGCGCCCTGCCGCTGCGGGAGGCCCGCACCCGGCTGACCCAGCTCGTCGCCATGGCCGAGTTGACCGACACCGTCACCGTCGTCACCCGCGACCGGGACACCCGCCCGGTGGCCGCGATCGTCCCGGCCGGTGCCGCGCGCAGCCTGGCCCAGGCCCGCGCCGACGCCGAGCGGATCGCCACGGTCACCGCCGGCTGGGCCCGCCGCTTGGACGCCGCGCACCAGCAGAGCGCCCGCCGGCACGCCGCCGAGCTACGGGCGGTCACCGACGCCCTCGCCGCAGCCTGGGCCGAGCTGGACCGCCGATCCGCCCCGGGCGCCGACCCGGCGCTCGACCGGCTCCGCGCCGCCCACGCCGACCTGCTCCGGGATTGACCCATCCAGCCTCGCGAAGGCCCGGTCGATGGCGGGTGACCCACTGGTGTGACCCACCGTCGTGCGGGGCGGCAGAGTCGTGCCGTGCCTCCGGGCGGCCCGTGCCGGTGCCGCCGGGCGGGCTGCTGGTGCCGCTCGGGGCGCGGTGCGTGGTTCAGGCGGGGACCGGCCGGTGGGTGGTGTCCCGGCCGGCTCGCGCCGCGTCGCCGAGACTCACCGCCGCCGCCAGCACCGTCAGCAGCCCCCCGGCGAGGAGGGCGCCCCGTGGCCCCCCAGCCGGCAGGGCCACCCCGCCGAGCAGGGCGCCGGCCGCGATGCCCACGTTGAACGTCGCCGAGTTCGCGGCGAACCCCAGCTCGGTCCGGCCCGGCGTGACGTGCAGGATCCGGGCCTGGGTGGCCAGGAAGACCGGTACGGCGGTGGCGCCGAGCAGCGCCAACAGAACGACCACCACCGGCCGCTCGGTGGCGAACCGCCAGAGCCCGAGCAGGGCCACCGCCTGCCCGGCGACGGTGCACACCAGCGTGCCCCGGGGGAACCGGTCGAGGAGCTGTCCGACCACGGCCACACCCACCAGGCCGGCCGCGCCGAAGACGAAGAGCAGCCCGCCGACCGTGCCGGCGGCGAAGCCCGCGACCTGGGTGAGGAACTCGGCCACGTAGGTGAAGCCGGTGAACATGCCGGTCACCGAGACCGCCGTCACGAGCAGGACGGCGGCGAACCGGCCGGCGTGCGGGGCGGTGGCGCGGGTACCGTGGCTCTGCTCCGGCGCCGAGGTGGGCAGCAGCGCGGCGACCAGCACCAGCACGACGAGCGCCAGCACCGCCAACCCGAGGAACGGGGCCCGCCAGCCGGCCTGCTCGCCCAGCCAGGTGCCGGCCGGTACGCCGAGCACGGTGGCCAGCGACCCGCCGACCGACATCACCGCGACCACCCGGCCCCGGACCGCCGGCCGGAACAGGCCGACCGCGACGGGCGCGGTGACCGCCCAGAACAGGGCCTGGGCCAGTGCGGTGGCGACCCGGGCGGCGAGCAGCACCGGGTACGACGTGGTGGCGACCGACAGCGCGGTGGCCAGGACGAGCACCGCCAGCACCCCGGTGAGCAGGTACCGGCGGGGTACGTGCCGGGTGACGTGGGCCAGCGGCAGCGAGACCAGGGCGACGGTCAGCCCGTACCCGCCCACCAGCAGGCCGACCGCCGGCACGGTGACCGCCAGGTCGGCGGCGATCAGGGGGAGCAGGCCGATCGGCAGGTTCTCGGTGGTGTTGAAGGCGAACGCGGACGCCGCCAACGCCAGCAGGACCACCAGCCGCCGTCCGCCGTCACCGGACCACCACATGATCGATCCCTCCTTCGTGGGCCGAGCGGGCCGAGCCGGTCAGTGGCCGTCGCGGTGCGCGGCGAGGAACTCGGCGAGGACCCGGGTGTGGGTGGAGAAGGCCAGGTCGGTCGGCTCGGTGACCACCAGCCACTCGGTGGCCTCCTCCGTCGGCGCGGAGGGCGGCAGCTCGGCGGCGGGCCGCTCGGGCAACGTACCGAAGATCATGATGGTGCCGCCGGCCGGCGCGCCGTGCACCGCGAACAGTTGTGCCTGCTCGGCGGCGGCGACCAGCCCGGTCTCCTCCCGCAGCTCGCGGACCAGCGCCGCCGACCACTCCTCGCCGTACTCGATGAAACCGCCGGGCAGGGCGAGCAGACCCCGGGCCGGCTCGATGTCCCGGCGCACCACCACCACGCCGAGCCCGGCGTCGGTACGCACCGGCAGCACGGCCACCGCGACCGGCAGCGGGTTGCGCCACACTGTCTCGCCGCAGCCCCCGCAGACCCGGGGCCAGCCGGCCTCCGTCGGGTAGCTGATGCCACAGTACGAACAGTGCGAGTGCAGTACGCCGGCCACGCCGCGCACCCTACCCGCTCGCTCCCCGTCACGGGCACCCGCGCACGCCCCGGCGCCGGGACGCCCCCTGTTCACCTCGGGGCCTCGCCTGCTGCCCGTCAAGGTGCTCGGCCGCTTGCCGGGGTGGGCGGCGTCAGCGACCGCCGCTGGGTGCGTGCGGGATTGCCTGATTCGTTTGCGACATCACCTCGACAGGACTGTCAGGTACGTCGCCCGACGCCGGCACCGGCCCCGTGCGGACGGCGGGCGTCCCGGCCGGGCGCGGCCTGCTCAGGTGGCGGCTGAACATGTTGCTGTCGAAGCAACCCCCCGGCCCATGAGCTGTGCCGGTCCGCGATGTCACGAGGTGGGGCTTGGTCGGCTCGTCCCGAGCCCGATCTACCCCCAGGTGGGTGGGTCGCCCCCGGACCGTTCGCTACCGGGCCGGGACCGGGCGGTGGCGTGGCGCTCCACCCAGTCGATCAGGTCGTCGACCGAGCTGGTGATCCCGTTGGCGCCGGCGGCCTCGGCCAGTGTCCGCCGTTCGGGGGTGACCCAGCCGGAGTGGAACAGCGCGGGACCGGTGTACCCGGCGGACCGGATCGCACGCAGGTCGTCGAAGCCGACCTCGGTGCCGTCGCGGGTGACGTCGGAGACGAGCAGGTTCGGGGCGAAGTGCCGCAGCAGATCGAGGGCCTGTGCCCCGGTGCCGGCGGTGCGGATCTGTGCACCCCGGGCGGTGAGGGAGTCGAGCACCGGCTCGTTGTTGACCGGCGTGTCGTCGATCCACAGCAACCGGACGCCGTCGAGCCGGACCCGGGCGGCGGCCTCCGGGGCGGGGGCGGTGCGCAGCGGCCGGCGGCGCAACCGCTGCTGGAGCCGCAACCGGTCGGTGGGGCCGCCGAGGTCGGTCAGCAGTGCCGCCAGGTCGGCGTTGTCGGCGAGGGTCGACCACCCGTCGGGCACCCGCTCGTCGAGCCGGGCCAGCACCTCCGGATCGTCGGGCGAGAGGCCGTATCGCTCCAGGAAGGGGGCCAGGCCCGGGCAACCGAGGTCGACGTCGCCGGGGCGCTGCCACCGCGACTCCCGGATCCACCGGTAGTCGAGCAGGTCGCCGACGGTGTCCCCGGTGCCGGCGCGGATCGCCCGGTAGCACTCCGGGTACAGGTGTTGCAGGAGCACCGCCCGCATCAGGGCCTCGGCGCCGACGTCCCGCCACCCCGGGTCGATGCGGTACTCCGTGACGAAGCTGTTGATCAGCCGCTTGACGCGGCGGGGGTTGCCGCCGGTCTGCCGGCCGATCAGCGCCGTCGTCGCGTCGGTCAGGAGGTCGGTGGTGCCCGACCGCTCGGCGTAGCCCCGGATCGTCGCCCGCACCGCCGCCTCCTCGGGCGGCGGGATCTGGTACGTGACCTGGACGATCTTCTCCAGGTAGTGGCGTACCTGCGCTGTCTCCTCCACCCCGGGCACCCGCATACTGGACAGGACGGCCAGGTCGCACCCCAGGACGAAGGCGATCCCCGGCAGGTCGAGATAGAGCTTGATCACCTCGAAGATCTCGACGGTGGTGGCCTCGTCGCACCGGTCCAGGTCGTCAACGAAGACCGCGATCGTCCGCCGGGGCCTCCCGTGCTGGTCGTCCACCCACGACGTCACCGCGTCCTGCACCAGCCGTCGGGCGTCCTCCCGGGCACGGGCGTCCACCGCCATCCGGTCCCACAGCTCGTCGATCGCCCGGTCGACGCGGAAGAACCCGGCCACCGCGCTGAGCCCCAGCCGGACCGTTCCGGTGAGCAGGCCGCCGCTGTTGAGTCGGCGGAACGACCGGCGTACCACGTTGCGGTCCAACCGGCCGAGAACGAGCGTCAGCATCCCGGTCAGCGCGCTGACCCCGCTGGCCGTCCAGGCGTTGAACCACACCACCTCCACGTCGGGACGCCGCGCCAACTCGACGGAGAGCTGCCCCATCAGAGTGCTTTTGCCGGTGCCCCACGCACCGTCCACCGCCAGCACGAACGGGGTGTTGCCGCGCGAGGAGTGCACCAGGTCGGCAAGCCCGGCCGCGACCGGCCCGGTGCCGAGCAAATCGGCGTCGGGACCCTCCGGTGGCATGTCGTTGAGCAGAGTGAAACGTTCGTCCACCACCGACATGCACACACCGTACCGATCCGATACACGTTCCGCTGTCCCGGGTGGCGTCGTGGTGCGGGAACGGTTCGGGGTCGGGGCGCGTCACAGGGGCATGACAACTCTCTCAGGCGTACGCGCGGCGGCGGTGGTCCTGCCGCTGCTCCTGCTCACGGCGGCCTGCGCCCAGCAGAACGAGTCGGCCAGCGACACCGGCTCGGGTGAGACCTCGTACCCGGCCGACGCCGTGGTGCTCCGCGTCGACCACACCGGCGGCTTCGTGACCCCGGCGATGCTGGCCGGCCGGCTGCCCACCGTCAGCGTCTACGGCGACGGTCGGGTGATCACCCAGGGGTCGACGACCATGATCTATCCGGGCCCGGCCCTGCCGAACCTCCAGGTGGCGACGCTCAGCGCCGAGGAGGTGGCGAAGCTGGTGGACCGGGCCCGCGCGGCCGGCGTGGGTAGCGCCGCAGACCTCGGCCAGCCGCCGGTGGCGGACGCCCCCTCGACCCGGTTCACCCTGCGCGGTGCCACCGGCACCGAGGAGACCGAGGTGTACGCCCTCGCCGAGGCGGCCGACGCGGACACCGGGTTGACCGCCGACCAGCGGGCGGCCCGCGACAAGCTGCGCGGCTTCGCCGAGTCGCTGGGAGTCCCGACGGCGGTGACCGACCAGGCGGCGGCCCCGGCCACCAAGCCGTACACGCCGACGGCCATCGCCGCCATCGTCGAGCCCTGGGTCGACCCGGGCGACGGCTTGAAGCAGCCCGAGGTGGCCTGGCCCGGCCCCGCCCTGCCCGGCGCGGCCCTCGGCACCGTCGAGAACCTGACCTGTGTGACGGTCACCGGGACGGCGGTGCAGCAGGTGCTGGACGCTGCCGCGAGCGCGTCCCAGGCCACCCCGTGGACCTCCGGCGGCAAGAGCTGGACGGTCCACCTGCGCCCGCTGCTGCCCGACGAGACCGACTGCGGCGACCTGGCCTCCGCCCGCTGAGCCGGGCCGGGTGGATTCCGCTGGTCCCGTCGCACCCATTCCGGAACGGCCCGCCGACACGTGTCGGGCCGTTCCGGAACAGCGTCACGTCCATAGCTGATCGTCACCGGGGACAACTCAGCTCCTCGTCCCTGCGCGGGACGGTCGAGCCGACGTCGCGGGCGGCGTACCGGTGGCCCGACGGCGGGTGACCCGGGCCGGGGGCGGGGTCGGCGGCAGGGCCGGTCGCAGGCCGGCGAGCTGGACGAAGATCTCGCGTTTCGCGGTGGCCAGGCCACGACGGTCGACGACGTATCCGGTGAGCCAGATCCAGCCGTGGTAGGTCGGATAGTCGGAGACCGACACGACGCGGAGGGTGAGGGCGCGGGCCCCGGCGAACTGCACCGAGGCCCGCCCGTCGACGGTCAGCAGGTCGCCCGGGGAGGGCCGGTAGCTCACCAGTGGCCCCGGTTCGGCGGGGTGGACTCCTCCGGCGGGCGGCACTCCCGGGCGTGCATGATCTGCCAGTCGCGCAGGGCCCGCCCCAACCGGTCGTTCTCCTGGTGAAGCAGGCGTACCTCCTCGTGCAGGATGGTCAACTCGTCGGCCACCCTGGTCTGGAACCGGTGTACCTGATCGGCGTCGACCCCGCGCCGACGCGGGTCGAACTGCCAGGTCCGCACCTCGTGCGGGGTCAGGTGGTGCGGATGACCGGCCCCGCAGGGCTGGCCCGAGCGGTACACCTGGGTCACGACGATCCTTTCCGCAGCAGGGGGATTGGGGTGGTGGCGGGGCCGTCCGCCGCCGGCTGCGGGCGGCCCCGCCGGCTCCGTCGTCGCAGCCCATCCGGCGGTACGACCACGAAGCCAGCCCTGACGGCCGGGACGGACACACACCCGCCCCGACCAGCGGGGTACGAGGCGAACCCGTTGCCACGCGAGGACGACTCCCGGCAACACTAACGGCTTAGACGTGTATGTCAAACACGCAGTGTTGTCTCGTGTGGGCGTTTCGTGATCAAATCGGCATGCCACGCGAGGAGTGCCATGCCCACGACACCTGACTACATCCGTATCGCCGACGACGTCGTCTCAGCGGTCCACGCCAACAAGCTCAAGCCGGGGGACAGGTTGCCCTCGATCGCTCAGTTGGCTTTGGACAACTCGGTGGGCACGACGACCATCCAGATGGCCTACGTCCGACTCGAAGCGTTACGGGTGATCCGGCGGCATCAGGGCAAGGGGGTGTTCGTGAACGACCCTCGGCTGTGGATGCGCGAGCCCTGACAGGGGCTTGGCGGGCGCCCTCCACCGCAGCACCCCTCAAGCGCCTGTCGAGCTGATGTCGTCAACGACTCACCCCGTCGGGCGGTCAGGCCGCCGGCCCAGGTAGTGGGGATGCCCCGGTGGGGACGGCGTGTCGGCGTCGCCTGTGCAGCGATCACCCGGAACGCCGGCTGCCGGGTGATGTCGTCAACGATTCAGCTCGACAGGCACGTGGGCCCTCCTCGCCGGGTTCCTCGCAGACATCACGCGCAGGGCCCCGGCTCCCCTGGCACCCACGCGCACCCGTCCGGTCGCGCGATCTCTCACGGCGGTGTGGCCGGTCAGTGAACCCGACGGCGGCAACAACGGCCGGGCCGGCCGCTGCCGGGGCGATTGCCGACGAGTCCCCTGTCGAGCTGCCCCATGTGTGAGACCACGTCCACGCCCGGTAGCACACCACTGCCGCCTGAGTGGTCGTGCGAAGCCGGCCCACTCGGGCCTGCTCGTGGTGGCTGGCCTGGTGGTGGCGCTGATGGTGGCCACCGTCGCGGTGCTGGTCGTCGGCGTCGTCCAGGGTGACGGTGTTCCGTGATCCGGCGGACCGACGATCTCACCGGAGCCGTCGAGGGGGGGGGAGCCCGATGACCGCGCGGCTCTCCACCGAGGCAGGGAAGTGTTCGTGGACGATTCTCGGCTGTGGATGTGGAAACCTTCACCGCCGATGTGGACGCCGACGCGCCGGGTCGTCACGCGATCAGCTGTCGATCTCGATGCGTCCCCGGTTGTCGCGGGGTGGCAGGCTGAACGCCGTGAGTGTCCTTCTTGCGCAACTGCCCGCGTTGATCGGTGTGCTGGTCGGGACGCTCGGCACGATTCTCGCGACCTCGCTGGCCGACCGGAGCCGGTGGCGTCGCAGTCAACGCGTCCGCTGGGACGAGCGGCGGCTGGAGGTCTGTGTCGAGTTCAGCCGGGTGGTCAAGGAGATCCACGCCGTGTCGCTGCGGATGATCGCGGCCGAGCGGCCGGCGTCCCGGGGGCACCGCATCGACCGGGAGGAGGGGCTGACCCGGCTCGCCGACGCGGATGTGCGGCACACCCTGGCCTGGGAGAGCCTGCTGTTGCTGGGCGACGCCGCCACGGTGTCGGCCGCGCGTACCTGGCGGGACGCGGTGTGGGAGATCGAACGGGTCGCCCGGGGGCTGCCCGGCCCGCCCGTCGTCGTCGCCGACCTGGTGCGCCGGGCTGACCAGGGGCGGGACGACTTCTACCGGGCGGCCCGGGGCGACCTCGGGGTGCGGGGTGGCTCGGTCACGCAGTCCGACTGGCTGGCGGACCGGCGCCACGGCTGGCTCGACGCGCCCGGGACGTCGTCGGTGCCGACGGAGACCGTCGAGGTCGCGTCGACGGAAGCCGCGGATCCGGCGATGCCGGGACGGTGACGGGGGTCGGGCGCGATGATGGGGGCAGTCGGCGTCCGGGAGGGGTGACATGCCCGAGGATCTGCGGTCACGGTCGGCGGCCGAGGTGTTCCAGGAGCATCTGCGGCTGTCCACCGAGCACCGGTTCGCCGAGGACATCGAGCGTAACCTCTCCCCGGAGTGCGTGATCCTGGAACGCCGGGGTGTGTTCCGGGGGCGGGCCGGGGCGCAGGAGTTGGCCCGCTGGCTGGGGGAGGAGTTGCCCGGCGGTCGGTTCACGTACACGAAGGTCCTGGTCGAGGGGCGGTTCGCGTTCCTGGAGTGGACGGCGGAGGCCGACGGGGCGCGGGTCCGTGACGGGGCCGACTCGTTCGTCATCGAGGACGGCTGGATCGTGGCGCAGACCATCCACTACACGGTGGAGTCGACCGCTCCCCGCTGACCGCCGGGGCTTCCCGGTGTCGCAAAACCATCTCACAAGTGTCGCAAAAATCGTCTCACTGGTCGTCGAGGTGCCGGTAGACGGTGGCCCGGGAGACCCCGAGCGTGGCGGCGATGGTCTCCACCGAGTGCGAACCGGCGGCGTACATCCGGCGGGCCGTGGCGATCTGCTCGGTGCTCATCGCCCGGGGTCGCCCGCTGCGCCGCCGGCTCGCCGCCGGCACGGGCGCGGCTCCCGCCCCGGCCGCCGCGCCGCCGGGTCGGGCCCCGACCGCCACCGCGCCGTCGGCCCCGGC
>NZ_LRQV01000121.1 GCF_001567585.1 Micromonospora rosaria
CCCCTATGGGGGTGGCCCTCACGTCGTTTCCGGGACCCGACACCGGCCGACCCGGCCGGTTCGTGGCCGTCCCCGACCGGTGACCGGAATCCGGGCGTGCTTTCCGCCTCCTTAGCGATCGACCTTGCCGGTACGGGGTACCTGCGCAGGGACGGATCGAACCGGACCGCCCAAGGGCAGGGCGGAGCAAGGAGACGCCATGAGGATCGGAATCATCGGGTCGGGCCACATCGGGGGCACCCTCACCCGCCGGCTGCGGACCCTCGGGCACGAGGTGACCGTGGCGAACTCGCGCGGCCCCGAGAGCCTCACCCAGCTCGCCGAGGAGACCGGTGCCAGCGCGGGCACCGTGGAGCAGGCCGTCGACGGCGCGGACCTGGTGGTGGTGGCCATCCCGCTGGTGGCCGTCCCGGCGTTGCCCGCTTCGATCTTCGACGGCACGGTAGTCGTCGACGCCAACAACTATTACCCCCAGCGCGACGGGGACATCGCCGAACTGCTCGACCGGAGCCTCAGCTCCAGTCGCTGGACGGCCGACCACCTCAAGGGTGCCCGGGTGGTCAAGGCGTTCAACAACATCCAGGCCCGGCACCTGCTGGAGCAGGGCCGGCCGGCCGGCGCCGGGGACCGGATCGCGCTGCCGGTGGCCGGTGACGACGCCGAGGCCAAGCGCCTGGTGATGGACCTGGTCGACGCCCTCGGCTTCGACCCGGTCGACGCGGGCAGCCTCGACGGGAGTTGGCGGCAGCAGCCCGACACCCCGGTCTACGGCACCGACCGGGACGCCGCAGGGGTACGCCGAGGGCTGGCCGAGGCCCGTCCCTGAGGCCCGAGCGACGCCGGGGTGCCCCGGATGTGCTGAGGCCCCGCCGGCAGCCGCCGGCGGGGCCTCACGTCGTACCGGGTACCGGTCAGGCGGACGGCGCCTGCCCGCAGATGAAGCGCGGCTCGGCGTCGTAGCGCCAGCTGAACTTCTCCCGCTTGACGACCTTGCCGTCCTTCTTGATGATCCGGAAGGCGTCCTGGGCGAAGCCGTCGATGCCGTTGGCCGGGATGCAGGACGGGCCGGGTTCGAGGTAGACGACCTTCGGCTTGGTGATGTCCCGCCGGGGGCCGTACTCGGTCTTGACGCTGTCGTAGATCTTGGTGCTCCAGATCGACACCGTGATCGAACTCGACGTGTACGAGGTGTCGATCAGCACGCCGTACTCGGTGTTGTTGCGGAACTTGAAGTCCAGGTGCGGCCAGAAGATGGTCGACTCGATCACCGCCGGGTACCGGCTGAACCAGTACGAGTGCGGCTTGTGCTCCACGTCCTCCAGGCCGGCGTAGTACGTGGCGTTGAAGAGCGTGGTGGTGAACTGCGAGGTGCCGCCGCCGACGCCGGGGACGAGCTTGCCGTTCATGATGACCGGGGCGTCGTGGTAACCCTGGGCGTAGCCGCGCTCCCCGGTGTGGCCGTTGAGCGAGAAGGTCTCCCCGGGCAGGACGACGGTGCCGTCCACGTCCTTGGCGATCTGCACGATGTTCTTGCTGCGCGGCGAGGAGAGACCACCGGTGAAGTGGGTGGTGAACCGCGACACCCGCTCCTTGATGCCCAGCTCGCCGATCTTCTCGGCGGTCACCTCCGGCTGCACCGCCTTGAGGTCTGCGGTGACCGTCCGGTCGTCGGCCTTCGGCAGGACCGCGAGCAGGTTCCTGTCGAGGTCCCCGGTGTCCAGCCGCTGACCGGGACGGCCGTCGTCGACGACCTTGGGCTTGCCCGCGGTCACCGCCATCCGGGCGTTGCGCGGCTCCACCTCGATCGAGTCCAGCTTGCCGCCGAGGGCGCTGCGCAGCCGCTTGACGTCGACCTTCGGGGTGAGCTTGCCGGCCTTGTCGGCGGTGAACCGCAGGCTCTTCGCGATGGCGGCCGGCGGGATGCTGACCGAACCCTTGTCGGTACGCAGCGTCACCGCCTTGGCGACCGCCGGGCGGGCCAGCTCGGCCACCATCCGGTCGACCTCCTCGGCGGTGGTCGCCGGGTGCTTCTCGACCAGCGGCACGGTGATCGGCTCCCCGGCCAGCCAGCCGGCCCGGACGGCCTCGGCGGAGCGCTGCGGGTCCAGCGTCAGGCTGGGCTTGGGGTGGGTGGCCTTCGGGGTGGTGCCCTTCCAGCTGATCGCCGGCATGGTCATCTTGCGGCCCTGGTTGCCCAGGACCTTGCGCAGGGCGGCGTCGAGCCGCTCGGCGTCCACGGTCACCACCGGCTCGACCGAACGGGTGCCGACCAGCCGGCTGACCGGGGGCGCCTGTGCCTCGGAGGCCGCCGCCACGGTCGCGTCGACGTCCACCGCCAGCCCGACCGTGGCCGGGTCGATCTCGGCGGTGTTCTCGCCGACCCGGACGGTCAGCGGGGCGGAGAGGGCGCCGGAGCGCCGGTCCAGCTCGGCCCGGAGCTGGTCGGCGGCGTCCGTGCGGCTGCGCCCGCCGACCTCGGTACCGAGGACCATCGTGCCCCGGGGCACGTCCCCGGCGTACGTGTAGGCGCCGACGCCGGCGGCGACGGCGAGCAGGCCGACGGTGACCCCACCGGCGATCAGCAGGCGGAGCCGCCGCGAGCGGGGTGGGCCGGCGTCCGGGCCGGCGGCCGGGGGCGCCGGCTGGGCGGGCTGCGCGGGTGGTGCGTCGCTGCCCGGCCAGCTCACCGCGGTGACCTGCACGGTGGGCCGGTCATCGGCGGGTGGGCGTGGTTCACCGTACAGAGTCAAGGTCACCTCGATCAGGACGTACCACACGGGGAAGCACTTCCCCGCGAAGACACCTACGGTAGCCAACCGCCGGTGGCCGTGGCAGCCGCCGCCCCGTCCGTGGTACGACCGGGGCCGGTCGGGGACGTCGGCGGTCCGTTCGTCCGCAGCGGCGGTACCCGCTGGTGACGGCGCCGGTCCGCCCAGCGAACCGGCAGCCTGTCGTTATCGAAACGTAACGCACCGGCCGTCGCCTGACCTCACCAGGGGTCGGGCGACGGGCACTCAGAGCCGGGCGAGGGCCTGCCGCAGCGGGTCGAGACCGAGCGCGCCCAGGTCGAGCGCCTGCTGGTGGAACTCCTTCAGGTCGAAGTCCGGACCCTTGCGGACCTTCGCGTCCTCCCGGGCCTGGAGCCAGATCCGCTCGCCCACCTTGTACGCGGGGGCCTGCCCCGGCCGGCCCAGGTACCGGTTGAGCTCGAAGCGCAGGTTCTCGTCCGGCACCCGGCAGTGCGCCCGCATGAACTCCCAGCCCAGCTCGGGCGTCCACCGCTCGCCCGGGTGGAAGTCGAACGGGTTGTCCTTCGGGATGGTCAGCTCCAGGTGCATGCCGATGTCGACGATCACCCGGGCCGCCCGGAACGCCTGCCCGTCGAGCATCCCGAGCTTGTCGCCCGGGTCCTCCAGGTACCCCAGCTCGTCCATCAGCCGCTCGGCGTAGAGCGCCCACCCCTCGCCGTGCCCGGAGATCCAGCAGAGCAACCGCTGCCAGCGGTTGAGCCGGTCGGCGCGGACCGCGGTCTGCCCGATCTGGAGGTGGTGGCCCGGCGCGCCCTCGTGGAAGACGGTGGTCACCTCCCGCCAGGTGGAGAACTCCGTGATCCCCTGCGGCACCGCCCACCACATCCGCCCGGGTCGGGAGAAGTCCTCGCTGGGCCCGGTGTAGTAGATCGCGCCGTCGCTGGTGGGCGCGAGGCAGCACTCGATCCGGCGGACCTGCTCGGGGATGTCGAAGTGGAGCCCGTGCAGGTCGTCGATGGTCCGGTCGGCCAACGCCTGCATCCAGTCCCGGAACGCCTCCTTGCCCTGGATGGTGCGGGCCGGGTCGGCGTCCAGCGCCGCGACCGCCTCGTCGATCGTCGCGCCCGCGCCGGCGATCCGGGCGGAGACCGTCCGCATGTCGGCCTCCAGCCGGGCCAGCTCCTCGAACCCCCAGGCGTACGTCTCGTCGAGGTCGACCTGGGCGCCGAGGAAGTACCGCGAGGCCAGCTCGTACCGCTCCCGGCCGGCGGCCTGCTTCTCCCGCCCCAGCGGGGCCAGCTCGGTGCGCAGGAAGTGGCTGAACTCGGCGGTGGCCGCGGTGGCCGCCGCCGCGCCCCGGCGCAGCTCGGCACCGATCGTGCCGTCGGCGTCGAGCCGGGCCACCAGGCTGTGGAAGACGTCGTCGCCGTCCGGGTCGACCCAGGCGTCGCACTGCTTGGCCACCTCGACCACCTGCACCCGGGGCGTGACGTGGCCGGCGGCGGCGGCCTCGCGCAGCGTGGTCTTGAAGCCCTCCAGCGCCCCGGCGTACCGGTTGAGCCGGGCCGCGATGTTGGCCCGCGCCTCGACGCCCTCGGTGGGCATCAGGTCGAAGACCGACCGGAGGTCGTGCAGCCCGCTGGAGAGCACGTTGAGCTCGCTGGCGGTCTCGCCGCTGTCGTACATGGCCAGTTGCAGGCCGAGCCGCTCGCGCATCGCCTCCCGGGCGTTGCGCTCCGCCGCTGACTCCGGCTCGGCGGCGTCGAGCGCGGCCAGCGTCCGCCGGTCCAGCTCGGCGCGGGCGGCGTGACCGGCCGGGGTCAGGTCGTCGAGCTGGTCCTCGTGGCCGGCGACGCCGGCGAACGTGGCACCCGTCGGGCTCAGCGCGGCCCAGTCGACCACGTACTGGTTGGCGAGGTCATCGATTCGTCCCACGAGGCGAACCCTACGTGACCGTGGGGCTGCCGTGCCGACCCTGTCCGGGGTGTTCCGGGGCGGCGTCCGGCCGGTTGTGGCCCGGCCCACTGACCCGGGAAAAGGTGGCGACAACGTCGTACCCCGGGTGGAGAGTGTCAGGTGTGACCGCGCAGACCGCTCCTGACCGTTCCGGGCTCCGTGCCTGGTTGCCCGGCTTCGTCGCCCTCGCCGCCATCTGGGGTTCCAGCTTCCTGTTCATCAAGGTCGGCATCCGGGAGCTGCACCCGGTGCACCTCGCCGGGTACCGGGTCGCCACCGCCACGCTGACCCTGCTGGTGGTGCTGGCCGTGCTCCGGGACCGGTTGCCCCGGGAGGGCCGGACCTGGCTGCACCTCACCGTGGTCGGGGCCTTCCAGGTGGCGCTGCCGTTCACCTTCTTCGCGTACGGCGAGCAGCGGATCGAGTCGTTGCTGGCGGGGATCTGGAACGCCACCACCCCGCTGGTCGTGCTGCCGATGGCGGTGCTGGTGTTCCGCACCGAGCGGCTGGACGCGCGCCGGGCGGTCGGGCTGGGGTTGGGCTTCGTCGGGGTGCTGGTGGTCCTCGGCGTCTGGCAGGGCGTCGGCGGGGCGCACTTCGTCGGCCAACTGTTCTGCTTCGCGGCGGCGGCCTGCTACGGCTTCGCCATCCCGTACCAGAAGCGCTTCCTCGCCGGCGGTACGCACAGCGGGGTGGCGCTCTCCGCCGGGCAGTTGGTGACCGGCACGGTCCTGCTGGCGCTGGCCGCACCGCTGGGCGGGACGCCGCCGCTGCCGACCGAGTTGTCGATCGAGGTGCTGGGCAGCGTGCTCGCGCTGGGCGCGATCGGCACCGGGCTCGCCTTCGTGATCAACATGCGGAACATCCGGCTGATCGGGGCGAGTCTCGCCTCGACCGTCACGTACCTGGTCCCGATCTTCGCGGTCGTGGTCGGGGTCGTCGTCCTCGACGAGCGCCTCGCCTGGCACCAGCCGGTCGGCGCGCTGATCGTGCTGGCCGGGGTGGCGGTCTCGCAGGGCCTGCTCGGCCGCCGTCGGACCCGGCGACCCGAGCCACTGACCGAGGCGCTCAGCGTCCCCGCGCCCACTGCACCAGCAGCTCCGCCGGCCACGAGTTGACCACCCGGTCGGCGGGCACCCCGCAGCGGGCCGCCCGCTCGCACCCGAACCGCTGCCAGTCGAGCTGACCGGGGGCGTGCGCGTCGGTGTTGATCGCGAACCGGCAGCCCGCCTCCAGTGCCCGGCGGATCAGCCGCTTCGGCGGGTCCTGCCGCTCCGGCCGGGAGTTGATCTCGACCGCCTTGTCGTGCTCGGCGCAGGCGGCGAAGACCGCGTCCGCGTCGAAGTCGCTCTCCGGGCGGGTCCGGGCCCGGTGCCCCCGGTCGCCGGGGCCGGTCACCCCGGCCGGCCGGGACGACACCATCCGGCCGGTGCAGTGGCCGAGAATGTCCAGGTGCGGGTTGGCGACCGCGGTCAGCATCCGACGGGTCATCTTCGACCGGTCGTCGTTCAGGCCGCTGTGCACCGAGCCGACCACCACGTCGAGGCGGGCCAGCAGCTCCTCGTCCTGGTCCAGGGAGCCGTCGGGGAGGATGTCCACCTCGATGCCGGTGAGGACCCGGAACCCCTCGGGCAGCGCCGCGTTGAGCTGCGCCACGTGGTCGAGTTGACGGCGCAGCCGGGCGGCGGTCAGCCCCCGGGCCACCTTCAGCCGGGGCGAGTGGTCGGTCAGGACCAGGTACTCGTGGCCCAGCTCGACCGCCGCGAGCGCCATCTCCTCGATCGGCGAGCCCCCGTCGGACCAGTCCGAGTGGGTGTGGCAGTCGCCGCGCAGCGCGGTCCGTAACGCGGTCGCCTCGGCGTCCAGGTCCGACCCCTCGGTGGCCACCAGCCGGCGCAGGTAGACCGGCTCCTCCCCGGCCAGCGACTCGGCGACGCAGCGGGCGGTGACGTCGCCGACCCCGGACAGCTCGGTGAGCCGCCCGTCCCGGGCCCGCTCGGCCACCTCCCCGGCCGGCAGCGCGGAGAGGGTGGCGGCGGCCGAGCGGAACGCGCGCACCCGGTAGGTCGCCTCGTTGGCCCGCTCCAGGAGGAAGGCGATGCGGCGCAGGTCGGCGATGGGGTCCCGGTCGCTCACGAGGACGAATCTACGCCCGGGTCACGGTTCGCGGGGGCAGCCGTGCTCGCGCTGCCAGCGGATCACCTCGGCGGCCGGCTCCCGGTTGCCGCCCCGGCGCCACGAGTCGAGGTACTTTGCCGGCCAGATGACGCCCCGCCGGATCCACCAGTCGTCGCTGCCGGTGCACGGTGGGGAGATGCCGAAGTGCACGTGACAGACGTTGTTGGCGTTGCCGGTGCGGCCCACCTCGCCGAGTTGCTGCCCGGCGCGGACCCGGGCCCCCTCGTCGATCCCGGAGGCGATCACCCTGAGGTGGGAGCCGTAGTAGCGGACCCCGTCGTCGCCGAGCAGGGAGACCGAGAGTCCGCCGTTGTGCGGCCCCTGCGGGCCCCGCTTGGAGTACCGGTCGACCCGGCTGACCTCCAGGATCCTCCCGTCGGTGACCGCCACGAACGGCTCGCCGCAGTCGGCGAAGAGGTCGGTGCCGGGGTACGCCGAGTGGGTCGGGTGGTAGTCGACGTCGTCGGCGCGTACCGGGAAGACGTGCCGCAGCCCGGAGCGGGTCGGCGACGGGTCGACGCTGGGCGTACCGGTCGGGCTGGCCGCCGCGGTCGGCGTCGCCGACCGGTCCCCCGGGGCGGCCTGGTCGGCGGTGAGCGGGGCGCCCGGGCTCTCCCAGCGCGGCGGCTCGGGCAGTTCGCGGCTGGCGGCGCAGCCGGCGGCGACCGTGGCCACCGCGAGCAGCAGCACCGGGTACGCCGAGCGGAGGCGGCGGTGGGCGGCGGATCGCGGGCGCATCCGGTCATCCTGGCAGACGACTACGCTGGCATGGGGTCGACGACCCGCCCGACGGCACGAGGCCGCCGGCAGCACCAGCCCCCGGACGACCCGACCGCACGACCCACCGGCAGAGGAGCGACGGCGATGACCCACCCGGCCTTCCGCCCCGACCCGGCGGCCGGCGTGCGCCCGCTGCCGCGTACCCCGTCGGGGTTGTTCCCGTCGGCGCCGCCCTCGCGGCCCGCCTACCGCGAACCGCATCCGGTCACCGGCAGCGGGGTCGCCGCCGGTGCGGCGATGGCCGCCGCGTGGCTAGTGCTCTTCGCTCTGCTCGGTGCCGACGTCGCCGGCTACGCCCGGTGGACGCTGTTCGCCGGCACGATCGCCTGGCTCGCCGCGTTTCTGCTGGTCAGGTCCGGTGACCGGGGGGTGGCCACGGGCATCGCGATCGTCACGTCCGGGGGATGGAGCATCGCCGCCACGGTGGTGGCGATGCGCTGGGCGGGCACCGGAGACTGGCCGTTGTGGTGAGGTGTCGCTGCCGTGGGTGACCGACCGAATTCGATAAGAAACCCATCTTGACGTACCGGCGGCGCTGGGCGACCCTCGGCACTATGGCCTGGACCACCCCGCGGCTCGACCCGGACCGCAGTCGTCGCCGCCTCCAGATCCTCGCCGAGTTGGCGGGGGCTCGTGCGGTGCGCCAGCGGGAGCGACCGCAGCGGGCCCGTTCCGCGCAGCTCCGGCAACTCATCGCCATCCGTCGCCGGGTCACCGGCTGACGGCTCCGCTCAGCTCCACCCATTTTCTCGGCTTTGCCCACCCACTCGGGGCGTTGACCGGCCGCTCGCCGAGCTGACCGGTTACCGTGCACCCGTAACGAGTCGGCGTGGCAGTTTGGGGGGACCGTGTCGTACTTCGCTGCGGCCGTGGTACGCGACGACAGCGGCTGGACCGCTGCCGAGATCAGCCTCCGGGGCGCCACCGACGTCGACGAGGTCGCGGAGCGACTCCGGGACGTCGACCCGGACGCCGGGCTCTCCCTGCTCTTCGTCGAGGCCGACGACGCCTACCTGGTGATCCTGCGGTTGGACGAGGGCGAGGACCTGCGCATCTTCGGCTCGGACTCGGCGTACGCCGAGGAGTCCCGGCTGGGCGCGATGCTGGTCGGTGACCTGAAGACGTCGGTCACCGGGCTGGACGACGTCGAGGAGCCCCGGCCGGCGGCCGGTGGTGACGACGACGCCGAGCAACCGGCGATCGACCCGGAGGCGGACCCGGTCGGGGAGGCGGACCTCCTCGCCGACCTGGGCATCTCCGCGCAGCGCCTGCTCTCGCTCTGCGGCCACGAGGGCATGCTGCCGGCGGACGTCACCGCCGAGGTGTGCCTGGTGCTCGGCTGCGCGGACCAGGTCGAGGACCTGCGTGAGGTCTGAGCCACCCGGCTCCGACGGGGCGGCTCCGGGCGGGCCGACCGGGGGCGGATCGGCTCCGGGCGCTGGACCGTGGGCGGGGGCGGTGGGTGCGCCGGCCGACGCCACCGATCCGGCACTGGAGACCGTCCGGGCCGGGCAGCCGACCCCGGGCGCGGTGGGCCGGGCCGGGCCGGGCGCGCACGAGGGCCTGGCCGAGGCGACCACGGCGGGCCGGCGGCAGCGGCACGAGGTGTGGATGCGGCGGGCCCTGGAGGTGGCGGTCACCGGCCCGGACGTCCCGCCGGACCTTCCGCCCTCCGGCCCGCTCGCTTCCGGCCCGCTCGCTTCCGACCCGCTTCTTGCCGACGGTGGCGAACCGGCCGGAGACGTCCCGGTCGGCGCGGTGCTGTACGGGCCGGACGGGACCGAGGTGGCGATCGGGCGCAACGAGCGGGAGCTGACCGGTGACCCGACCGCGCACGCCGAGGTGCTCGCGCTGCGGCGGGCCGCCGAACGACTGGGCCGGTGGCGGCTGGACGGGTGCACGCTGGTGGTGACCCTGGAGCCGTGCACCATGTGCGCGGGCGCGCTGGTGCTGGCCCGGGTCTCCACGGTGGTCTTCGGCGCGTGGGAGCCGAAGACGGGTGCGGCCGGTTCGCTCTGGGACGTGCTCCGGGACCGGCGGTCGAACCACCGCCCCGAGGTCTACGGCGGGGTGCTGGAGCGCGAGAATGCGGCCGTGCTGCGGGCCTTCTTCCGCTGACCCGTCCCCGGGGCGCGCTCCTCGCCCGGCGCTGGTTCCGGTCCGGCGCTGCTTCTGGTCCGGGCGTGTCGCGGTGTCCGAGGATGATGTGCGTGACCGGCATACCTGGTGGGTATTTTTATACCTGACAGGTATGCCGGTCATCAGGGGTCGTCAGCCCGGCAGGCCGCCTGCCCGCCGGGGTGACAGGCTCAGGCGACGATGGTGTCGAGCGCGATCTCCACCATCTGGCTGAAGGTCTGCTCCCGCTCCTGGGCGGTCGTCTTCGCGCCGGTCTTGATGTGGTCGCTGACGGTCAGCACGGTCAGCGCCCGCGCCCTGAACCGGGCCGCGATCGTGTAGAGCGCCGCCGACTCCATCTCCACCGCCAGCACGCCGTAGTCGGCGAGGGTGTCGTACAGGTCCGGCCGGTCGGTGTAGAACGCGTCGGCGGCCAGGATCGGCCCGACCCGCATGGTGATGCCGCGCCGCTCGGCCACCTCGACCGAGGTACGCAGCAGCCCGAAGTCGGCCACCGGGGCGTAGTCGATCAGCCCGTCGAAACGCATCCGGTTCATGTTCGAGTCGGTGGCGGAGCCGATCGCCGCCACCACGTCCCGCAGTTGCAGGTCCTCGGTGAGGGCGCCGCAGGAGCCGACCCGGATCAGCGTCTTCACGCCGTACTCGTTGATCAGCTCGTGGGCGTAGATGCTGGCCGACGGCATGCCCATGCCGGACCCCTGGACCGAGACGGCCACGCCGTTCCAGCGGCCGGTGAAGCCCAGCATGCCGCGGACCGTCGAGTAGGAGGTCGCGTCCTCCAGGTAGGTCTCCGCGATCCACTTGGCCCGCAGGGGGTCACCCGGCATCAGGACCCGCTCGGCGATCTCTCCCGGCTTCGCGCCGATGTGCGTACTCATGGCGAAGATCCTGCCAGGCCGGGCGCGGGGATACCGGTTCGGCGTCCGGGACCGGGCTGCTGTACCCTTCTCGGCGGTGGTGTGTCCGAGTGGCCTAAGGAGCACGCCTCGAAAGCGTGTGAGGGTTTACGCCCTCCGCGGGTTCAAATCCCGCCGCCACCGCTCGTGAGGTGCGAGAACGCCCGGTCGATCCGTCAGGACCGACCGGGCGTTCGTTGTTTCTGTCCCAGGGCCGCCCGAGGCGGAAACTGACTCTCTCTCCTCCGATGATCCCGTGGGCACTTTCACGCAGTGGAGGTACGTGTGCAGAAGACTGCCGCAGCGACGGCGCTTGCGGTGCTGGCCGGGTTGGCGATCAGCGCCCCGGCCTCGGCGACGGGTGAGTTGCGAACCGTCAGCCGGGAAGGTTCGGTCCTGCTGTTCCAGCGGGTGGCGAAGGCCAGTACCCCGGTGAAGGGGACGGGCGTCACCCGTTCCGACTTCGACGGGGATGGCGTCGACGACGTCGCGGCCGACGCCGACGTAGCCGGGTCCAACATCCTGCAGTACCACCCCTCCGGGGCGGTGGTGGTGCGGTACTCCTCCGCGCCGCAGACCGACTACCTGGTCGGGACGTACAACCTGGAGGTCGGCGGTGGTTCCTTCGGTGACGCGCTGGTCGCTGGGGACTTCAACGGGGACGGGTACGACGATCTGGCGGTCGGTGCCTCGGGCGAGGTCGACACCCGCAACCGGACCCGGGGCGGCGCGGTGTGGGTGGTGCCGGGCAGCCGGACCGGGTTGGTGGTCAACGCGGCGCAGCGGTACAGCCAGAGCACCTCGGGAGTTCCCGGGGACTCGGAGAACTCCGACCAGTTCGGGGCGGCCCTCGCGGCCGGGGACCTCAACGGGGACGGCCGCGACGACCTGGCCGTCGGCGCACCCCGCGAGGCCATCGGCACCAAGCAGGATGCCGGGGCGGTCACCGTCCTCTTCGGTGGGGCCGGTGGGCTGACGGGTACCGGGTCCCAGCAGTTCCACCAGGACCAGGCGGCGGTCCCCGGCTCGGCTGAGCGCGACGACCAGTTCGGTGCGACCGTGGCGATCGGCAGGGTCAACGCTGACCGGTACGCCGACCTGGTCATCGGGGCGCCCTGGGAGAACGACGGTGACTCCGGCGTGAAGGGCAGCGGCATGGTCACCCTGATGTGGGGCTCGGCGAGCGGGGTACGGACCACCGGTGCCACCTCGGTCACCGGGGCCGGGGTGCACGGCAGGACCGGGGACCGGTACAGGATCGCCTGGTACCTGGGGGAGAGCCTGGCGGTCGGCGACGTGAACGGCGACGGGCTGGGAGAGGTCATCGCTGGCGCCCCCCGCGCGCAGTCGCCCGCGCTCGACATCAACTCCGGACTGGTGGTGGCCTTCACGGGCCGGTCCGCCGGGCTCTCCGGCAGCGCCGCGACAGTCATCACCCAGAGCACCTCCGGGGTGCCGGGCGACCCGGAGAGCGGGGACCTCTTCGGGGGGACCCTCGCGGCCGGTGACGTGACCGGGGACGGTCGGGCGGACGTGTTGGTCGGGGCCCCGGGGGAGGCGATCGGCAAGACGGCCGGGGCCGGCCTGGTGACGCTGCTCAAGGGTTCCTCGGCCGGGCTGACCGGCGCCGGGGCCCAGGCCTTCGACCAGGGGCACGCGGTGGTGCCAGGCTCCCCGGAGAAGGACGACACCTTCGGTGCCTCGCTCGCCCTGCTGAACCTGAACGGCACCGGTGGCCTGGACGCGGTGGTCGCGGCCAACCACGAGGAGGTGACCGGCGACAAGGTCGGGCGGGGTTCCGGAATGATGGTCCGTTTCCACGGGTCGAAGGGTGGCCTGGTGCCGCAGACCACCTCGTGGAGCGGTCGCTCCCTGAACACGGACTGGTTCACCCTGCACGGTTACGGGAGCAGGGTCGCCGGACCCCAGAGCGGCGGCTCACACTTCTGATGGGCCGGCCGGCCGCCCTGGCATCCGGCCGGGTGCAGCGGTGCTGCGGTCCGTCGCCGCTCGTGAGATACGACAACGCCCGGTCGGTCCGTCAGGACCGACCGGGCGTTGTGCTGTGCCGGCGCGCGTCGGGGTGCCCGCGCGGTCAGCCTTCGACGGTGTGCCGGGTCAGCAGGTGGTGTTGCGGCCCGGAACCCAGCCGTCCTGCGACGGGTACTCGGCACCGTGGCCGTACAGCCAGATGTCGTCGTCGAGCCCCCAGACCTGGCCGTGCCAGCGGAACCCGCGCCCGGCGGTGAGGGTACGCAGGACGAAACCGCTCTGCGGGGCGGCCCGCAGCCAGGTGTTCTCCCTCAGGTTGCAGACGATGCCCCAGGCGTCGCTCGCCGAGGCGGGGGTGGGGACCGCCATGGTGCCGGCCAGGACGACGACCATGGCCGTCAGTGCGTGCAGGAGTCGGCGCTTCACCGGTGTCCTCTCGATATGAGGCAATGACGGTTCCCGATTCTTGTCCAGTCGCGTCCCGGACACCAAAACGGCTGCACAGCACGGGCCGTGGCCCTCGCCGAGGAGGTGTCGCGCCCAGATCCCACCGCGGCGTCGGCCCATGGCCAAGGTTGATCGTGCCATCCGTCGATGGAATCTTGGTGGGGGATCGGGATCGACCGCGCCGCGAGAGAGGACCCCGCCCGCGATGACTTCCACCCCGTACCTCGACGGCCGGCGCCGGCACCCCTTCTACCTGGACGGGGAGGGGATCAACCGACCGCCGGGGCCGGACAAGCACCGGTGGTACGCCGAGTTCGCCGCCGACGGCCCCGGCGTGGTGCCGATCGTGCGCGAGGTGGCCGGCGAGCCCACCCCGGCGTGGCTGGTCTGCCGGCACGCGGACGTACGGGAGGTGCTGCGCCGGCAGGACGTCTTCTCCCGGACCGCCGCTGCGGACGTCGACCCGGTGGACGTCTCCGGGACGATGCTCGGGATGGACGGGCCGCAGCATGCACGGGTGCGTGGCAGCGTGAAGGACGCCTTCACCCCGGCGGCGGTGGCCGGGCTGCGCGACCGGGTGGTGGCCGAGGCGCGGGCGCAACTGGCCGTGCTGACCGGACGGGGTCGGCGGGGTGACCTGATCGCCGACTTCGCGCTTCCGTTCACCCTGCACGTCATCTGTGACCTGCTGGGGCTGCCGCCGGAGGATCGGCTGCGGTTCCGCCGGTGGGGCGACGACTTCCTCGCCGACGGCGGAGTGCCGCCCGAGCAGGTGGCCCGGTCGTCGGCGGAGATGGCCGGGTACCTGTGGGAGCAGGTGGAGCGGCGGCGTGGCTGCCCGGCCGACGACCTGATGACCCGGATCGCCACCGCCGCCGGTGACCAGCCGGTCGACGTGCAGGTGAAGCTGCCGATCGCGCTGGTGGTGGGTGGCTGGGAGACGACGGCCGGCTCGATCGGCACGTTCACGTACCTGCTGTGCAGCCGACCGTACGGTGGCCATCCGACGGGGTGGGCGTACCTGCTGGAGCATCCGGAGCGGCTGGATTCCGCCGTGGCCGAGTTGGAGCGGCTGTACTCGACCAGTAACGCCGACGAGCTGCCCCGGCGGGTGACGGCCGACGTCGAGCTGCCCAGCGGGTTCCGGCTGCGGGCCGGGGAGGTGGTGGTGCCGTCGCACGACGCGGCGAACCGGGATCCCCGGGTCTTCCCGGACCCGGAGCGGGTCGACTTCACGCGGGAACCGAACCCGCACCTCTCCTTCGGGCACGGCCCGCACCGCTGCATCGGGGCGCACCTGGGCGCCCTGGAGGTACGGGTGGCGCTGCGGCTGCTGCTGCGGGAGCTGCCCGGGTTACGCCTCGCCGTGCCGCCGGAGCAGATCCGGTGGAAGGCGGGTCACGTGGTCCTCGGCCCGGAGGAGATCCCGGTGCGGTGGTGACCGGATCTCAGCAGGGGCCGTGGCCCTCGTGGAAGAGACGGCGGGCCCAGTCCGCGTACCCGGTGATCACCTTGTGGACCACCTCGCCGTCGTGCAGGAAGAGGTACGCCCGGTCGCCCCGGCGGGCGAGCAGGCCGTCGAACCGGTACGTCCCCTGTGGTGCGTCGAGGCGGCTCGCCGCCGGGTAGCGGGCCCGGACCTCGGCCACCGGCGAACCGGCGGAGACCCCCTCCGGGGTGCTCATCGGCTCGCCGGCCCAGAGCAGGACGAGCCGGTCGTCGACGAAGACCGGGCTGACCGTCTCGTGCCCGGTCAGCAGCGGCCCGCAGGCGTCGACGTCGGCGCGAAGGATGCCACGCGCGGTCAGTTCCTCCTCGGTGGCGCCGATCTCGACGTCCGGCAGTCCGTTGAGGTCGACCACCTCCGTGTGGCTGACCGGTTCGGCGTTGGCCGGCCCGCTGTCGACCGGAGCCGGACCGGCCGACCGTGGCCCGCTGCCGGCGATCGCGGCGGCCGTGAGCAGCGTGGCGATAAAGACGAATTGTCGCAATTTCATGGAAGCCCCCAGTCCCCAACGTGACGGGGACGCTCAGGTTGCTGGTCCGCGCCGGATTCCTGCTCCTCCCACTCTTCGGCCAGCTCGTCCCAGTAGTCGGCGCTCAGTCCGCGCCGCCCGTGCGCCAGCCAGCCGGCCGTGTTCCGCTCCAGATGCAGCCCCACCTCGGCGAACGGGTCGATCCACCGGCCCCGTTCCACGCCCAGCCGGTGCAGCGCCGCGTTGATCGGCCACTGCTCGCGGGGGCCGTCCAGCGCGGCGTCGAACACCGGCCCGAACCCGACCGCGCCGCCGAGCCACACCACCGACGCCTGGTGCCCCAGGCCGCCGTGGAACTCCGCCTCCAGGTACGCCACCGGCCCCAGGCGGGACCACCCCGCCAGCGTCCCGGTGAACGACGCCGGGAGCACCACCCCGAACGGCTGCTCCGGGCTCGGGTCGCCGGCCGCGAAGTCCGGCGGGGTGCCGGTCAGCTCCTCGACGAGTTGCGGGGTCACCGGCAGCAGCGCGAAGTCCTGGCGCAGCGCGGCGAGGACCGCGTGATCCAGCTCGCCGGTCTGCTCCCGCAGCAGCTCGACATCGGCGACGACCGCGCTGAGCTGGTAACTCATCCCACTCCCTCGCCATCCACAAGCTGTGGATAGAACATGTGTACGACGGTCGTGTGCGCCCGGACGACAACGGCCGGCGCACGTCCGGACCGTACCGAAGGAACGCACGCCGGTCGGCCGGTCCGGGGACCGGCCGACCGTGGCCGCGCCGAGGGAGTGACCTCGTCAGGACGGGGGTGGGGAGGCGGCCTGGTGGGTCACCCGGTAGGTGGCGTCGACCGCGTCGGCCTGGAGGAGCACGGTCACCGGACCCGGGGGCAGGGCGCAGGTGACCGTCCGGGTGACGGCGTAGATCCCTGGCGTGCAGGGCTGCGTACCGTCCTCGGTCCAGAGCCACAGGCGGGCCCGGCCGGTGCCGGACGTCCGGGTCCAGGTGAAGCTCTCCCGCGCGGCGTGGTCCCCGGCGGGGAGCGAGAAGCAGGCCACGAACCGGTCCGGGCCGGTGGTGACGGTGCTGCCCGCCGGGTCCGAGGCCAGCGCCGGGCAGGCCGGTGACCCGGTCACCCGGACGAAGGCCAGCCGGTACGGGGCCGCCGGCACCCCGTTCGCCGCCTCGACGACCACGGAGAACGGTGCCACGCCGGCCAACTCGCAGCCGTACTCCCGCACCTGCCAGTCCTCGCAGACCTGCGTGCCGGCGGCGTCCACCACGCTCGTCCGCGCTGCGGTCGAGGTGCTCGCGTTCCCCGGCGCGAGGGCCAGCACCCGGGCCCCGACCGGGCTGGTCAGCTCGCGGCAGTCGTACTGCCCGACGGCACCGAAGGTGCCCTCCGCCGGATCGTCCTGCCATCCCGCGTCGGAGGCCTGCGGACAGCCGGACGGCGTCCAGGGGAGTAGCGCGACCGCGTACAGGTGGTCGTTGTCGATCACCGTGCTGGTCGAGTTCGCCCCCAGCACCAGGGTGTACGTGCCGGCGGCGGGGAACTCGCACCGGACCTCGGCGCAGACCCGAAGCCCGGCGGCGTCGTACACGACCGGGTACTCCTGGTGGTTGTCCGCGCTCACCGCCTTGACCCGGTAGGTCCCGGCGGCGGGGATCTCCAGGCTGCGGCAGCGGACGCCGGCCACGCCCCCGGCGGGTGCCGCGTTGTACGCGCCGGGCGTGACCGACGGGCAGCCGGTCGCGGCGGAGAGCCGGCGGATCTGCACCCGGTACATCAGGTCGGTGCTGCCCGCGCTCCACTCGGCGAGGTGCGAGATCAGCCGGTAGGTGCCGGTGGCCGGCAGCACGCACCCGGTCTCGTCGCCAGGGGAACTGGTGCAGGCGGGCGTGCCGGACGGGTCCAGCAGCCAGGAACGGACCCGGTTGTACTGCTCCGGCGCCAGGTAGGTGACCATCCGGTCGCCGGCCTCGCCCTGAAACGGCTGGCAGGTCGTCTGCACCGGTGAGGTCTGCCGCACCTGGAGGGCGTCGGGGGCCCAGGAGGTGTCCACGAGCGCCGTGCAGCCGTCGGTGCCGCCGAGCCCGGTCACCGCCACCTGGTAGGTGGTCGGCTCGATGAACCAGTGCGGGTTCCTCACCAGCACGGTGTACGCGCCAGCGGCCGGGAGCGGGCAGTGCCGGGCCTGGGCGTACGACTCGCACACCTCGTCGCCGGCCGAGTCGTACACGCTCCAGAGCAGGTACTGCGCGTGGAACGGGTCGACGCGGACCACGACGGGCTCGGCGCTGCCCGCGGTCAGCGCGTGGCAGGTCACCTCACCGGGCTTGTGGACCGTGCCGCCGCCGACCGCGGTGCCGGGGTCGCCGAAGGACGCCAGCGGCAGCGCCGGGCAACCGGTGGCCTGGGAGAGGCGGGGCATCCGCAGCGTGTAGGTGGTCTCGGTGCCGTAGTACTCGCCGAGCAGCAGGCGGTACGGGCCCGGCCCGCTGAGTTCGCAGCGCTCGACGTACCGGACGGTGCAGAGCGCCTCGTGGTCCGCGTCGAGGATCTGTCCCTGGATGTCCTCGGGGCTGCCCATGTCCCGCACGTGCAGCACGGAGTCGGCGGGCTGGTCGAACCGGAAGCAGCGCGCCGCCGTGCCGGCCGGCATCGTCTCGGTGATCCCCGGCGAGGCGAAGGAGAAGAACGACTCCGGCAGGTCCTGACACCCGGCCGGGGTACGGGTCGACTGCACGGCGAGGGTGTAGCTGCCGCTGCCCGACGGGTACGGCAACCGCACGGTGACCGTGTACGTGCCGGCCGGGCCGAGCTGGCAGGTGCCGGCGTCGACGGAGAAGTAGCAGACCTGGTCGTCGGCGCTGTCGGTGACGACCGCCCCGGCCTGGACGCCGGTGCCCCGGGTCAGCTTGGTGATCAGCCTGTCCTGGTCGACGGTGGTGGTGACCGTGAAGGCGTGCTCCTGCCCACCGGAGATCGACGGGCAGTCCGCGATCACGCCGAAGGGCAGCGGTCCCCCGCAGCCACTGTCGGCTCCCTGCGACGCGCCGGCCGTACCCGCAGCGCCGGCTGCCGGCGTTCCCGCCGGTTTCGCGGGGGCCGGTTTCGTTGCTGCTGTCGCGTCGGCTGGTTTCGCTGCTGGTGTCCCGGCGGCTGGCTTTGCGGCTGGTTCCGGGGCGGCCGGCGGCTGTGCCGATGGCGGGGCGACAGCCGCTGGGGCGGGCGTCGCCGGTGCTGGTGCCGCTCGTGCCGGTGTCGCGGTTGCCGGCGTCGTCCCGATCAGCAACGGAACGGCGGTCGCGACGGCGAGCGAGAGGGCTCGCAGCCGGTTGCGGGTGCGGTGTGGTCGGCGGACGCTGTGCGGTCGATGCGATGAGTGTGCGGACAGGAAGGTGCCCACTGGATCCCCGTTCTCCCCGTGCGCCGCGCTGCTGCGCAGGCGAGGAGATATTTTCACGATGATCGATCATGCGCAATGGGTTGACCAGCAGATACCCTCGGTTACCGGGGATCGTGTCCGGTGGACAGCCGCCTGGCCATTGCCGTCAGCGGCGTCACCGGACGCCGCCAACGCCGGCGGCGTCCGCCAGGGCGAGCAGGTGCGGATCGGGTCGGCCCTGCGCGTTGAGCACTCCGGCCAGCGCCGCCCTGCCGGCGGGCCGAACCCGGACCTCCGCCGGCACGAGGCGGTCCGCTGTCAACAGCGCCCGCCCAGCCCCGGCGGGGTCGCCGCTGCGCACGTAGGCCGGCGCGAGGTCGACCAGGTGGGCGGCCCGGTGTTCGAGGGGCAGGAGCGGCCATCCGGGGCTGGCGGTGAGGGTTTCGTGCAGGTTGATGGCGTGCTGGTTCTCGCCCAGTGCTGTTGCTGCGGTGATGCGGGTGGCGTCGACGGCGGCGCGTTCTGGCCCGGCCGGTTCGGTCATTGCGTGGGCGTCGTCCAGGAGTTCGGCCACCGTCGGCCGGTCGCCGTGTTCGGCGGCGGCGAGCGCGGCTTGGAGCAGCAGCATCACGCACGCGGTCCGTTCGGCGGGTGTGCCCTCTTCCGTCGTGAGTGGTGCGATCTGGTGTGCGCTGATGATGGTTGTTTCGAAGGCGTGGCGGTGTCGGCCGGCGGCGCGCAGGGCGTGGCCGAGTGGCGCTGCGGCGACCGCCGCCAGTAGTGGATCGTCTGTGCCTGCTGCTGTGGCGAGGCCTCGGTCGGCGGTCAGCCATGCCAGGTCGGTAGCGCCGAGTTTGACCAGGGCCAGGGTGGCGAGTCGGTATGTCTGGACCTGTTGGTCGACCGCCATTCGGTGGCTGTTGTGGAGCAGGTCGGGCAGGAGTCCGAGCAGGGCCGGGTACCGGCCGTGCCCGTACACCGCGTCGGCGTGTGCGAGGCGTGTCCGGTGCCGGTCGTGGTCGGGTGCTGGTGCGGTCGGGCGGGCCGTCAGGGCGGGGTGCCGGGTCAGCGCCGCCCGGACGGCCTGGACGGCGTCCGTCGTCTCGGCAGGGGACTGCGCCGCCTCGCCGGGGGACTGTGCTGGTTCGGGGCGGCCGGCACCGGCGAGGAGGGTGTCGGGGTCGAGGGCGAGCACGGTGGCGACGTCGTGGATCACTGACACCCGGTCGAGGGAGCGGACGCCGCGTTCGACCTTGTCCACCCAGCTCTTGGACTTGCCGAGCCGGTCGGCGAACTGCTGCTGCGACATGTTCCGCCGGCCGCGCCAGTACGCCACCCGCCGGCCTATCGGCACCTCGCTCACCGCACTGCCACCTGGTCCCGGAACCAGGCAAGCTCCGTACAGTCGGCGACGGTGTCCCCGGTGCAGCGCCAGCAGGGCCGGCCCGCCTCGTGTGCGGCCAGGACCCGGCGGCCCACGATGGCGACCGAAACCGGGTCGACGGCCTCGTCGACGCTCACCGGCCCTTCCTGCCGCCCCGCCGCCCGACAGGCACGGCCTCGGTCGGGGTCGGCACGTCGACCCGGGTCCGCTCGGCCTCCGCCAGGTCGAGGAGCCGCTGCTTCGCCGCCTCGTGCTCGGCCGCCTGGATCGCGGTGCCGGATATCGGCGGGTCGGACTCCCGCCGGGTACGTCCTCTGGTCATGCCGTCCCCCTGCACTGGGTAGCCGGGGCGACACCGAGACCTCGCCGCCCCGCAGGATGTGGAGGGGCGGCGAAGGCTGTGGAAGGACTGTCACCGCTGCCCCTGAACAGGACGGTAGGGGCATTGGGTGATGATGCTATTACCGTTGGTTATGGCCGTACGGTGAGGTTCACCCGGGCGGCCAGCACCCGCAGGTCGTCCGGCACGCCCCGCCGCTGGGCACGTCGCACCATCGCCACCACCGCGTCCCTGGCCAGCGGGTTGAGCGCGAACGGCACCGGTGCCGCCCGCTCCGCCCGCACGAACGCTGCGAGGGCCTCCCCGTCCCGCCGCCCCGAGCCGGCCAGCGCCCTGCCCAGCTCCAGCCAGTACGCCTGCCGCCGGTTGCTCGCGATCAGCACCTGCGGCTGCACGGTGCGGGACAGCTCGATGACGCGGCCGTACTCGCCCAACTCGGCGGCGATCGACATCTCCCACAGGCCCACGTTGGTCGGCCCGAACCCGCAGCCGTTGAAGCCGGAGCCGTCGGACGGATCTCCCAGGGTGGC
This sequence comes from Micromonospora rosaria, assembly GCF_001567585.1. GTDB lineage: Bacteria > Actinomycetota > Actinomycetes > Mycobacteriales > Micromonosporaceae > Micromonospora > Micromonospora rosaria. Next base: position 20,761 of record NZ_LRQV01000121.1, read on the forward strand.
CGCCTCGCGGGCTGCCTCGGCGAGGTGATCCCGGGCGACGTCCGGCCGACCGCTCACCGTCGACGTCAGCGCCGCTGAAAGGTGCAGTTGGCCGAGCATCTGCCGGACCCGCGTGTCGTCGGCGTCCGCCTGCAACTCGGCCAGCGACCGGTCGGCCGTCCTGGCGGCCAGCGACGCCGACTCGATGGGCAGGCTCTGGGCGTACGCGAAACGGGCCGCCCCGATCCACGCGGCGTCGCCGCAGGCCTCGGCGGCCGACGCGGAGACCCGGGCCGCGTTGAGCGCCAAGTGCCGCCAGCCCAGGTGCCGCAGACACGTCGACGCCTGGTAGGCGACCCGCGCCAGGGTGGCACCGCCCCGGGCGGCGGACTCGATGAGCAGATCGGGCAGGAGTCGGGCCATCGTTGGATAGTCGGAGCTGGTGCGGAGCTGGTCGCTGCGGGCGATGTCGGCTGCCAGCTCCTGCGGGGTGCGAGCCGGCTGTCGGCGTTCACCCTCCTCGATCTCGATCAGGGCCGACCAGATGGCCGGGACGTACGCGGCGGCACTGTCCCGGGCCGGGTCGCCTGGCTCGCTGCCCTGGCCGAGCAGGTCGGCGACGGTGACCTGCAGGGCGGCAGCGATGTCGACGAGGGTGGACCGGCGGTCGATGGTCTTGCGGCCGGACTCGACCTGCGAGATGTAGGACTGGCTGACCCCGGCCAGGCCGGCAAGGACGGCCTGACTCATGCCGCCCCGGCAGATGCGCCAGTACCGGATGCGGGCCCCGATGGTGTCGGTGACGGGCATGCTGCGCCTCTTCCCAGGTAGCGGTCCGGGCGGCGGCCCGCCGCCCGCTTCGACCGACGGGACCGACACATCGGACGGTACGCCCGTGTCATCGAACGTGGCGACCCCCGACAGTCGGCCACCTACCCGCGATCTTGCACTCTGGGCCCCCTGTAACTCCGATATGTTCTTTTTGCCCGGCCGCTAACTGCAAGATCGCGGGAGGGGCCCGGTTGGGTCAGGATCTCGAGCGACGGGGGCATGGACGGGGCAACCCGACAGGACGCGCAGGGGGACTGCCCGGGGTGCGTGGCGGAGCCGCCCTGCCTGTCCCCTGAAAGATCGTCAGGCCCGGTTCGAGAACCGGGCCTGACGTGCATCTTCGTGCCGATGCGGCGAGCGGAGGATACGAGATTCGAACTCGTGAGGGTGTGAACACAACACGCTTTCCAA
>NZ_LRQV01000122.1 GCF_001567585.1 Micromonospora rosaria
AGCGAGGGGGTCAACATTCGGCCGGAACAGAGGGGTCAAACTTCAGCCGGCGTTGACACATGTGCCGTCGCGTCCGCGGTGGCACTGCCGCGCCTGCGGCCATGTCTGGCCCTGCGTCCCGGCGAGGGAATCGCTTCTTGTCGAGTACGAGGGCAACCGAGTCGGGCTGTCGCTGTATCTGTCGGCGTGTCTGCACGAGGCGATCGACGATCTGCGTGATCTCGACGCGAGGAGCACGGGCGGTTGCGGGGGGATGTTCGACCGGTTCCTCGGCTGGACGCATCGGTATCCCGACCCTCAGCAGCCGACCATCGGCCCTTCACTACTACCGGAGGAAGCGGGATCGTGAGTGGTATCGGGGTGATCGCCGCGAGTGGCCAATCGGCGATCGCGTGTGACACGCATGTGTGGCTGGCGACGCTGCCACCGGACGGCCCGACCGGCGGCCTGTTCGCCGACCGAACTCCCTCCGACTGGTGACCTCGGCGGGGGTGGACGGCGTACCGGGCGTTCATACGAGGGCTCCCCGTAGTCCGAATGTTCTGTTGCGGCGTGCGCGGCTGGGGTTGCGGTCGCCGACGGGGTCGGGGCGGGTGATGTCGCGGCAGGAGATTGCCGAGGCGGTGAACGCGTGGGTCTGGGAGCACCAGGGACGACGCGTGGACCTGGGCAGCGCCTATATCGGGAAGTTGGAGCGGGGTGAGCATCGCTGGCCGGTGGCGCACGTGCGGGCGGGGCTGCGTGGCGTCTTCGGCGTGGACGACGACGCCTCGATCGGCCTGTACGTGATCTACGGTCTGGGACGGTCGGTCGAGGCGGTGACGACCGTGGCACCGCCGGTACGGGAGGCAGAGCCGGCGCCCACACCGTCCGCGTCCTCGAACGACGACGCGGACGGGGTACCCACCACCGTGCGTCTCGACGTCGCGGCGGGGGCGGCGGTCGTGATCACGGTTGACGGTGAGCGTGCCGGGCCCATCCGTGTCCTTGTGACCACGGTGCCTGACGGTAGTCCCGGACTCTCGGCGCTGCCGTTGACCTCGGCCGACGGGGCGCGGGTGTACTCGCTCGCCGACGGGCGTAGGCGGGTCTGATGGGGCAGCAGCCGGCCGAGTTGAAGCCACACGCATCCGCGCGTCACTTCCTTGGTGCGGAGCTGAGGTGCTGGCGGCAGCAGCGCGGGTTGTCGTTGGCACGGTTGGCTGCGCTGGTGTATGTGAGTCCGGACCTTCTCGGCAAGATCGAGAAGGCGGAGCGGACGGCCAGTCTGGATGTCTTGGCCCGCTGTGACGAGGTGCTGGAGACGGGCGGAGCGCTCGGCCGGTTGCGGCGGTTCTTGGACCACCAGACGACAGCGCAGCCACGGACGGATGCCTCGGCGACGATGCCGGCCCGCTTCAGGGTGATCACGGAGATCGTGGCTGTCGGCTCAGTCGACTCCGACACCACGTCCGAGGTGGGCAACGGCGGCCGGCCGCGCTTGTACGCACTACGCGGTGGACGGGAGACATGACCGCGATGGACACCGTGCCGGAGCCCGTCATTCCTGGGCGGTCGGGTTCAGCACGCGGGCGTTCGTCCTGTCAGGCCGTGCGATTCTTCTTCCACGAACGCCACCCCACCGTCTTCGCAGCGCTGATCCGCTGGGCCGCGCACACCGGCATGACTCGCCGGGAGCTGCCTCGATCTGAGGTGGTCCCGCCACTGTCGGTGCATTCGATCATGCTGGTGAAGCCGTCGTGGAGGCAGTTGTCAGGCATCTACTGCGGTGCGCCACAGGCGAAGCGCTCGGTGGACCTTGTCGAAAGTCGGTGGTCGGCCGCCGCGTCGTCCTCGCCGCTTCCGGTTGGCGATCTGGTCGTTGGGTTCGGGGATGACCGTGGTGATGCCCTTGCCTCGCAGGGCGGTTCGGTTCGCTCGGGAGGAGTACGCCTTGCCGCCGGTGAGCGAGTCGGGGCGTGTGCGTGGCCCGACCGACCCTCCGTGGACTTACTTTACTGACGCAGGGGCAATGTAGCCACCGGAACGTGGGTCTCATCGACCGGTAGCCCGGTGGTAAGTACCTCTTCATTCATGCAGACCCAGCTCAGGTAACGCGCTGGTCCAGCCGGTGCGGCCTCCCGACCAACGACCAAGCGGGCATGGTGTCCTAGTGCGAGCAGGCCAGCGGCGAGGAAGATGTTCTCCTGCTCCGGGCGCCGGTTACGAGTCAAGATGCGCCAGCACGCTCGCAGCCGAAGAAGGTCACCGAGCGGGTCCCGACGGGGAGCCGGTGCCGGCGTCGCAGCGGCTGTCTTCGTGCCGGCCAGCTCGGCCAGTCGGGCAGAAAGGTTCGCTTCGTCGCGCACCACCGGCAGCGCTCGCAGCATCGCCTGGGTAAGTGGAAACAGTCTCATCCGACCTCCTCTGTCTGGCGGTTAGCGGCGTCGATCGTCGAACCGGTCAGCCACCGTCTGATCCACGCGCGTTCCTCCCGGGCGGCGGTCAGGATGCCCTGCCGGGTATGCACGATGTGGTCTTCGTTATGCAGCAGCACCAAGCGGACTGGGCAACCGGCAACGACCAAGGCGTCGTACAAGGACCGGGCCTGGACGACGGTGGTCGACGTGTTGGTGTCGGCCTCACTCTGGACCAGGAGCACCGGCGTACTGATCCGATGCGCCACGCGGGTGGCAGTGAACCCGTCATAGATGTCCGGGGCCTGCCAGAACGGCCGGTGCTCGTGCTGGAAGCCCGCCGGCGTCAATGTGCGGTTGTAGGCGCCGTTGCGCAGTACCGCACACTGGAAGCGTCCGGGCAGCAGGCTAAGCAGCACGGCTCCTGCCGCAGCGCCGAAGCTGTGCCCGCCCAGCACTACCCGGTCGGTGTCGAGCCCTTCCTGCTCGCCGAGTACCGACAACAGTCTGACCATCGTGGTGCGCAGCCGGTCCGCGATCTCGTCGAAGGTGGCGGTCGGCGACCATGGCAGTGGGCAAGTGAGGGTGACGACCGCCAGCTCGGGCAGGTACGTCCAGGCCGGGGTACCGGGCGCTGCGGCGGCGGGTGCGGGAACCGACGGTGGTGCTGGCTCGTCCTGCTCCTGCTCCTGCACCGGTACCAGCCACACCATCACCGGAAGGCACTCGGGTTGATCGGCGCGGCGCACCTCATAGTGGGCGCCGGAGTCCAACCTGGCTGTCGTGATCCGGGTGGGGTCGGGAGGCGGGGCAAGGCAGGCTCGGTGCAGCGTCCGAGCGTCGGTAACGGTTTCTCGGGTGAGGCTGACCTGACCGCCGCTGCGCCGTTCGACCAACCGGACCTCACCGTCCTGGTGCAGTACCGTCCGGTCGTAGTGAGCCGAGCCGAGCAGTATCAGTTCGCCATTGTCGACCCGGAATAGGTGCTGTGCCCGGAGACCGTCGGGGCCCCGGCTGAACGCGGCGAGGACCGGGCGGGACGTAACCTCGAGCCGGGCGAGCCTCCGCACCGGTCCGGGCAGAGGCAGGATGCGCGTGTCGTCCGAGGAGCACGCCAGACGATACTCCCCGTTCTGCCGGCTAACGAGTACCACAGTCTCCGACGTGGCCGGATACCACGCGGTGACCAAACCGGTGACCTGACCGATCGGGACCGGGTCGGCACCGAGTCGGGCCGTCCAAAAACGGGTCGGTTCGTCGCTTCGCCCTTCGTCACAGAAGACAAGGGTGGGTTGCGACTCCGACGTCCACCGGAGGCTGCCGTGCCTAAGACGGCCGAGGTTCCATGGCTGGCGAGGACGCGTGGTGTCGTACACCCGATAGTTGATTAGGTCTTGCGTCAGCAGACCGCGCAGATCGTGAAGATCCTCGACGATTCCGGCCAACACGTGTCGACCGTCTGGGGCGACGGCGAGATCCGCCACCACCGTTCCCGTGCACAGGGTGCGCCTTCCGCCGAGGTGGGGATCGAGTACGGCCAAGTCGGCCCGGGCCGCGTACCAGAGGCTCCGCAGCAACGGCTCTGGCCAAATCCGGACAGCACTGTCGAAAACGGCGTCCGACTGGGCATAAGGATTTTCGGCATCGACGTCGTCGCCGGCGGGCCGGACGAGCACCAACAGTCGTGCTTCGCTGAGCCAGTGCAACGGGTCCGCATGCCGACCACGAAGTCCGAGCAGGGAGTGCGCCACGATAGTGTCGGTGATGCGAACGGGGCCGATGCCAGACGGACCGCCTACCCAGGGGCAGAACCCAGCCCTTGTCGGGGTCAGACCGGACAGGGCGGTGCCGTTGGTTTGCCATCGCACCGGGGGCGTGACGGGGAACGGCCAGTCGCCCAGCCCGGTGTCGGGGTGGCCAGCATGGATCGTCGCCAGCCGGGCCGGGAGGGGCCGTGTGGTCGGCAGCAGCCGATGCGTCAGGTCGTAAGCGAATCGGTGGTGCCGGAGCAGGTGGATCCGCCGGGACGGTCGATCGGGACATCTGGGTGTGGTCAACACCGCCACCCGACCGCCGTCCGGGCTTGGCAGATAGGACACCGTGCGGCGCGCATCGAGATCGACCGCTCGGTCTTCTAATTCGTCGCGCATAGCACCTCCAGTCGGCTCGCGACAATCGAGATTACTACAGACATCAATATAAGTGAATATGAGTAATTTCGTGATATGAAAAAGTCTAACTATTCTTGATCATTCACCTAAGCCTATCTTTGGGTCTGCTGCGGCAAAGCGCCGCATCAGTGATCAGGGAGGGCGTATGTCCCACTTCGTGCACCGCAGTGAGGCGGTCCCGACAGACGGATCCGTAGCAGTCCATCTCGACCAGGAAACCGCTCCGCCGCTGGAGTGCTGCGGCTGCCCCGACGACAACGCCTGCCGCCAGTACTGCGTCGCGAACTACGGCGCACGGGGCGGCTACTGCGAGGGCTTCCTCGACCTTCGCTGCGTGTGCGTGTACTGACCGCACGTCGACCTGACACCGCACCTGTCCGGTCGTAGCGCCGACACGCTCACTGTGACGGGCGGAGTAGTGGTCCGCCCGTCACAGGGAGCTGTACTGCCGGAGCTTAGAGCAACGGTTGCTGCTGGACCACTGGAAGGCTACTGACCTGTGGATCTCCCCCCTCAACTCGATCTCGGATCCTGGCTGATCACTATGGACGTGCGCCGGCAGACCCTGACCCTCGACGGGCAGGAACTGCCCTGGCCGGCCGAGCACGGTCGCCCCCTTCACCTAGTGCCTGGTCTCGCGGTCGAGATGGGAACGGATCACGTCGTCCTCGACCGCTCCGAAGCTCACTCCGGCGAGGTGTACCACCGGTACCAGGCCGGCGTGCTCGAAGTCAGCGACAGCCTGCACCGGCTCTGTCCCGCTCCTACCCTCTCCGAGCTCTCACTACCGGTACTGCTCGGCGATTGTCTCGGGCTACGGCCCGCCCCCGACCAGACCCACCTGCCCGGCGTGCACCGTACTCCCTGCCTGTCCCGGACGCTGCTCTCCAACCGGGGCAGCGCCACCCGCGCGTACACCGACTCCCTGCTACGGTTCTCCGCCGCTCGCCCAACCGATGCTGAAGAGCTGATCCGGAATGCGGCGCGTACCGCCGCCGAGGGTTGGGACGACGCCAGCGTGGCGGTCGCCGTCAGTGGCGGAGTTGCGTCCCAGGCTCTGCTGCGGGCTATGTCGGATGGCCGGGCCAGACGCGCCGTCACCGCCGATGTGGATACCGGTCAAGTCACCGTCACCGGCCAGCCGGACAGTTTCTGGTCGACGCCCGAGTTGACCGCCGACGTGTCCGCTCTCCGCTGCTGGCCAGTAGCCCAGACCCGGGCACGGGGGACTCTGCTTGCCTTGGCGGCCGCCCGCTCCCAGTTCAGTTGCCTGGTCACCGGTCACCATCTCCGTGTCCTTCTGGGTGCGGGCCCCGAGGAAGTGCACGCGTTGGCCGGTCCGCTCGGTCGACTCACCGCAGAGCCACTCGGCGCTCGGCGACGACGGCGGCGGTCCGCCGACCACGCCGGCCCTGACGCGCAATCCGGGCAAGCGGTCGGCCGCGCCGGACACGACCACGACACGGAACACACCGGTGGCCGGATCATCATCCCCGGCTGGTTCAGCAGCGAAGCCCGGCAGGCCGTGCACGTGGCGCAACTTGCTACCCGGGCGGCGTGGTCGGATTGGTTCCGTGACATACCCGCCCGGGCATCGCGCGTGCTGTGGGCGATCACGGATCCGACCATGGCTGCGCTCGCCGATGTGTCCCGGTCCGTTGGCGTCCACCTTGTCACACCGGCTGCAGGGGCGCGGGTGCTCCCGCAGATGCTGCACCTGCCCTTACGGCAACGCGGCCAACTCGATCACGGGCGCTACATCGATGCTCCGGCGCTGCACCGGATCGCACCCGACGCCCTGCACTCGGCCGGCGGATTCCGTGCCCGGCGACACGCTGTGTCCTGGGCCGCTCGATCTGAGGGACAGCTCCGGGCGTTCGCACATGACGGCTTTCTCGCTCGGGAACGCTTGATCGACCCAGGTCGAGTGGAAGAGGTCCTGGCTAACCCGTTCCTGCTAGCTGAGCAGGCGCCCACGCTGCTCCAAGCCGTACGGCTCGACGCCTGGCTCAGCGAACGGGAGGCTAAGGCATGAAAGGCTGGCGGCTCGCGCCCAACGTGACGTTGACCGAGCTCTCCGACGGTGGTTACGTCCTCGTCGAACTCGACACACTCACCTGTCACGAACTGCTGCCCCTTGCCGGCCACTTGTTGGTTCAGGGCGAGGCTCGGGACGACGGTCCCGGCGTACGCGACTTCCTAGCCGACGCCCAGCGTCGAGGATGGATCTTTTCCCGCACTCAGGAGGTACGCGAGACGTGATCGGGTGGTATCTGCTGCTTTTACTCGCCGGTGTTCTCGCCGGATCAGGGTTGGCCAAGGGCATCGCTGCCGCCCGAGGGGAACTTCAGTGGCCCGAGGGAGCGGTGTTGCTGCGCTGGTCCATCCCGGCATCGGTGGTCATCGGCTTGGAGGCGACCGCAGCACTGCTCGCCGCCCTGCTGCCGATCGGCTGGCTGACTGGGGTGCTGATTACCGGCGGATACGCTCTGCTGGTCGTGGCCGCTGTCACCCTGCGGGGTCGGGAGTGCGCCTGTTTCGGGCTCCGTGGCTCCAAAATCACGGCCTGGCACGTGGCCGTCAACGTCGTGGCCACGCTTGCCGCCGCTCTGTCCACCGCAATCCTCGGGGTGTCCGCCCCGGCCGGTCCGGCGCTGCCGGCGCGCTTGGCGGTCGTGATGATCGTCGGGGCACTGGTGGCGGGTGCCGCGCATCTACTGGCCCGCCTGCACGCCACTGCTCAGATCCGTCAGTCCGCCACCTGCCTCGGTCAAGCCCACACCGTGCTGGTGCTGACCATGCCAGGCTGCCCGGCATGTGAGGCGCTGCGTGTACTACTCGAAAGCACCGGACCGTCCGCCCTGCGGTGGAGAGAGGTGGCCACCCGGGACGATCCGCACGCGGACCTGGCGGACGGGAGGTATCCCTGTGCGGTCGCCCTAGATATCCACGGCCAGCCGACCTGTCCGCCACGATGGGGCGTGGCGGACATCAAGCAGCTCGTCAACGCGTTCGTCGAACTCGACCTACGGCGTGTACCGCGATGACCGTGGCCCTGGCCGATACAGCGGAAGAGGCATTGCGGACTCCCGGGCAGGGAAGTATCCGGCGAATAGCACGGTACGTTCGCCCCCAGGCCCAGTCCATCAATGCGTTGCTGGCCCTCATCGTGACGGAGAGCATGCTGGGCGTCCTGCCGCCGTTGCTGCTCCAGCGCATCATCGACACGGGCGTGATGGACCGTCGACCGGCGGTGGTGACCGGCTTGTCCATGGTGGCGCTCCTGGCCGTGGTGGCCAGCACCGTCGGTCGCTTCGTCGCCCAGTGGCTGAGCGTCAGGATTGGTCAACATCTTGTGTATCGGTTGCAGTCTGACGCCTTCGCCCACCTGCAGCGACTACCGGTGTCGTTCTTCACCCACACTCCGGCCGGTGTCGTCACCGCACGGATTACCAACGACGTCTTGGGCGCTCAGGGTGTGGTCAGTGGCATTCTGCCGCAGGTGGTGTCCAGCGTCACCAGCCTAGTGTTCGTCGTCGGTACGATGGCCTACTTGTCCTGGCCCATCACGATGGCCGCGTTAATCCTGCCGCCACTGATCCTGATACCGGCGAAACGGGTCGGCCGCCGGCTCCGGGTGGTCAGCCATGCCCGGATGGAGGCGGTCGCGGACCTTTCCGCGTTCCTGACCGAGCGGTGCGGTATCGGCGGCGTCTTGCTGACCCGCCTGTACGGCAACCGGCTCACCGAGCAAAACAGTCTGCATCAACGGGCGGCGCGCAATCGTGACCTCGGCGTCAGCGTGGTTTTGGTGGGCGGGGCATACGCCACGGCGCTGACCGCCCTCGGCTCAGTGTCGGTAGTTATCGTCTACCTTATCGGCGGTCACCTCGCGCTTGCTGGCAGTCTCTCGGTGGGCACCCTGGTCGCCATCACGGCCCTACTCGCCCGGCTGTACTCGCCGATCACCTCATTGTCCACCGCCCGAGTCGAGGCTATGGCCGCGCTGGCCAGCTTCGAGCGGGTGTTCGAGCTGCTCGACGAGCCGGAGACCGTGCGGGAGGTGCAAGGTGCCCCGGGATTGCCCCCCGGGCAGTCGGAAGTCGAGTTCGACCAGGTCACCTTCGGTTATCCACCGCGCCGTCGGCTCGGCATGGCAGGCCCGGAGGGGACGTCCGAACAAGTGCTGCGGGGGGTGAGCTTCACCATCCCGGCCGGGCGACGCACGGCGCTGGTCGGTGCCTCCGGTTCGGGCAAGAGCACGGTTGCCACGCTGCTGGCCCGGCTCTATGACCCCGACGGGGGCGCAGTGCGAATCGGCGGTCAAGACGTACGCGAGGTCAGTCTGGAATCGCTGCGCACCGCAGTCGGCGTACTGACTCAGGACGCGCATCTTTTCCACGATACCATCCGCGCCAACCTCCGCTACGCATGCCCAGATGCAATGGATGAAGACCTGATGCGGGCCTGCGCCAGCGTCGGCATCCTGGCCCTGTTGCAGAGTCTGCCAGACGGGCTGGACACCGTCGTGGGGGAACGTGGGCACCGTCTGTCCGGCGGCGAAAAACAGCGCCTCGCCCTAGCGCGACTGCTGTTGAAGGAACCGAGTGTGGTGGTGCTGGACGAGGCCACCGCACACCTCGACGCAACATCCGAGGCCGCCGTCACCGCAGCGCTCGCCACCGTTTTGGCTGGCCGCACCACCCTGGTGATCGCCCATCGCCTGTCCACGGTTCGGGACGCTGACGACATCCTCGTCATGTCCAACGGCAGAATCGTGGAGCGCGGTACCCATGACGGACTGATGGCTCGCAATGGCGTTTACGCCAGGCTCTACCGCACGCAACTCGACGAAGAGACATTCTCACGAGGGGCCATACAACTAACGGCTGATCGACCGATCAAGGAAGAGACGCCAGTTAACGACCGAGATCATCTCGGGGCAGAAATCGGTCGTGGAGTCGGCCAATGCAGTCACGGATGAGCAGTTGATCGCGATTCTGATCGACCGATCTCGTGGCGACAGGCTTTCTGACCGGCAAAGACGGGCTCGAAGTCCGACGCATGGGCATGGTGCGATCAGAACCGCACTGGCGTGCCCGTTGCGGAGCCGTAGTTCGGAACGTGGGCGTACCGGGCGTCGTGGCGGGTGCGGCGGTGGGATCCTGGGCGGTATGACAGGTCTCGACGCCAAGGCGGACCTCCATCGGTACCTTCGGGAGGCGCGCGAGGCGCTGCTCGGGAAGCTCGACGGGTTGTCGGAGTACGACGTGCGGCGTCCGCTCGTGCCGACCGGGACGAACCTGCTCGGGCTGGTCAAGCACGTGGCCTTGGTGGCCGCGGGGTACTTCGGTGAGGTGTTCGACCGTCCCTTTCCCGAGCCCGTGGCCGGTCTGGAGGCGGACGCCGAGCCGAACGTGGACATGTGGGCCGCGGCCGACGAGTCCCGCGAGGACATCATCGGCCTGTGGCACCGGGTCTGGGCTCACGCGGACGCCACGATCGAGACGCTTCCGTTCGACGCGTCCGGCTCGGTGTGGTGGTGGGGACACAAGCCGGTGACGCTGCACCTGATCCTTGTGCACGTGCTCGCCGAGCTGAACCGGCATGCCGGGCACGCCGACATTGTGCGCGAACTTGTCGACGGCCAGGTCGGTCGGCGGCGGCCCGGCGACAACATGGTCGAGGGCGACGAGGCGTGGTGGGCGTCCTACCGCGAGAGGCTGGAAGCCACCGCGCGCAAGTTCGCCTGTCGGCGACATCCTCGCGCGGATGTCGTTCAATTCGTTCGAGAGGGCACTGTCATCGGGCGATGAGGTCGATTCGGACATCAGCGCTGATGGGGATGAGGTGGACGTGGCTGTTCCCTCGCTCCCAGTGAGCGGGCACCAGGGCGTAGCGGTCGGGGGAGTGCACCAGTAGGCGTAGCCCGGCGTACCGGTACCGGAAGCGGCTGTTTTCCTGTCGGATCTCGTCGACGGTGATGCCTGGTCCAGCGATCGCAAGCCGTTCGGCGCTGTACAGAACGAGATCTGGCTCGTTCGGCAGGCCGGCCACCCTGTCCGCCGCCATCGCACGTCCGGTGTGCTGGGCGTACGACGACACGGCCCAGAACAGCCCGATGATCGCGAGGGCCAGGAGGGCGGCGGTGCGTAGTCGGATGGAGCTGGCATCGGATGTTGCTTTCGGCTGCTGGCGGATGAGTGTCGACAGATGCCCGGCGTAGCCGAGGAGAGCTGTTGCGGCGATCATGGTCAGCGGGAGAGCTGGGCCCAGGGGGGCTCCGACCTGTTCTTCGGCCAACAGTCCGATGACGGTGACAGTGGCGAGTAGCGCCGCGATGCCTCTGGCTGTCACGACGGCCTGGGTGACGAGCTGGCGTTTCTGGTTGCTGAGTGTGGTGATCATCGGCAGGACGAGGTGCCGATGTGCGGCCCTCAGCGCGAGGACGAGGAACCCGGTCACGATCAGGGGCGGCAGCACCGAGTTGACGCTGCGCATGAGGTAGTCGGTGACGGAGAAACCCAGCAGTTGCGGGTCTACCCCGAAGTGGCTGTAGGTGGTGTGGGCGCGTATCCAGCCGAAGTAGTACAAAGCGGCAGTCAGGACAGCTGTCTGGGAGATCAACGATCCGAGGACGACCCAGGCCTTCGCTGCCGGGTCGGCCTCCTCGGCGGTCGTCGCTGGTACGCGTTGGGGCGCCCGTTTGGGGACGGGTGAGGTTGGCGTCGGGCTGCCCAGGCGACGGTTCCGCCTCGCCTGCGGCTTAGGCAGGCTATTTGCCATTGTTCCTCAGCTGGGACGGGGTGTAGACCCGGATCTCGATCACTGTCGGCGTGCCTGTGGACTGCTTGGAGAATGACACCATCGTCTGCTGCTGGGCCGTCCGTGCGCACAGGTATCCCTTACCGTTGAGAAGGGGCTCCAACGTGACCGATTTGGCGTCGAGCTTCGCAGCCTTGCACCGGTCCCACGCATCGCGGCCAGAGCCGATGGTGCCGATACGGGTCCCGTGGTGCGGAACGGCCAGGATGTGGGCGGTCGGAGCGGCTTCGAACACGATGTCCGCAGGCGGCTGGGGCGGCCACCAGTCGATCACTTCCGGCTTGTCGAGGTCGACGATGGCATCGAGCGTGATCTGGAGCGTGCGCCCCATCAGCACCCATGGGGGCACGCTGCCCGGCGCGACCTCGGGGAAAGCCTTCCTCATCGACTCGGAGGCACTTGGTGTCGACCTCGGCGGCAGAGGTGGAAGTTCGTCGCCGCCTGACGTAGGTGTCTGTGCCGGGTTGCTGGTGGCTGATGGCGAACGCGTGGCCTTCGGTGTCTGGGAAGAGCGTTCAGCCGCGGGCGTCTGGTCCGACGGCGACCCAGCCGGCGATACGCAGCCCACTGTCGACAGCAGCGCTGCGCCAAGTAGGTAGCGGACGATGATTCCCGGGAGCCGGTTACCACCCATGTACGGATTGTTTCAGGCGTCGGCAAGTCCTTGTGATCTCAGCTGCCGCATCCTTCCACGACGCCCGGCATGCCGCATGTGCACCTTCGACTTGAGGGTAGATCCGCAGGTTAATGGGCGGCAGAGCGGGCGCTGTGGCGGACGGAATGCCCAGCTGTCTGTCGGCTCGGCTGAATATTGAGGGCAGAGTTGACACCATTCCGGCAGCCCGCAGAAAGATCAAGGATCAACTCTGGGCCACGTTTTGCGCCATCGCTGTCGGAGCTACTGGTTGCTGCAGCCCTCTTTCGGTGTAGGTGTGACGGCTATCCCCCACTCGGGCAGCAGAGGCCATCAGGGTGCGTGGTTCGTTCGCGACGCGGTCGTTCATGACCAGGACGCGATGCGGCGGACCGCAGCGATCTGGCTGACCCATCCCTTCAGGCTGATGATCTTGACGACGTCGCCGGTGGTCGGGGCGTGGATGATGAGTCCGTCGCCGAGGTACATGCCGACGTGGCGCGGGTTCGAGCGGGTACCCAGACTGCCGGGGATGAGGATGAGGTCGCCGGGCAGCAGAAGGGCCGAGTCAGCGACCGGCTTCCCGGCGTTGGCTTGGTCGGTGGTGACCCGGGGGATGGGGATGCCGGCGGCGCGGTAGGCACCCTGCATCAGGGAGGAGCAGTCGCACTGCTTGGCGGGGTCGCCGGAGTGCGGGTCGGTGCAGGAACCGCCAAAGTGGTACGGGGTGCCGAGCTGCCCCAGGGCCCAGTGGATGGCCGTCGTCACGGCGGGCGGGGTGGTGGCCGGGAGGGTGAACCCGTCCGGGAGGGCAGTGAGTGCGTCGTTGGTGCAGCTGGCGGAGGCGCCGGTGAGTTGCTCCACCAGTTGGAGGGCGTCGTCGGTCCACTTCGCGTACGCATCTGGGAAGGCGGAGACCTGGACCGCCTGCGCGGCCTGGGTGAGAGGCATGGACTCCCATCCGGGGACCGCCAGAAGCGCGTCGAAGAACTTTCCGGCCTGGTAGGCGGGTGCGGACAGTTCTGCGGCGGTACCCCAGCCCTGGCTGGGACGCTGCTGAAAGACACCGATGGAGTCGTGGTCGTTGCGGTCGCCGAGGTGGGGCAGGTTGCGGAGGCCGGATTCCTGCATGGCGGTGGCGACGGCGACGACCCAGCCCCAGCGGGGCACACTTCGGGTGACGCCGACGTCGACGATGGTTGCGGCGATCGCGACCTGGTCGGTGTCCCACCCGCTGTTGCCGGGTGACGGCCCGCCGGAACGTGGTGCCGGTGCGGGCATAAGGCCGCAGCTGCCGGAGCCCAGGCCGGTGACGGCTGTCAGCAGGAGCATGGGCAGGCCGAGACAGGCCACGACGACGACGGCGACAAATCTGATGACGATCCTGGTCATGGTGGCAACTCCCGTGAGGTGGTCCGGTCGGCTTCTCTGTTGTCGTGGAGCGCAAAAAAGGGCGGTGGGCCGCCCAGAGGGGCGGCCCACCGTGTGCGGTCAAGCGACGGGCGTGGCGAGTACCTGGGCGATGTGACGGAGCAGGTTCTCGATCAGTCGGCTGAAGCCATCACGGTCGGGCTGGGTGCCGGTCTGTGCGGCGTGGGCCCAGTCCCAGGTGCCGTTGGCGATGGCGGGGACGTGCCAGAGGTCGCCGCGGGGGTCGAGGAACAGGGCGCAGCCCCAGCGGTCGGCCACCAGGGTTAGGGGTTGGGTGGCGCAGGTGATGGCGCAGGCGCAGTCGGGCTCGGTGTAGGTGGTGCGTGGCCGGCGGTGGTGGACGATGCAGCGGCAGTCGCAGGTTCTCTGCCACGGCGGGGTGTAGGCCATCGGGTCCTCCCGGGCGGTGAACAGGCGGACGCCTCGGTCGCCGCCGTTGGGTGGCCGACGTCCGAGGCGTACGCGGTGGTGAGGGTCGTGCAGCGCGGTGGCCGGTGCGCGGTCGTTACTTCCTGCCGTCGTTCTGGTGGAGGCGGCTGTAGATGGCGACGCAGCGCAGGATCAGCTCGTGGGACGGCAGGGCCAGCAGCCGGTGCCGCTTGTCGTCGCGGAGCCGGTCCCAGATGAGGATGGTGACGGAGGCGGACCACACGTCGACGAGAACCCCGTCGATCTTGGCGTACTGCCGGGTGGCGACGATGCGGCGCAGGGTGTCGATGAGCGTGGCGTCGCCCGGTGGGTGGTGGGCGTCGTCGGGGCGGGCGGCTTCGGGCAGCAGGGTGTAGCAGTCCTCGCAGGTGTGGTCCTGGCGTGGCGGTTGCTCGGTCTCCCACCGCCGGACGTCGGCGGCGGGCAGTCCGCACACCGACTGCCGCACGTCTCGGGGGTGGCGGATGTGGGCGCTCACCGGCTGCCCGCCGGGTGGGAGCCGGGCCTGATGGTGCTCCTCACGGGGGTCTCCTTCGTCCGGGAGCCGGGGCAGCGGCCCGGGACGGCCGCTGCCCCGGCAGGAGATGGGGCAGCGGCGGTCAGACCTTCAGCAGGTCGAAGGCGGTCACCTTCAGTTCGCCGACGGTGCCGGTGACGACCCGGTTGGCGCGGACGGTGGCGTTCTTGGCGGGCTGGTAGTGGTCGAGGTACTCGGTGATGGCCTGGTAGCCGGCCCATCGGGTGCCGGTGATCGCTTTCTGGGTGTCGGCCTCGCGGATCAAGTACTTGAGGGTGCCGAGGCGCTGCTTGGCGTTGTTGCGGGTCTGGTCGGAGGCGGTGTCCTTGACCGGCCACACCTGGGCGACCACGTTCTCGAACTCGCGCATGGTCAGCTCGGTCTGGAGCATCCGCTCGGCGGCCTGCTCGAAAGTTTCCATGTATCTCCACATCAGGCCGAGGGCTTCGCGGGCCTGGCTGATCTGGGCGTTGACGTTGGAGGTGTGCCGGAAGGTGTAGTGCCCGACGGAGTGGGCGAAGGCGGCCCGTTGCGTGTTGGCGCACACGACGCGGATCGGGCTGGCGTCCACCCGCAGGGCGGCGGTGCCGTCGTGGGAGGTGGTGCCGATCAGGTAGAGGTCCAGGCGGTCCACCCCGCCGATCTCCATGGCGGTGGGCAGCTTCATGGTCACGAAGACGCTCTTGCCGCGGCGCAGACTGCCGGCGGTCTCGAAGTGGGCGCCGCCGACCTGGTCGACGAGGCGGTCGAGGAGTTCGGCGCACTGCTCGTTCTGGACGACCGTGTAGTCGGTGCCGACGATGCCCAGGTACTCGGTGGCACCGGTGACCGGGTTGCGGCGGACGGTCATCCGCTTGTCGTCGGCAGGGACCTGCACCTCGACGCCGTCGACGATGTCGACGCCGACGGTGCGGATGGTGCGCACGCCCCAGCCGCCGAGGCGGGCCGCGGCCATGATCTCCTCGGCGCGCATGGTGTCCTGGGTGACGGTGCCCAGCTGGTGCCAGGCCGACAGGCGGGCACTGGCGAAGGCGGTCGTTCCGTCGGCGAAGGTCTCGAGGTCGTGTGGCACGGGGTGCTCCTTCCGGGATGCTGCGGGGGCCGGGCGCACGGCCCGGCCCCCGCAGCGGATGAGGGGATACGGGACGGGTCAGGACTGCTCGGTGGTGTCCGAGGTGGGCGGCGCCGGGTAGGCGAAGGTCAGCGGCGTGTCGGAGACCAGGAGGATGCGGCCGGCTGCGGCGGCCTTCGTGAGGTTGTTACGCACGGCGCCGTTGCTGACCGCCCGGTTCAGCTGGGCGCTGATCGCGGTGGCGACGTCCTGCGGGGTCATCGCCGTGCCGGGGGCGGCGGCGAGGACGTCGAGGGTGAGCTTTTCCAGCTCGCCCCGGCCGAACGGCTGGCTGCCGTCGGCGTTGACGGTCCCGTCGCTGCCCCGACCCGCGCTGCGGGTGGTGGCCGCCGTCCGCGGGGGCGTGCGGGTGGGCAGGGTGACGACGTGGGTCTCGTCGTCGGGTCCGACGATGTGCAGCGTGCCGTCCGGGCGGATCAGCGGCTGCACCGCCGCCGTGGCGCTCGGTGCGGTCGCCAGTCCGCGGATGACCTGGTGGCACAGCGGGCAGCGGGGCGGCTCCGGGTTCGGGTCGACCTCGCTGGCCTTGGTCGGGCCCGGGATCCAGCGTTGCGGCAGGCCGGGCAGCCGGCGGGCGGCGTCGGCCTGCTCCATCGCGGTCAGCAGTCGGGTGGCGGTCGGCTGCCCGATGCCGCTCTCGGCCACGATCACGTCGAGGGTCGCGCCGTCGTCGCCGTGGTCGGCCAGCACGCCCTTGATGGCCATGACCTTGCGGTCGCCCGGTCGCGCCGGCTGGACGACGGCCGGAGGCGGAACCGCCTCGTCGTTCTTCCCGGCGTCCGGGTCGCTGTCCGTGCCTGCGGTGCCGTCGTCGACGCCGTGGTCCAGGTCGGTCGGCTCGTCCGGATCGTCGCCGTCGACCTGGACGGCCGCGTCGGCGTCCGGGGACGTGGCGTCGGCGTCGTCGGTCTCGTCCAGGCTGGTTGCACTGTGGGCCTGGGCGTCGATCAGTGCGATGGGCTGATCGGCCGGCTCACGGTCCGGACCGCCGGTTGCGGTGCCGGCGTCCGGCTCGCTGTGCTCGCCGCCAGCGTCGGTGTCGGTGTCGTCGGGGACGACGGCGGTGTCCTCGGACGGGGTGGCGAGGGTCCACCGGGTGGAGGTGCCCTCGGCCGGGTCGGCGCCGGTGTCCACCGCGACGATCAGCCCGGCGTCGGCCATGGTCTTGAGCGCCTTGTCGGTGGTGGAGCGGGCCTTGCCGGCCTTGTCGGCGAGCTCGTGGACGGTGCCCTGCCCGAGTTCGGTGAGGGCGTCGAGGACGGCCTGCGTGGCAGGCGTCCGGGATGGGTGATCCATCAGGTTCCCTTTCTGGGATGGGGTCGGCCGGCGCCGGGTGGCGCCGGCCAGCGGTGCGGCCGGGCCGCGGACAGCAGCCCGCACGGCACGCGCCGAGTGCGGTGCCGTGCCGGTGCTGTCGGGGATCGCGACCCGGTGGCCGTCGCAGGGGCGATGCCGTGCGAGGTCAGGGGGGCGGCGGCAGGTCCGTCCGCCGCCTGCCGGACGGAGAGGCGACCCTGGACGGGGTCGCGGTAGCTGCCGGTGTCGGCGGGGGACAGCGACCCTGTGGTGATGCTGTCGAGAGGGTGGAACCGGGCGTCGGACGTGCCGCCCCGGATGCTGGCGCGGTGTCCGGCGAGGTTCTGCGGGCGGCCGCTCGATGCGCGGCAGGACGACCAGGATGGTGTCGCCGGGGTCGACGTCGCGGCCAGGGGCACCCGCGGGCCCGGGTGCGCCGCCGCTTACGCCGTCGGCGTGGTGTCGGCGATGAGGGTGTCGACCCGGTCGCGGGCCTGGTGGTAGTCGTCGGTCAGGTCGGTGATGGTCTCCACCGTGCTGGTGACGGTGCAGGGTTCGCTGAGGTCGTCGGTGTTGAGGAGCAGGGTCCGGAGCCGGTCGACGGTGAGCAGCAGTTCGTTGCGCAGGAATCGCAGGGCGGCGGCGGCTTCGGGCAGGTGCACGGCGGCGGGGACGGGATCGGCGGCGTGCTGGGCGAGGGTGCGGCCGGTGGCTGCGGCGATCCAACGGTCGATCGGGTCGAGGTAGGGCATCAGGTTGTCCGATCAGGTGGGGAGGTGGGCGAGTTCGGCGGGGGTGAGCTGGTCGGGGGTGCGGTTGCGCCAGGCGTCGGAGTGGCGCAGGTGCCACCAGCGCAGCAGCGACCGGCAGGCCGACGGGATGTCGTCGCAGGCCGGCAGCGGGAACGCTCGTCCGGGTGGGGTCTGGGCGTGCCGCGGGGCGGTGGACGCGGTCGGCACCCACCCGTGGTCGGTCTCGGTGATCTGTCCGACGACCCGGTCGGGGTAGGGGATGGCGAAGGCGTTGGCGGCCTCGGCGTCGGGCAGCACCAGCCAGGTGCGCTCGGCGGTGAGCCGGAGGGTGGCCACGCCGCGGGCCGGGTCACCCGGGTACAGCAGCAGGTGCTGCTCGTCGGTGGTGCGGACCGGTCGGTGGTGGCGCCAGGCGCGGTAGGTGGCGACGAGCAGGGCGCCGAGGACGACGTGTCGGTCGCGGGCGGTGAGCGCGTCGGTGAAGGTGTGGTGGTAGCCGGCGACGGGCAGGTCGCCGTGGGTGGCCAGGCCGCGTCGGGCGTGGTGGGCGAGCGCGCCGACGCGGGTGAGGGCCTGGTCGAGGGTGGCGGTGCTGGCGGTGAAGTCCCGTGCGGTGGTGTGGAGGATGCGGGCGAGGTCGCCGACCGGGTGGGGGGTGGCGGTGTCGTGGCGCCACACGTGCTCGGGCAGGACGTCGTTGGTGTCGGCGGCGATGCGTCGCAGCGCAGGATCGGTCAGGAACACCGGGGATCTCCTTGCGGGGTGAGGGGATGGCGCAGGGTGAGGGCCGGTCGTCGCGGGGGCGGCGACCGGCCCTCTTCGGGGTCGGTGGGGTTCAGGCGATGGCGACGGCGCACAGCCGCGCGTCGGGGCGCAGGGCGCGGACGTAGCTGCATGCCTCGTTGAGGAAGCGGAGCCGGTCGGCGGCCGAGGCGCTGGCCGGCATGAGGAGCCGACCGTCGGTGGTGATCAGGGCGTCGCCGACCAGCGCGATGCGCCAGTGGAGGCCGACGTATGCGGCTTCGCCGGCCCGGTAGACGGACAGTTCGTAGGGGTCGAAGGAGTGAGCGAGCATCGCCAGGACCTGGGGCTGCTGCTCGAAGCGGCGGCGCGCCTCGGCCCACGTGACCGTGGTGGGGTCGGCGAGGTGGTGGGCGAGGTGGTCCTCCCACGGGCGGGCGGGTCGGGTGGTGGCGTTGATGAACGTGTTCCAGGCACGCCAGCGCAGGCCGGCGTGGTGCGCGGCCCGGGCGGCGGTGCCGGTCAGGTCGAGGCGGCTCTTGCGTCCGCCGGCGGCCCGGGTGACCGCGCCGAAGCGGCGGGCGGCGTCGAGCAGGTAGTAGCCGAAGAACCGGGTCAGCCAGCCGATCAGCCTCCGGTGGCGGACGTGGTAGCGGCGGGCGGGGGTGCCGTTGGCCTCCAGGAGGTCGTTGACCTTCTCCGAGGCGGCGAACCAGTCCGCGTCCTCGCCGGGGGCGAAGCAGACGGTGACCACCTGCGCGGCGGTCGGGGTCGGGGTGGGGGTGGGCACGACGGGTGCTCCCTTCACGGGCAGGCTGGGGCAGGGGTGTCACCGGGCGCGGCGTCCGGAATCCGGGGCTGCCGTCGGGGCGCGGGGTGGATCACGAGCCGACCGAGGGGTGGGCTGGGGGTGATCCCGCCGGCGCGGGCAGGTCCGGGTGGGGACGGGCGGCGGTGCGAGCAAAAAGTGAAGCTGCACCGTAGCGTCGTGACCTGACAGCACCAGGCCTGTCAGATCTCACCGCCAGGCGGGTGAGCTGCGGTGACAGGAACCGGCGGGTCGCTGTCAGGGTCGGTCAGACGACGAAGACACCGTCGTCGTAGTTGGGGTTGTCCGCCACCGGCGGGCCGTGGTCGCTGGGCAGGTCGGTGAGCGCCACCCGGCCGGTGGCGCCGGCCGGCAGCCACACCGCGCCGGCCGGGTTGGTGCCGTGGGTGGCGGTGGCGCACGGCACGTCGCCGCCCAGGCGCCGGTGGAGATGTTCCTCGCGCTGCTCGCTGGCGAGCCAGAACAGCACCGGGTAGCGGGGCCCGCCGCGGCGGATCAGCTGCGCGTACCGGTCGAGCTTGGCCACCACCCGGCTCAGAGGCTCGGTGCCGGTGTCGGCTTCCAGGAAGAACCCCACCGTGACGTCGGCGACGCTCCACAGGCCGTGCCCGTCGGCGGTGATGGTCCGGTACCGCTTGGTGGTCAGCGTCTCCGACCACCACCGGTCCAGGCGCGCCCCGGCGTGCTGGCGGGCGTGCGCGGTGAGCCGCACGAAGAACTCGTTGGCGGTGAGCAGGTGCGGCAGGTGCGGATTGGCCGACAGCCGGTGCGTGCTCTGGCGGGTCGCCCGCAGGGTGGGCTCGGGCCGCTGGTGGGCGGCGGCCTGGAACCGGTGCCCCTGGTGGCCGAGGGTCCAGTGCCAGGGGTGGCTGCCGCCGCCGGCGCGGGCGAACCGGAACCGGTCCAGCAGGCCGAGGGCAGCCAGTTCACCGAGCCGGATCTGACACGTTCGTCGGGCGCCGAACAGCATGCGGTGGATCTGATCGGTGGTGAAAACCCGGTGGTCGTCGAGGAGCTGGAGCAGGAGCCGGTCCCGGCCGGTGATGTGGGGATACAGGGCCAGCAGGCCAGGGGAACGCGGTAGCGGCATAGAGGATCACCCCGTGGAGAGAGAATCCCGGAGGGAGTCTGGATGAGTCGATCGTGCTGGCGGGCCCGCCGCGCGCCGGGTTCCGGCAGGTGGGGCACCTGACAGGCCGGACGGGAGGCCTCGTGCGGGGGCTCGTGTCGCGGACACCCCGAAACGAGCCCCCGATGCCGCACCCAGACGAGCAGCCGAACGAGCGGCAGCGCAGGTCACCGGTCGCGGGAGGTCATGCGCCGCTTCAACGCCGTGCGGGCGAGCTGCTGCATCGGCGGCTCCCCGTCGGCGCGGGTGTGCGCGGCGGCGCACCGCTGACGGAACGCGGTCGCCTCACCCACGACCGGCGCCGGCGGGTTCGTGGTGACGGTGAACGCGGGCAGCTCCCGGTTGCCGACCAGGAGCCGGGCGGCGGCGGTGTGCACGTCGAGGTGGGCGAGGTCGTGCTCGTCCACCTCGGGTTTCGTGTGCCGGGACAACTCCCGCGCGTCGGCGGGGTCGACGGTGAAGACCACCTTCGACCGGGCGTTGGCCGACACCGCCGCCGTCAGGTCGTGGGGCAGCTGCGCCAGGTTCTGGTGCGCCAACACGAGCCCGAGCCGGAACCCGCGCGCCTCGGCCAACATGTCCCCGACACTGCCCGGCAGCGTCAGGAAGTTGTGGCACTCGTCGATGTACAAGGTGGCGTCCCGTCGCTGGGCCTCCGGGATCGTGGCCCGGGCGATGGCGGCCTGCCACACCCGGGCCACGATCATCGACCCCAGGATGCGGCTCGTCTCCTCCCCGAGGATGCCCTTGGGCAGCCGGCACAGCAGCACCCCGCCGTCGAGGACCGCGCCCATGTCGAACGACGAGTGGGCGTTGCCGATCACCGACTTCACGAAATCCCGCAGCAGGAACGCCCGCAGCCGGGCGAGCACCGGTGCGATGACCTGCCCCCGGAACTGCTCGTTGATGCCGTCGTACCAGAGCCAGAACCCGCCGAGGCCGTCCGGGTCGTCCAGGCCGTGGGTGAACCGGCCCCGGAACTCCCGGTCCTGCAACAGCGACGGCACCAGACTCAGGGTCGGTTTCGCGTGCCGCATCAGGGTCAGGCAGGCCACCCGCATCGTGTCGTCCATCCGCGGCCCCCACTGGCCGTGGAAGATCTTCGCGAAGATCCCGACGAGGTTGTCCACCGCCAGATGCGGGTCACCCTGGTCGTCGAGCGGGTTGAAGCAGGCCGGGTTCTCCTGGTCCGGGTCGATGATCACGACCCTGCCGGCCTGGGAGGCAGGAAGCCGGTCGAGGACGTCGGTGACCAGATCCCCCCGCGGGTCCACGACCACCGTCCCGCGGCCGGCGGTGATGTCGCCGAGGATCATGTTCAGCAGCAGCGTGCTCTTCCCGACCCCGGTCTTGCCGACCACATGGACGTGCTGCCGGGCGTCGGCCACCGTCAGGCCGACGCTGTGGCGGCCGATCTGCGAACGGCCGAGCACCTTCACACCCCGCCCGCCGGAAGGCACCCGCACCGACGCCGGCACGGCCTTCGCCCGCGCCCGGTCCAGACCCGGCACCGCGAGGTCCTGCGGCAGGGCGGCCAGCGCCGCCAGCTCCGGCACGGTGGCCAGGAAACCCCGCCGCAACCGCCGCCCGGCGATCGTGGCCACCGGCTGCGGCATCCTCATCCGCCGCAACTGGTTCGGGCCGGTGTACGCCGTGGCGGCCGCAGCGATCGCGTGCCCGAGCTCG
>NZ_LRQV01000123.1 GCF_001567585.1 Micromonospora rosaria
CACCACCACGACGCTCAAACAAGCGACACGCCACAACAACCTAACAAAGCACTACTAGGCGGCCGGCGCGGGGAGTCCCACCCCTGGGTGACCACTTACCCACCTGGCACCCGTGGCCCCTCCCGGATCAGCCCTATTTTCCCTGATCAGAAGGCACTTCTTCGTTTCCGGTCCACTCCTTGGACAGCCCTTAACGAAGGGCCGAGGCTAGGTGTCGTAGTAGGCGAGTAACCTTCCGTCCGCCGTGTCACTCGGGGATTGGACAGCATTGGATGCGCCTCACCAAGGTCAAAATTCAGCGATTCCGCAACTTCACCGACCCTCAGACGATGATGGTGGAGCCGGATGTAACTTGTCTGGTCGGCAAGAACGAGTCCGGGAAGACCACGATCCTCAAGGCGCTGCACCGACTCAACCCCGCTAACCGCCCGGATGAGTTTGGGCTGGCCACGGAGTACCCGCGACGCCGGCTGGCCCGCGATCGTAGGAAGGAGCGGCTGGAGGAGGTCGAGCCGGTCATTGCCTGGTTCTCCCTGGAGCCGCAGGACATCGAACCGGTCACCGCGGTCCTGGGCTTCACCCCGCCAGACGGCACCCTGGTACGCGCATCGCGCACATACGACAGCGCCAACCTGTTCGAGGTCGAGTGCGGGCTCTCCACGATTGTGCAGATCGCCAGCGCGGAGGTCGGAGTCGATCCCGAGGACGTAACCGAACTCGCCGAGCTGCCCGACATGGCCGCAGTACGCGCCCGAGCGGAGGAGTTGGCCACCACGCACCGCGCGGCCAAGCGTACGGCTCGAGCCACGGCGCTGCGCGCGCTGCCCGAGGAACTCACCCAGTACGACGTCCTGATCGACGGGGAGCTCACCAACGATCAGCAGGAGCAGATGATGGACCTCCTGCCGAAATTCTTCTACTTCTCCAACTACGAGCTGCTCAAGGGTGAAACTGACCTGGAGGAGCTCGCGGCGAGGGTCGCGTCGGGCGATCTCCAAGACGGCGACGAGACCATGACTGCGCTGCTGACCCTTGCGGGGCAGGAGCCCAAGAGCTTCCTCGACGAGGAGTACGTCACACGCAAGGCAGAGCTGCAGGCGGCCAGCTCCGACCTCACCCAGCAGGTCATGAAGTACTGGAAGCAGAACGACGCGCTGTCCGTGCGCTTCGACACCGACATGCCAGTCGTTGGCACGTCGCCCCACGGCGCCCCGATCCGTCACCGCTTCCTCAAGGTCGAACTGCACGACGCCCGCCACGACGTCGACACGAACTTCGAGACCCGCTCGGCCGGCTTCCAGTGGTTCTTCTCGTTCCTAGCCGCGTTCAGCGTCTACCAGGACTCTGACGAGCGGGTCGTAGTGCTGCTCGACGAACCCGGCACCAGCCTGCACGGCGAGGCCCAGCGCGACTTCCTCAGCTACATCTTCAACGAGCTGGGCACCCACCAGCAGGTGCTCTACACAACCCACTCGCAGCACATGCTCGACCCCACCCGGTACGAGACCATGCGCGCCGTGCACGACCGCGCCACACGCGACGAGCCGGAACTGGGCGTGGTCATCACCCCCGTCAACCTGTCCGCCGACCGCACCACGATCCTGCCAGTGGAGGCGGCGCTCGGTTACACCGTCGCCCAACACCTGTTCCTCGGTCACGGTCCACACCTGGCCGTCGAGGGCAGCAGCGATTTCGTATTCCTCATCCGGATGTCGGCGCACCTGACCGCGCTCGCACGCACCGGCCTTGACCCGCGTATCTCGATCATCCCGGTGGGCGGAGCCACCAACATGCCCGCGTTCGTCGCCTTGTTCGGCCGCCGCCTAGACGTGCGCGCTCTCGTCGATGGCGCGGAGACCAACAAGGTATCCACGAAAATCCGTCAGGCCGCTGAGGCCGTCGGCGTCGACCAGCACAAGATCGTGATCCTCGGCGAGACGCCCGGCCTACCCAACACGGCCGACATTGAGGACCTGTTCACGGTCAAGGACTACCTGTGGCTCTACACCCGAACCCTGTCCACTCTCAACGAGGCTGACCTACCGCAGACCCCGGAGCCGATCCTGCGGCGCATCAGCAAGGTGCGCGGCGACTTTGACCATGCGGGGCCCGCCCACGTACTCACGCAGAACCTTGAGGAGTTTTTCGCTCAGGTCGACGCACAAACGCTTGACCGCTTCGAGGAGCTGTTCACCAAGCTGCCGGTGTAGCCAGGCGCGGACGGGTCTATCAGCAACCGCTCCGGTTTTATCTCCACGTAGGGATCAGCACGGTCCATCAGGTGGTGGCCCGCGCTGGCACAAGGGATGGGAGCACGAACAACACGGCGTCGAGCGGACCGCTTGCCCAGTCGTCGACCACATGGTGCGGCTACAGATCTTGAATGGCCAGGTTCGTCCGATGTGGTCTGGTGTGACGCGTGTGGGCTGGGGTAGATCGATGGGATGAGGTATCCCGATGGAGGTGGGTTGTCCGCGCGGGGGCGGGCGAAGCGTGAGGCGGTACGGCGGCAGGCGGCCGGGTGGTTTGCCCAGGATGTGTCGGTGCCGGAGATCGCGCGCCGGTTGCGGGTGTCGCAGACCGCGGTGTACGGCTGGCGCAAACGGTGGAAGGCCGGCGGTGAGCAGGCCCTGGCCTCGAAAGGGCCGGGCGGGTCTCGGTGCCGCCTGGATGAGGGCCGGCTGCGGCGCCTGGCCGATGCCCTGGAGCAGGGGCCGGCGGCGCAGGGTTTCGGTAGTGATCAGCGGTGGACCCTGGCCCGGGTGTCGGACCTGATCGCCCGGATGTTCCGCACCCGGTACACGCCGCGCGGGACGGCGAACATCATGTACCGGCTGGGCTGGTCGGTGCAGGTCCCCCAGCACCGTGCGGTCGAGCGTGACGAGGCCGCGGTCACCACCTGGCGCAGGGAGACGTGGCCGGCGGGAAAACGGTAGCGGCGCAGCGGCAGGCGTGGCTGGTCTTCGAGGACGAGGCCGGTCAGACGCTGCGCCCACCGAAGGCCCGTACCTGGGGACGACGCGGGCACACCCCCGTGGTCCCGGTGTCGGGCAAGGGCTCCGGCCGCGTTTCGATCGCCGGGCTGACCTGTTACCGGCCCGGCGAACGATCCCGGCTGATCTACCGCACGATCGTGCACCGCGGCCGCAAGAACGAACGACGCAGCTTCAGCGAACGCGACTACATCGCACTGCTCGACGCCGCTCACCAGCAGCTCGGCGGACCGATCGTGTGCGTCTGGGACAACCTGAACACCCACGTCTCCGCCGCCATGCGACTGATGATCGACGCCCGGGACTGGCTGACCGTCATCCGGCTACCGGCCTACGCCCCGGACCTGAACCCGACCGAGGCAGTGTGGTCCCACCTGAAACGCAGCATCGGCAACCTCGCCGTCACCGGCGTCGACCACCTCCTCACGATCATCCGTAACCGACTCAAGAGCATCCAGTACCGCACCGACCTACTCGACAGCTTCCTCGCGCATACCGGACTGACCCTCGAACCCGACACAACCTGACCATTCAAGATCTGTATCGACCCGCTGCGTGGGTAGGCACTGTCGGCACGAATGTCGCTGCTGACCACCGGTCACGGAGGGGACTGCTGCTCTGGTGTCCGTCACGGCGGACTTCGTCGACTTCGGGAACGCGCGCGCGGCAAGCTTGGCGACGCGCACATCGCGCTCGGCGGTGTCGGCGGAGGCTCGGCCGGCATCGGCTCGGGCATCTCGGATGTACGTATCGGTGGCACCCACGCTGGTGCTAGCGGCTTCCGCGCCACTCGCCTTCGAGGGTGACCGAGATGAGTTCCTCTGCACCCTCTGTATCGGCGGCGCGGTCCCTCGCAGCGGGCTGGTCGGCGTCTGCGGCGTACTCGTCGACGACTCGGAATGCGTACGCGGCGGGGGTGTGAGCCCAGTCGACGAAGCCGGGCACCTGCCGCAGCAGATCGCGCACGTCGTGCCCGGCGCGCTCCAGTTGGTCGAGCTTGTAGGCCAGCGCCGGCCACGCGGCCGAGGCGATGACCCGCGCCGTCCGGTCGGCGGTCCACCCCCCCGCACGTGCACCGCCATCGCCTCTTAGCGCTCCTGGGCGGTGCGGCGTCGCTCGCCGACGTCCTCGGTCCGGGCCTCCGCTGGCCGGGCCTCAGCCGGCCGGTCGACGTCGTCCATGGCAGCGCGGTCGAGCTGGTCGGATAGCCACGCCTCGTCCCCCGGTCGGGCGCCAGTCTGCGGGCCGACGCGGACGCCGCGTTCGGCGAGCCGCACGACAATGACCCGCTGGGCGGCCTCGGCGCGCGGGTCGACGGCCGCCTACTCGGCGCTGGCCCGCCAGGCCCAAGCGATGTCCTCGGCCGACGCCTGCCGCCACCACGACGGCCGGGTCGCCGGCCGCCACACGGTCGCGCCGGCCTGCTGGGCCGCGCGTACCTGGGCGCGGATGCGACGGGCCTGTTCCTCGCTGGCACGGGCGGCGCGTTGCAGCTGCGCGATCCGGATCTCGATGGCCGCCTGCGCCAGTTGCCCGGCGGCCTGAATCGCGGCGGTCACCGCTGCGGTGGCCCGCTGGTGGATCTCGGCCATCTCGTTCTCGGCCACTAGCTCGCCCTCCTCAACGCTGCGGATCCCGCTCGACGTTCGGGCGAGGCCGGACAGGGCCCGGCACGGTGTGGACCGGCCGCTGGGGCGGCCCGCCCTGGTTCGGCACGTGCACATGGTCGACGAGCTGCGCGCCCGACTAGAGCAAGGGCATCAGGTGCGCGGCTGCTGCGGCCGCCGCGCCGGCAGCGTGGGCTTGTTGCTGCGCGGCGCGCAGCTCGGCCAGCGCCACAACGAGCCGGGCCGCTTGGACGACCACGGCGAGCAGGACGGCCACCTCACCACCGTCGCGGGCGTGTCCGGCGACCAGCAGCGCGTCCGCCACGCGACCCAACTTCCGGGCTACCGACGACGCCGCCGGAGCCGGCGCACGACGCGGCGGTGCCGCTGCGCGGGCCAGGGCGTCGACGGCCCGGCTCACTGCGGAATCAAGGTCCGGATGAGCGCTGGTCAGCGGCCGGGTCTCCTCGCTCACCGAGGAATTCGTTGGCCGAACAGGCAAGTCCGTTCAATCAGTCGCGCGTCACCCATCACCAAACCCCGGCCTCGCTCGTTTGCGGCGCAAGGGCGCGCAAGGGGTGCGTCTCGTCTGCTTGCCAGGGAGGAGGTGAAGAACGTGGACAACTGGGCGGCGATCGCCATCACTGAGTCAGCCCGGGTGGTTCGGCACGCGCTTGGGAGCTGGGGCCGAACCACCCGGCTCTGTGTCCTGGCCTTGGCATTGGCCTTGGCCGTGGCTGCCGTGGTGACCGCAGCACACAGGTAGGAACGCACTGCGGAACGAGCCAGGGAGTCAAAGGTTACGGGTGATTCCCTGGCTCGCCGTGCCGGAATGCCGCCATGCCCGCCCCCGCTTGTTCCCTACCGCCGGGCATCCCTTCCGCTACCGGCGGGTAGGCCGGGCCGGTGATTCCGCAGCATCACCCGGGATCGCGACGGGGGGCAAGGCGGCCCTGCCTCCTGTCGAGCCGGTGGCGGATGGCGGTGAGCCGGTCGATGAGGGTGGGGACTTGGTGGCGCTGTTCGTAGGGCAGCGGGGTGCCGGCGTGGCAGTGGGGGCAGCGTTCGCCGGTGTGCCAGTCGGGGCCGGTGGGGTCGGGGCGGGGGTAGGCGATGGCGCAGGTGTCGCAGACGATCAGGTGTTCGCGGTCGTGGTCGTTGCCGAGCTGGGTGGGGCTGGTGTGGCGGCGGGCCCGCCAGCTCAGCCCGGCCCAGACGGTGGCGACCTGGTCGTCGCGGCTGGCGCGGTAGTCCTCGAGTGCCGCCTGCTGGGCCTGCGGCCAGGTGGTTCCGGACGGGTGGTGAATACGGGCGGTGTCAGTCCCGTCGAGGAGTCGGCCGGCGGAGAGGGTGGCTGCGGCGGCGCGCAGGCGGGGATGGTCGCCGTGGCCGGCGGCGGCGAGGAGCTGCTCGGCCTGCCGCGTCCAGGCGGCGGTGTGCCGGTCGGTGAGCGCCTGGCGGGCCCGGTCGGCCCGGCCGGGGTCGTCGCGGTCGGTCCACCAGTGCAGGAGCGCGTCAACGAGCTGCGGGTCGTCGTCGAGCAGCGCGGGCAGGTCGGCCGGTTGCCAGTGGGTGACCATGTCGCCAGCGGCGGCACCCAGGAGTCGGGTGACCTGGTCGGCGGCGTCACGGATCGCGTGGAGCTCGTCGACGCGGTAGCGGCGGGCGGCGTCGGCTGCGGCCTGGTCGTAGTGCTGCTGGGCGCGGGACTGGGCGGTGATCCGGCCGGCGAGCAGCTCCGGGAGGGTGAGGCCTGCGGCGGCCGGGTCGGGCAGCAGCCACACCGGTCCGCCGACGGTGGCGGCCGGGTCGCGCACGAGGCCGCAGGCGGCGACGACGAGGCTGTCCGCGTCGGCGATGTCCCGTCCGGCCTGTCCGCCCCACACGGGGCGGCGTGCGGTGTCGAGTCGTCTGCGCACGGCGGCCAGGAAGGTGATGGCGCGGGCCTGGGTGGTGGTGAGCAGCAGCAGCGGCGGACAGTGCGGCCACCGGCCCGCCCACGCCCGGTCCTCGGCGTAGGCGAGGTAGCGGGTCACCTTGTCCCGCAGGACCGTCTGGCTCATCGTGGCCAGGTCGACCTCGACGAACGCGGCGGCGGTCCCGACGACGTCGTCGTGGTCGACGTCGACGAGCAGCACGCCGTCCGGGGTCAGCCTGCGGACCCGCGCCCCGTAGCCCGGCCGGACGGGTTCCCATTCCTGCCAGCCGGCCCGGTCCGACCACCACCGGCGCAGCGCGAGGCCGGCGGCCGGTCCGTGGTCGCGGACCGCGAGCCACACCTCGGCGATCGCCGCCGTGTGCGCGACGTGCAGCCCGGACGGGCGTTGCCGGCCGGGCGCGGCGGCGGTGCCGGCTATCAGGCGGGCCCCGGCCACCCGCAGCCACCAGTGCCGGGGCGACGACCCGGACTCGCGGCCGGGCCGGACCGCGTCGACCAGGTCGGCGGTCCGCAGCCGGTCCAGGCGGTGGCGGACCGTGCGGACCGGCGTGCCGGTGGCACGGGCGAGCTGGTCGGTGGTCAGGACACGGTGCTGGTCGAGCAGCACCAGCAGGTCGTGGGACGGGCCGCCGCTGGCCCGCAGCCTGGCGACGAACGCACGGTCGTCCGACACGGCCACCTCCCCAGGTACGCCCCTATGGCCACCTTCCGGTAACACAGACAGTGTCAGTCGCCTGTCGAGCGGAATCCGTCACAGGGCCGCTGACCTGCGGCGTGACCGTGTCCCGGGTTGCCGTTCGGGTCCGAAGCAAACGGCAACCCGGCGAGCCGCTGTCACCGGTGCGCGGCGGGCCGGGTCGCCCTGGTCGTGGCTGTCACAGGTTCTGTCAGGGGCTGTCAGAGGGAAGGGAGGGCCGTTGCTGACGGCCACCCGCCGCAGCGTTGATCAGCCGGCCCCGTACCGGTGGCAGAGGCGGCACGCCGCCACGTCGGTCATCGGGTCGTCCGTGTCGACGACGGGGCCTTGCCGCGTCGCCAGTCCGACGGCTTGCGCGCGGCGAAGGTTTCCCCGCGCAGGATCCGGTCCCGTTCCCGGACCGCCTCGGCGCAGGCGAGGTGCGCCCACCCGTCGCCTACCTTCCCCAGCCGCGTCCCGGCCGGGTAGTTCCGCTCGCACGTCCCGCAGGTGCCGGCGAAGCTGGCCGCGACCCCGGCGGTCTGCTTCACGCGCGGCGGGGCGCCTGCCCCACGGCGGTTCCCGGCCGTCGTCTTCCCTGCGGCCGTCTTCGCGGTGGTCTTCTTCGGGCGGGGCTTGCGCGACGGCTTACTGGTGCCGGTCGCGCCGAGTTGTGGGGGTAGGTCGCCGCTGGCCGGCAGGTTCAACGCCCGCCGGTACGCGGCGTCGGCGGCGGCCTGCCGCCGGGCACGGGACTTCGTCACGACCGCACCGTACGACGCCCCACCGCGCACCCCCAGCCGCCACGCCACCGCAGACGGGTACGGCGTTTCCACGGCCTGCTTCAGGGGTCCACCGCTCCAGGCTCGCCGGGCGGCGCTCATGGGCCGGTGGTCACTCATGACCCCCTCGGCCTCGCGCGCCCGCGCGTGGGCGGCTCGCGAAACTCTGAAAACTCGGCCGCGCCCCCGGAAATCTCGGGCTCCAAAGTTTCCGAACCCGTACGCGTTGAGAGGCCCCGAACGTTCCGGTCCTCCTGGCCGGGGGCGGGCGGGCCCCCTGGCCCCCCTTCCTGGCCGGCGTGCCGCAACCGGTGGTGGGCGTCCCCGCGCGCCTTTTTGCGCTGCGAACGTTCGCAGCCGCCGGCATGCCGTCCCGCGTGGTGCTGCCGGCGCTGCCACGATGCCCGGGTGACCGATCCTGCGAACCCTCACGGCTACATCGGCGGCTGGGTGCTCTACGCGACCCGCTGCGGCCACCCGCTCTACTACGGCGAGACCGAGTTCGACTGCCGGCTGGTGTGGCACGAGTTCGACCACGGGCCGATGACCGGGCCGTCGGTCGACACCGCGAAGCACTCGGACACGCGGCTGGCCATCCAGGCGGACCTGGACGCGATACGCCGCGGTGACTCCTGCGAGCTGTGCAGCCTCGACACCACACCCGTGACGAGCCGCTGACCGGGCCCGCCGCCCGTTCGTCCGGTGGTGAGGGTGCGCGGGTGGCCCACCAGCAGCGGCGGCCTCGTGCGCGCGTTTTGTGGTTCGCACGTGCGAACCGGTCGGGGGCGGCACATCACCGCCAGGACGCGGCCGAGGCGGCCAGGGGCCGGATTCCACGGAATCGCGTACGGGCGTCGGGGCCGCCCTGCCGGTATCGCCGCAGCCCAGGATGCCCCTCGCGGATTCCATTCTGAGATTCGGCGTGCGTGCCTACCGTCGACGGTGCCGCCCGGCCGCCGGCCCGTGATCCGGACTCCCCCTGCCCCTCGGTTCGCGCGTCTTGTGGGTTCGCACGTTCCCGGCCGACCGGCTCGGTGTCTGCCACGGGCCGGCGTCACCCAGGTTCCCGGGTGTTCTACAGCGACAGGACGTCGACGGCCACGGCCTTGTACCGGTCGGGGTCAACGGTGAGGATCGGAGCGCCGACGCTCTGCGCCCAGACGGTGGCGTGAGCGGCTGGCCAGGGCAGCCAGGGGTAGACCGTCCGGACCCATTCCAGGCGGTCGGTGCGGGCGAGGCCGCAGACCTCGACGGTGCCGGCCGGGGCGGCGGCGATGATGTCGGCCAGGTGCGTGGCCACCACGAGCCGGCCCTCGGCGGCGAGGCCCGCCAGGCAGAATGCGGGGATGGCCAGGCGGGGGCCGCCGCCGACCGCGTCGTGCAGCAGCCGGGACAACTCACGCCGGTGTTGTTCCTGACCGGTCAGTCCGGCCAGCAGGGCGAGGTCGTCTAGGACGTAGCCGCTCACGCGGCGGCGGACCGGTGGACCGCCAGGGCGTCGACCGCTGTCTGTCCGAGGACGGCGGCGGGGTCGCGGGGGTCGGTGCCGTCGCGCAGCCGGTCGGCGGCGGCGGCCAGGCGGTGGGCGACCGCGTGCGGGGCCGGGTAGGTGCCGGTGGTGTCGCGGATCCACGCCAGCGCCGCAGCGTGGGCGTGCAGCACGGTCACCACCCGGTCGGCGGCCGGGTCCGTCGGGCCGATCAGCTCGTCAACGAGCTGGTGCGCGCGGGCCGGGCTGGACGTCATGCCGCCGATCCTAACCGGGTGCGCGCCGCCGGCCGGGCACGTCGAACCGGCGATCACCGCCCGTGTCATGGCGCTGATCACGGCGGCCGACGGTCGTGTCACCACGATCCGTTCCGGGGGTTCCGGTCCTCCGGGGGGAGAAAACGGGGGCTGGCGCTCCTGGGGTCTCCCGCCATGTCGTCACGGACTTCACCCCCGGGGGTGCGGTCCCGGTCCCTCGAGTGCGCGGCTGGGCCGCGCGCCGGGAGCGTGGGCACTCCTGCGGGTTCTTGCTGTCGACGAGGACGGTAGCCCAGCGTCGATCCTCAGAAAACCCCGGGAAACCTGCGGCATCGCACGCCTCACCCCCGCCTGCGGTCTACCCCTCCCCTGGGGAACTTCCCGCCCCCCTACCGCCAGCGCGGATCCGTGCGTGCGGCAACCAGCGGCTGGGTGAGGGAGACACGCCGGGCGCGGGTGGGCCTCATGGAGGCGACACCAACGGCACCCTACGATCTGCCGCCATGAGATTTCAGAGGGTAGCGGCCGTGGGCGCGGTGGCGTTGGGGCTGGCAGCTACGGGGTGTTCTGCTACGCCATACGACGAGCGGATGAAGTTCCTCGACGATGTCGCGCAGAAGGGCATCGACTACCGGGTCAAGCTGTACGAGCAGGAGACCGAGCCGTCCCAAGAAGCATGCAAGATCGGATACGGCCTTCTGAAGCCCTCGGCTCCCAGGGACATCGACGGGTCGCCTCCATCCAGCGAGTGGAAGGCCCAGGTGGAGGAGGCGTACCTCAAGAGCTGCATGACCGGCGAGCTGAAGCCAAAGCCGGACGTCGAGGGCGTGGACGCGGTCACGGCGGTGCCCGTCACCGCGCCACCGGCCTCTCCCGCCCCGTCGTCGCCTCCTGCCACCTGACCTCGCCGCCGGCCTGGGGTCAGGTCGGACCTGACCCCAGGCCGGCGCGTTGGACGTGTCGGCCGCCGAGACAGCGGTGGCGGTGTTTCCGCGGCTTGCTTCAGGGGTGGGAGCCAACGGACAGGGCGCGGGTCCACTCGTTCGCCCCGACCGGGGTCAGGGCGCGCAGGGTCACCGGCATGTCGAGCACGTACAGGTACGCGCGGTGCTGGTTCCCGACGGCGCCGGGGCGGACGACGCCTCGCAGGGCGGGCGCGGCCGGGTCGTCGTCGTGGTCGACGCGCAGCACCTGCTCGGCGGCCTCGGGCGCGAACGGGCCGGACTGCCACTCGATCTCCCAGCTCCGCCCGCCGAGTGCTGGCCACCAGTCGAGGGAGTGGGCGCCGTTGAGGGCATGGCTCTCCCGGAGGGCGTGCATGATCCGCCCCAGCGCCTCGTAGGCCCGCCCGGGTTCGTTGAACAGCGTCTGGTCCTTGTCCGTCATGGCCTGATCAACGAGCGCGCCGGGGGTCAGGTCCGCCCTGACCCCTGCTGATCCGGACGGTGATCGTCCGGGTCACCGGGTGATCGTGACGCTCGCCCAGGCGGTCCCCGACTGCTGGGGAGAGTTTCTTGCCGCCTCGGCGTGGGGTCGACGTGTAGCTGTGGCTTAAAAACCCTGGCCACGACCACCGGCACGGCGACCACCGGGTACGGCAGGTGTCGAAACTCGTCAGGGCGAAAGCTGCCTGACCCCGGCGTTTCGCCCTCTGAGTACCAGAGAGCCGACCCGCCACCACCTTGGGCGGAGCTGCGCCCGAACCGTCCCGTACCGGGAGACCAGGGCACCCGACGCACCTTAGGGGTCCGAGCAGATTCAAGTAACTCGCTGGCCGACCCCTAGAAACGCCACCACCCTCCGGAAATGTCCGTCAACATGTTGAGGATTTCTGGGCGTTGCACTCTGCCGAGCCGCCCGGGGTGTCGTACGGTCATGCCGTACGCGGTGCAGCGCTCTACTTGAGCGGCGTGTACAGCACAAGAAGGGGGCGGAAGGCATCAGCCTCCCGCCCCGAGGGCAAGGTCAACGACGTTCGCGGCCTACCAACCAGACCGTCGTCGACTGTCCCAGCACTGCGAGGGCCTTCGCTGCCAAGGCGAGGCCCTCGCGCTGTTGATGGGCCGCCACCAGTGCGACCATCTCCAGCACGGGCCCCACGATGCGCCACACCCGCACGATGTGCGGGATCGGCCGTGTCGGCTCGTGCTCCCGTTCCTGCTCCTGCACCGTGACCTCCACTTCCGGGCTCCGATCGATCCGGAACCACCCGGGTTGAGGCTCCGGTGTGGAGCGGACCCAGGAAGTGACGGTTGTGCAGTTGCAGCAGTGCCAGGAAGACCGTACGGATGAACCCCTGTGACACCTCGACTCGACACGCCGCTGAACCCTCGACAAGTTCGATGAGGGGCATCGCCGTCTTGCCCGTACCCGGGGTCCGTCAGCGGTTGAAGAAGTCTGCCGCCTGCCGACGTATCTTGTCCAAGCGCTTCGAGACCGCGCTGTGGTTGCGGTATCCCATGATGTCCGCGACCTCGGTCAGTTTGGTCATACCGCTGTGTAGCAGAACAACCACCGTACGGTCACGTTCGTCGAGCAGTGCCAGAAAATCGCCGCACAGCATCCGACCCACGACCTCGGTCTCCGGACCGTGCACCGGCGTGGTATCGGTCAAC
Organism: Micromonospora rosaria; assembly: GCF_001567585.1. Taxonomy (GTDB): domain Bacteria; phylum Actinomycetota; class Actinomycetes; order Mycobacteriales; family Micromonosporaceae; genus Micromonospora; species Micromonospora rosaria. The sequence continues at coordinate 12,359 of NZ_LRQV01000123.1, forward strand.
TCCACGAAGCGGACCTTCACTTTCGAGCGCTTGCTGTACAGCTTGCGCTCGAAGTCCTCTCGAGCACCGGTCCACCGAGATGAGAAGTCATCCTCGCAGCGGTGCGATCGCACCGTGTCGAGGATGCCGCGCAGCCGACCGTCAGCGTCAGCGGCCTCGATCGTCTGGTGCACCACCTCCACAGCTTCTTCCTCTCCCCGCCACACGTCGCCACCCTTACGCGGATTCGCCGTCACAGTTCCTTCCAGCACAAAGCCGTCGACCAGCGACACCGGGTCCGGCGTGACCCCGTTGTCCACCTCAGGAAAGTCACGCAAGATCTCCTGGATCACCTCGGTCACCGGCGGAATCCAGAAGTCAAGGTTCTGCGCCAGCAGCCGGATCGGGTCGTCCGTGGTGAACCCGCTGATCGGGGACTTGTACTGAGGCATCAGATGACGCCACACGACGCCTGACCAGGCCCGCGACAGCCGGGCCTCGAAGTCGGCCGGAAGGCACGTGTCGACATCACCTAGCTGGATCGAGAACGGCCAGGCACCGGTGCGCAACAGCGGAAGGCCGTGCCGATCGAGCACGGCTCGCGGAAGCAGGTGGAACAGCGGAGCGTACTCGTAGTAGCGGGAGCGGGTACGCGGAACGAAGACGACGTTCAGGTCGCCACGGTCGGCCACCTTGTTCATGGGCGCCGGGAGGTCCTCCTCGCCGAAGTGGCGGCGGCGGAACTGCGCGGACTCCCACAGGCTGTTCCACTTTGAGACTGCCACAGATGGCTTCGGATCCGCAGCCCAGCTTGTAGACAGCGGGACAGTCACATACTCCGGCGGCGCCGGGTCCTGCGCCCGGACCACGGCGCGGTACATGAAGCCTGCGGAGATGTTCGTCAGCCGCGGGTACATGTCCGGCACCGCATGCTCATGCGTCGGGTCCAGCAACTCGTCAAACTGATCATCCGGTTGGCCAACGTCGTCGATCATGGTCTCATCCGCCCTCGCGGTGTTCGTCGCCATGACCTACTCACGGCAACCAGCCATGATTCCGTTCCATGACGCCGCACCAAATCTTCGAAATGCCCACCGCGACCAAACAATGACAGAAAGTAGCGCCATGGGCACTTAAAGTATCTTCATCAACACACAAAGTATCCAAAACTGCCTGCCGCGAAGAGCAGCTCTAACTGAACACCTCACGCTCAGGTCACCTCCAGCGGCGACAGAGAATCGGATCAGACCCCTGGACCCTGACGCACGGGCTCCCCGTCTCCTTTGTTGCTAGCCGGACACCCCACCGGCTCCTAGACTCCTACCCGGCACGACGGCGCACCCAGCCAAGGACGATGCCATCGGCATCGCAAGCCCCGCAGGTAGGCCCAGAGCCATCTCTGTATAAGAGGCTGCTCGGGGGAGGAAATGAAAAACCGAAGCCACCACGGCAGCGGGGGGCCTCGTGGCCTGGACCGCCTCGGTTGGGTGGCCCGCGCCGAGGCGGATCTCCGAGCCCTCTTCGAGCGTGAACTCGCCGCCCCTCACGCCGAGGTTGAGGCTCGGCTATGCGAAGACGAGTCCCGTCGCCGCCAGGGTCTCCCCCTCTTCTTTCCCCACATCCTGCAGGAGGCACTGAACAACCTGGTCGCCGCCGGCGACATCGAGAAGGTCCAACATCCGACCAGGGCAGGCCGCACTGCCGAGCTCTACGTCCTCGCCACCACCGGACGGGGACGCCGCACCGCCATTACCGCAGCCACCCGCCGCAAAGGCCTGCTCTACGCCCGGTTCCTCCACTACTCGACGCTGTTCGGCGCCGCCGGCGAGTCCGTCGTCCGCGACTCCCTCGTGGACGCCGCTGCCCACGGCTACCAGTCGATGAGTACCCACACGCCCTTCGGGGAGGTCCGCAAGATCGGCTCAGCTCAGCTACAGGGCGCCCTAGACTCCGGTGCCTGGCTGATGCTGATGCACCCCGACACCCACCTCCCGCTTCCCGCTCAGGCCATCACCATCGAGGTCAAGAACCGTCGGCTGCACCTGTACCCGCGCCACGACGAAGTGCACCAACTTCTCCACAAGGCTGCCGTGGTCCAGGACGCGCACCCGGAACTGCCCGTGGTTCCGGTGCTGATCTGCCGCCGCGCCCACTCACGCCTCTTCTGGATGGCCAAGGACCTTGGGTTCCTCGTCCACCAGACACGCAGGCAGTTCGTCACGCTCCCACCCAAAACCGAACCCCGCATGCTGGAGGAACTCAGGAACGAACTCGCCCTCACCGACCTCACCCTGGTCAGCCGTGAACACCCCAAACGCATCGAGGGACTGTTCACCACCACCCTCCCCAAGCAGAGCAGGCTCGCCGCGGCGCGGTGGAAAGCGGTCGGATCCACGCTTGTGAAGTACTACGCCGAGCTGCGCGACCAGCGCCTCAAACCCTGGGTGCGTACCAGCGCCGTCGGGCAGCTCCGCACCGCAGCCGAACTCGCCCTCGACCACGCCCAGGTCGCCGACCCCATCCTCGAGTGGGCCCTGGAAGACGACGACGACCCCGACCAAGACTTCTGACCAGAAGCTGTCCACTCGCGATCGCGCAGATGGTGGAAGGCGCACCCTGCACCATGCGGGTCGGAGAGCTTGCATGCCTGTTTGATCAGGTACTCGGCACGCGGGTAGGACAGCCAGCCCGGCCGGTGTCCGGACAGATGTCGCCCGGCGGCAGGTGCGCGCCGACTGGCCAGCAGCCGGGCGGGCACCAGCCTCGTGCAGCGCCCGGAACTTGCCACGCGGGGGTATGATTGGGGGCGGCAGCCACGCTCTGCCCGTCTCCGAGTTCGGCCCAGACGCCCATGCCGTCACTGCCGGATGACCGAGGACAAGCCGTCGATGACGCAGCGTGGACCCACTTCGTGATCATTTCCGACCTCGCGGTGGCATGGGGTACTCCGCTGGAGGTAGAGATGGTCGACAACGGCCGTAACTCAAGCTCAGCTCGTCGCGCCCGTCAGCGGGCGATCCGCGCCGAGATGGCGCGCACCGGCGATCCGTACAACGTCGTGGCCCGCCGCCACGACGAGCGGGAAGAACCGCGCCGCGAGGCGAAGCAAGCGGCAAGGAAGATGCCGATCGCCCGGTGCCCCCGCTGCCGACAGGCCGAGGTGCACATCGACGAGCAACCGTCGTGCCCCGGGTGCGGAGCGGTGTGGGAATCCGGCGCCGAACTGGCCGGCGAGTACGCCGAGGAGATCCTCGGTCTGAACTCGTACACCTGGGTCAAGGACGGCGGCGAGGAGCCGACGGCGGAGTGCCCCGACTGCGGGGAGCAGGCCGTGGTCTCGATCCAGCCGGGCGACACCACGTTCTGGACCATGATGTGCATGTCGTGCGAGTCGCTGTTCAACGACCGGTGCACCCGCTGCAGCGCCCCCCAGCACCGCGAGGACGGCGACCTGATCATCTGCACGACGTGCTGGAACGACGTGGTCAGCCGCTCATAACCGTGGCGTGCCCCTGTGGGCCGGTCGGCGACTCGTCGGCCGGCCCTTCGCCGGCTCCTGGCCGAAGACACGTAGGGGCCGGCACGCATCGGCACCGAGTTCGACGAGCTCACCTTCGGGGCTCTGGCACGCCACGGGTGACGAGGAAGCGGCTCAGGCTCCTCGGCCACTGCTCCCCACGCGTGTGGGGGTGATCGGGGAAACGACGACTGCCCTCGACGGTGATCGAGGGAGATGTTTCACACGACCCGTGCAGCGCTTCGAGCTACCGTTGCAGCAGGTGAACGGGGTTCACATCGTGGAACATGGAGCCCAGATCCTATCTCGTAACACGCCGTCTCGGGACTTCGGCCTTCGGGTTGCCTACTGTCATGGGGGCTGCTTATGACACACTGCGGGGGCTGCGACGTGTTGCAGTTGGAAGTTTTAGAAACGAAGAACGCCCCGCCCTCGGCCTAGGAACCTTCGAGCGGAGCGCCTTCGACCGGTCATGTAGCCCTGCCGTCAGGCGGGGCTACATCCCTTTCCAGACCCGGTAGAAGTTCACCGCCTGGACCGCGACCTGCGTCGCGGGTACCGCCCAGGGGCGGACCTTCTTCCAGGCTCGACTCCACCAGGTGGTGGAGCGGGGTCTGGGACGGGCGCACCGGCACACGTGCCGGCACATCCGCCGGGAAGATCGGCTCGGCATGTCGTTCCTCCGTCTCCCGGGGGTCTCGAGTCGTACCCGGGGCCCCTTTGCCTAGGGGGTGCGACCCGGAGTCCGTCCCGAGGTGGGAAGGGAACGTCATGTCGGAGGCTTACTCTACTGCCCCGGGCACTCACCACACCGCCGGCCATCCTCAGTAAACGCAAGGTCGACGGATAGCACACCCGTTTCCGCAGCTCAGACCCATCACTATCCATCGAGGTAAACGAATCCTGCTGCACCGGCCCGGCCCCGAACTGGCAGCCGGGGCAGGGTGCGGGGGACGTGACGAAGGCACCGCCTACAGGTTGGGTGATCCACTCGACCTGACGGCCCACCGGAAAGGGCTGACCTACCTCGATGCCCTGGTTGGGTTGGGGCCGGCCGCCGGCAAGGCACCGGTGCGGACAGGGGTCTCACGCCGCTGGCGGGAGCCCGTAGCCGCTCGCGATGAGCATGAACGCCGCGGTGACGACCGGCTTGCCGGCCTCCATGAAGTAATTCACGGCGCGGCCGATCCCGGCGGTGACGCGGCCGGTATTGGGTTGCGGCTGCTGGACTTCCTGCTGGACTGCTTCGAGTTCCGCCCGCGCGGACGTTCTGGCCTCGTCGGTCAGCTGCAGCTTGTCGAGCCCGTCGAGGAGGGTCTGCACGAGCTTGGCGACGCCGGCTTGGTCGACCCCGACGGTCGTGTTCTGGGTGAAGCCCTCGCTGGCCACCGCCATCGTGCCGTTGTTGATGATCGGCCCGAAGTTGAAGGTGTTGGTGTTACCTCGGCCCTGGCCGCCCTGCTGGTACGCCGTCACGTTTCCTCCGTACTGCTCGACGCAGTCCTCGCCCTTGCTGGTCAGTGCCACCCGAACCGGGCCACGCGTCTGGGCGGTCCGGACGCCCTTGATGAATCCCTGCTCGTAGAGGTAGGCGGCTGCCCGGTCGATGTCGTCCTCGGTCAGCCGTTCACCGAGGTACATCGACTCCTCGCTCTGCAGGACGTGTGTCGTGACGGGGTAGTGCGCGCCCGCAGCCTGCTGCGCGTACAGCCAGCGCAGCAGCCCGGTCCGGGCCGTTGCCGCCCGCTTCACCGGGTCGGTCAGGTCGCGCCGGTACTGTTCGGCCACGTGGCGACCGGCAAGGGTAATCACGGCGGCGGGTCCGCCGAAGGTCGACAGCCCCTTCACCCAGCCACGGTCGGCGCACGCTTCGACGAGTTCGTACCCGAGATCCGTACCCTGGTAGGCGCTGACGTCGACAACTTCGTCCGGCTGGCTGGTCTGGTCGACCAGCCAGGCCAGGAACCTGGGGAGTTCCACTTCAAGATTCAAGGCACTACTCCGCGATCTTGCTCGGGCTCGATGGACCGGGCCCTCGTGATCCGGAACCGTAGCGGGCACGAGGGGCTTACGTTTTGGGCATAGGACGCGGGCGGGCTCCTGCCCGCATGAACAGGGGAAACGGCCCACGAGTCGTTCCTCGACGCGCGTTTTCGAGTCGAACGATGTGCTGCGAGAAGGCTCACGTGAGGTAGCCGGCGAGGGTGTAGGCCGGGGCTCGGTCGAGTCGGGCGCCGCCGTGGTCGTAGCGCCGGGTGGTACGGGCGTCGGCGTGGCCGAGTTGGTCCTGGATGTCCTCGAGGCGAGCGCCAGCGTCGCGGGCGAGGGTGGCGCAGGTGTGGCGCAGCACGTGCGGGCTCATCGCTACGGGGATCTCGGCGGTCTTGGCCAGCCGGCGCAGCAGCCGCCAGATGGCACCGCGGTCCAGGCGTCGGCCGCTGGTGGTGACGACCAAAGGCCGGCGTACCCGGGCACCGGCACCACCGACGGGCACCGGTAGCCGGTCGCCGGCCAGGTCGGTCCGGCCTGCGAGGTAGGCGTCGAGACGGCGGGTCACCGGCGGCGGCAGTACGACCAGGTGCGGCTCGTCGCCCTTGGCCGTGAACCGGAGCACCCGGTGGCCGCGGTCGTGGCCGAGCTGGTCGACGTCGGCACCGACCAACTCACTTACACGGATGCCGGTGTACAGCAGCAGCGCGACGATCGCGGCGGTCCGCGCTGCCTGCGGACCGGTGTCGGCGTCGGCGTCGGCCTGCAACGCCAGGGCCTGCTCCCGGGACAGGCCGGAGGTGCTGGTGCGGTGCGGGTTGACCCGAGGCTTGCGCTTCGGGTCGATCGCGGCCGGGTTGGCCCGGTCGGTGTACTCCTCGGCAATCAACCAGGCATAGAACGCGGACACGGCAGCCAGGCGACGGGCCCGGGTCGCGGTCGCTGCCCCAGCGGCCTCTTGAGCACGCAGCCAGGCGTGAGTATGCAGGCGACGGGCCTCGGCCAGCGGATCGACGCCGGCGTCGGCGAGGAACGCCAACCAGTGCTGCAGGTCGCTGGCGTACGCCGCGCGGGTGTTCGCCGCCCGGTAGCCGATCAGCCACTCCCGCAGCAACGCCTCCAGGGCGGCACCGCCGCTCGCATCCGCCGTGCTGGCAGGCGTTCCGGCGGCGGGAAGCAGCTCTCCTGACAGGACGGTCATCGTGCGTTCCCGTCGTGGTCATCGCGCAGTGGGGTAGCTTCCCGGTCGGCGAGGTCGTGGCGCAGGGTGGTCAGCCGGTTGGCGCTGTAGCCCAGCCGGGCCGCCTCGATGCCGAGGCGTGCCCGGATCCCGGGGTCGGTGACCCGCTGCGCCACGGTCTCTGGTGTGCCGTCGGGCCCGGCCGGGGTGTCAGGCAGCAGGTCGGCCGTCCATCGCACCAGTTCGGCGAGCGCGGCCAGGGTAGTGTCGACGTCGCCGACACCGAGGGCACCCAGGGCCCGCTCGTAGGGTTGGTGGGGCACGGTCTTGTCCGGAACGGGCTGACCGTCGGCGCCGACGACCGCGCCCAGCTCCACACCGGGCACCATCCGCCCGTACTCCCGAACGGTGCCGTCGTCCTCGGCGACGTCGACCAGCTCGGCCGTCAGCAGGGGCACGGGCCTGGCCGTGGCCGCGGTGACCGTCGGCGTGCCCTCGGCCAGCGCGGGGTCGACGTGCACGGTCCAGGCGATGCTGACCGGGGTGTCGGCCGGCAGCGCCGCCATCAACGTGGCCAGCTCGCCCGCCGTGGCGAACTCCCTGGGCACCCGCGCCAACACCCCGCTGACCGCGCGGGCCTGCGCCGCCTGTTCCTCGACGAAGGCCTTCCTGTTGATGGTCATGCCAGCGGCCCCTCCTGCGTGGTGGCTCCGGGTTGGAAAGTTTCGTCCTGGGCGGCGCGGAACCGGTTGCCCAGCTCCAGCAGAGCCGCGCTCTCGGCGGCGACCTCCTCCAGGTGCCGGCGGGTGACGGCGGTGACCTGCTCGCCCACGGCGTGGGCCTGGTCCCGGGCCGCCCGGTACGTGGCCGCCGCGGCGGCGAACGCCTCGACGAGTTCCGGGTCGGCGGGGTTGTCCCGCAGCGCCTGGTCGGCGTCGTCGAGGGCCTGCCACGCCTGGTCCTCGGCGGCGTACGCGGCGCTCTGCCGGGCCAGCACCTCGTCGACCTCGGCGCGGCGGGCCGGTTCCCGCTCCCGCAGGGTCCGGGCCATCGCGTCGTGGTCGGCGTACAACTGGGCGGCCTCGGCGCGGACCTCGGCCATCATGCGGGGCCGACGGGCTCGGGGGTTGGTCACGATCGTCCCTCCTCTCCTTCTCGCGTACGGCTGAACGTCGATGCTCTCATGCCTCCATAAGATCAGTTATGGAGGCATGAGAATGCCGGACCGGTTCCGGCAAGATCGAAACCGGCCGTATACGGGGCGCTCCTGGCAGACCGGGCCAAAGGGTGACGGTCGCCAGGAGCGCCAGCGGGCGAAACAGGCCCTACTCGACGTACTCCGGCCACTCCACCGGCTGAGTGTGCAACAGCAGCACCGCGTCCCGCTCGATCGGCCACAGCGGCCAGTCGGGCGGAATCGTCATCCGGATCGGCAGCGCGTGGTCGTCGTACCAACGGTCGAAGGGGTTCGAGTCAACCGCTAGGCCGTGCATGTCGGCGTAGACCCGCAGCCGCTCCGGAACCTCGTCCACATACGGGTGGGTCAGCAGAAACGCGCCTCGGCCGTCGTGCTGCACCCAGATCTGGGTGTGGTCCATCCCGACCGACGTACAGGCCCGGAAGGTGCAGACGTCCATGCGGTACAGACCATGCACGCACGTCTGCCCCGGGCCGCGGTACAGCAGGACTTGGTGCCGGAACGCCCACTCCCTCGCCCGCTCGACGGTTGCTGCCCCGCCGTAGACCTCGAAGTCGTCGCTGCCCGGCGGAACGAGCGACCACTTGCCGGGTCCGAGCATGGCGCCGTCTGCGGTGTTCTGCTTCACCAGGAGACCCCCCTTGTCGGCATCGCCGGGGCGGAGACTACTGCATCTCGCGGAGGTGGCCTGTCCCGTTCACCGAGGGCACCTGCTGGCGTGTTTGTCTCGACCACTCCTCCTGCCGCTGCCATCCCAACCTTTCGAACCCGGAAGGAACGTGACTACCTTCGGTCACAACGCAACATGCGGTGATCGGCTGCGCCAGCAATCCGCCGTCCCGCTCTGGAGGGAATGCGACCCTCTCACGGAGCCAGAGCTTATTCCCGCGCTCTCTCGTGAAGTGGCACGGACGCTGATCCATATGAGACTCTCTGTGTGGCGCGAAAAGCCATCCAAGCCCGCCACTCGGGCGACACCCCTATCCAGCATCGGGAGGCACCCGTTGACGTCTGCAACCGCTCCAACCGAACCCCAGGAACCCAACTCGCCAGACAGCAAAGATGACGCTCTGGCCGTCTTGACCATCGCATCTGTGCTGCTGGAGGTGCTGGAGCTGCTGAAGGGCCTCCTCACCGAGCTCCAGACGGACTGGACCCCCATCCTGGAGGTGGTGGGGGTCCTGGCCGTGGCTAGGTTCGTGATCGCGCTCTGGCAGGAGCGCAACAACCGCCACTAGTAACTGGCCGGCTTCCACACCAGCCCTTTTCAGGGGGGTCGCTTTGCAGAGCGACCCCCCTGAGCTATTTATACCACGAAGAACACAAAAACAAAAACAGTAGTCCACTAAGACGAAATCCGACTGCAATTCAAGCAATCCGCGTTCTACAGTCAGCAGGCCCCGCATTTTATTTCGGAAGAATTGGCGTCCGCTCGGGGTCAGGTTGGGGTGGCGGTGACTGAGCCACCCCCTCACCGAGTCAC
>NZ_LRQV01000124.1 GCF_001567585.1 Micromonospora rosaria
GTGAGCGGGGCCCGGCTCGCCCGCCTGGTGACCGAGGTGACCGCGCCCGTCGTCCTGGTGACCCTGCTGACCGGGATCGTCGGGTGGCACAGCACCGGCGGCGGGGCGCACGGGCTCGCCTGGGGGCTGCTGGCCACCCTCTTCGCCACCGGCCTTCCGCTCGCCTACATCGTCGGCGGGGTCCGGCGCGGCCGGTTCACCGACCACCACGTGGGAGTGCCGGAGCAGCGCCGGCTGCCGCTGCTGTTCGGGCTGGCCTCGTCGGCGGTGGGCTGGGTGCTGCTGGCCGCCTTCGGCGCCCCCCGACCGCTGCTCGCCCTGGTGGCGGCCGGGGTGGTGGGGCTGGTGGTGGCGGTGACGGTGAGCCCCTGGTGGAAGATGTCGATCCACACGGCGGTGGCCGCCGGCGTGGTCGTGGTGCTGGTGCTCACCTTCGGCGTACCGCTGCTGGCCACCGTGCCGCTGCCGGCGCTGGTCGGCTGGTCCCGGGTCCGGCTGCGCGACCACACGGTGCCCCAGGTGGTGGCCGGCGGCGTGGTCGGCGGGCTGGTCGCCGGGGCGGTCTACGCCGCGTTCGGCTGACCGCCCCGGGCGGTCAGGCGCCCTCGTCGGCGAGGCGGTGCCGGTTCGCCTCGATCCAGGCGTCCAGGGCGGCCGGGTCGTCCGGGTCCACCCCGTCGGCCATCAGCTGCGCGACGGCGGCGGTGGCCGGGCTGCGCCGTTCACCGGTCGAGTAGAGCCGGGCGAACTCCGGCACCATCTCCTCGATCGCCGTGTCGGTCTGCGTCGTCGCCCGCTCCGGCAGCCCCCGCTGCCGGGCCGCGTGACCGGCCCAGGCGCGCAGCACCCGGGGGAGCATGGCGGCGTCGTCCATGTCCAGCACCGCCCGGCGGTGCACCCAGTCGAGCAGGAACAGCCCGGCGACGGCCGGGCTCCACCGCATCGGGTCGGCGTCCGGAAAGCTCGCCGCGTGGTCCAGCAGCAGGCTCAGGCAGAAGTGCAGCGAGGCCAGCTCGTCGCCGTCCACGGTGTGCAGGCCGAACCGGGCGGCGTCCGGGCCGGCGAGGAACCGCCGGACCAGCTCGGTACGCATCCCGGCCGGCAGCGGGTCGAGCGGCGGTTCCGGCGTCGCCGACCCGGCGGGCCGGGCGGGCAGCAGGGCCAGCCGGGCACCCACCAGCGCCCGGTCGGTGGCGAGGGAACCCTCGGCGGGCAGGTCACCCAGGTCGTCGGTGACTGTGAGGTGCCGGGTCACCTCGTCGCGCATCCGGGCCGGGTCCTCCGCCCGGAACCAGGTCAGCTCGTCGCTGGCGCACATCTGCCGGACCTGCTCCAGGATCGGCGCGGCGGGGCTGCCGACGAAGACGTCCTTGGTGATCCCGATGTTGTGGTCGACCAGCGCGACCAGGGCGTGCTCCGGCCCGCCGGCCGCCTCGTCGTACGCGAAGGTGGCCAGGTACGAGGTCTGGTCGCCGTACACGTCGCCGTAGGCCCAGGTGCCGGTGAGGTGGACCCGCCCGAGCTGGCCGGCCCAGGCCGGCGCGGTCGAGCCGGGGCGGATCCGGCCCGCCCCGGTGGCGTCGGGCACCAGCGCGGCGAAGACGGAGCGGATGGTGAGGGCGGCGGCGGTCCGCCGCCGTGAGGTGGCCGCCAGGAACCCGGTCACGAACTCCCGGACGGCGGTGTTCCGGTCTGTCTCGGCGATCGCGTAGACGCTGCCCAGCAGGGCGGTGCCGAGCATCTCGGCGTCGAGGGCACAGTCCAGCCTGGTCACGTCGCGGGCGGCGTGCAGCACCGCGTCGTAGGGGGTGTGTGGCGTGGCCATGGTCCGACCCTACGCCGCCGCACGCCCGGTGACATCCACCACGATTCCGTCCGGCCCGGCTGTGCCCGTCCGCCGTGCCCCGGCCGTGGTGGCGACCGGCTGGGCCGTCCGGGTGGCGGTCTCAGTCGCGGGTGGCGGCCCGCAGGGCCGTGCCCGCCTCGGCGTACGCGCCCAGCACGGTGCGGACCGGGGCGACCACGTACTCCTCGCCGATCCCGGCGACCGCGTCGGCCAGCCGTCGTTCGGCCTGCCGTCGGGCCCGGTCGGCGGCCCAGCGGATCACCGGCCGGGTCACCGCCGCCAGGAGCAGCCCGGCGAGCAGCCCGCCCAGCAACAGCACGGTCGGCAGCGGCACCCGGCCCACCTGCGGGCCGTCCAGGGGCGGCAGGCCGAGCGCCCGCAGGCCGTACCCGAGGACCAGCCAGCCCAGCCCGGCCACCGCCGCGACGGTGACCAGCCACTGGAGGGCACCGACCAACCGCCACCAGAGCGGGCGGCCGGTCACCCCCAGGTCGGTACCGGCGACCGCGCGGTCCAGCGCGTCCGGCAGGTCCACCAGCCGCGACCGGGCGGCCGTGGTGACCGCGGTCGGCCAGGCGGCCGGCAGGCCCGCGGCGGACCGGTCGGCCACCGCCCGGACGGCCAGCCCCAGCGCCGACCGCTGGGCGGCGGTCGGGTCCGGCAGCGAGGTGGCGGCGAGCGGCTTCCGTCCGGCGTCGGGTGGCGGCAGGGCCGACCCGCTGTCGGCGCCCGCCCCGTCCGGCCCAGCCAGGTGCAGCCGGCGCAGCGGGTCGGGGCGCAGCCGTCGCCAGCCCCGGACCAGCGGCCAGCCGGTCGCCGCCCCCGCCCGGTGCCGGTACGCCTGCCCGACCGCGTCGGCCACCGCCGGCACCCCGGCGGTCTCCGCCAGCGCGCCGGTCAGCGACCGGACCGTGGCGTCGTCCGGGCCGCTCCGGGGGGTGTCCGGGCCGACGAGTTCGGCCAGCCCGGCGACCACGCTGTCGGCGTCCCCGGCGAGCCGGCGCAGGACCGCCTGCCGTTCGGCGACCGTCCGCTCCAGCGCCTCGCGCAGCTCGCCCATCCCGCTCGGGTCGAGCGCGGCGGTGGCCAGCAGCGGCACCCCGCCCAGCCCGTCGTCGTCGAGGAGCCGGCGCAGGTCGTCGAGGACCCGGGGCAGCTCGGCGGGGGCCAGCCGGTCGGCCTGGTTGAGCACCACCAGGGTGACGTCCTTGTGCCGGTGGAACTCGCGCAGGTAGTTGCTGTGGATCAGCCGGTCGGCGTACTTCTGCGGGTCGACCACCCAGACCACCAGGTCGACCAGGCCGAGGAGGCGGTCCACCTCCAACTGGTGCGACCGCTGCACCGAGTCGAAGTCGGGCAGGTCGAGCAGGACCAGGCCACGCAGGGCGGACTCGTCGTCACCGTCCAGCGCGCTCTCCCGGACGAACCGGTGCCGGGGCAGCACACCCACCCAGTCGAGCAGCCGGTTGGCGCCGTCCAGCGGCCCCCAGACGCAGGCGTGCGCGACGCCGGTGGTGGGCCGGCGGACCCCGACCGGGGAGAGGTCCATCCGGGCGAGGGCGTTGAACAGGCTCGACTTGCCGCTGCCGGTGGCGCCGGCCAGGGCGACCACGGTGTGGTCCCGGGACAGCGCCAGCCGGGCGCCGGCCCGCTCGACCAGGGTGTGCGCCGGGACGAGTTGGGTGTCCGGCAGGTGGCCGTCGACCACCTGGAGGAAGCGGCGTACCGCGTCCAGCCGGGCGACCAGGTCGTCGGCGTCGACCCGCTGGTCGCCCCGGAACGCCTGGCGTACCCGATCCACCAGGCCCGTCACGGTGCCGGCCTCACGGACGCGCGGTCGGCGGGCCCGTGCCACCCGGGCCTGCTGGCTGTGCTCAACGGACTCCACCTTCGTTCGTCGCCGGGGTCAGGGCCGACCCGGGCGTCTCGGTCAGCCCGCTGTGCTGGCGGCTGACCTCCACCCAGGCGGCGGCCCCGCGCAGCTCCGCGGCGGTGGCCGCGTCGGGTCGGGCCTGCCCGGTCCGGGCGAGGTAGCGGGCGGCCTCCTCGTCGAGCAGGGTACGGACCCGCTTGAGCAGGTCGGCCCGCGCCTTGCTGGCGAGGGTACGGACCGCCTGGTCGCCGAAGATCGCCTGAAGCACCGCCTGGGCGGCGACCGTGGTGCCGGCGCCGGTGGCGACCTCGGCCCCAGTCGGGATGAAGGCCGTCGAGGCGAAGACCGCGATCATCACCGCCAGCCCGGTGGCGTTCACCGCGTACGCGGCCGTCCGGGCCACGAACCGCTTGTCGCCGCCCTCGGTGCGGACCAGTTCCAGCACCGCCCGCTGCCAGTCCCGGACCAGCCGTTCGGCGCGTTCGGGCAGGTCGTCGGAGGGGTGGGCGAGCCCGTCCGTGAGCAGTTCGGCCCCGGCCGGGTGCGCCTTCCACCCGGTGTACGCGTTCTCGGCGGCCTCGGCGGCCACCCCACGCAGCAGCGTGACCAACTGCGACTCGATGGCGGTCCGCAGCTCGGCGGCGGGGGCCGGTCGACCGGTGACCATCGCCACCAACCGGTCCCGCAGCCGGCCGATCCGGGCCTCCAGTGAGCGGAGGAACTCCCCGGTGCCGACGAACTCCTGCCAGCGGGCCAGTACCTCACCCCGGAGCAGCCGACCGTCCCGCAGCCCCTGCTCGACGGTGCGGTGGGCGCCCCGGTACGCCGCCCGGACCCGCTCGTCCAGCGCGTCGGCGGCGGCGCTCTGCTCGTCGGCGGCGGCGGCCAGCGCCTCGACGGTCGGCAGCAGCGCGGCCAGCGCCCCGTCCAGGGTCTGCCGGATCACCGCCGACCGGGCGTCGGCGTCGGCGGCGAGCTGGTGGAACCAGGTGGCCAGGGGTGCGGTGGCCCAGTCCGGCAGCAGGCCCTGCCCGTCGACCTGGGTCTCCGGCAGCACGAACAGCGGCGCGGCGCCGAGGTCCTGCTCGGCGAGCATCTCCGCCAGGTGGGCGGCGACCTCGTCGGTCGCCTCCGGCGGCACCCGGTCGAGCACCATGGCGATCACCGTGCCCCGCCCCCGGGCGGTCCGCAGCAGCTCCCAGGGGACCGCGTCGGCGTACCGGGCGGCGGTGGTGACGAAGAGCCAGAGGTCGGCCGCGGAGAGGAGCTGACCGGCCAGGGCCCGGTTGGCGTCGACCACCGAGTCGATGTCCGGGGCGTCGAGGAAGGCCAGCCCGGGGGGCAGGGCCGGGGCGTTGACCAGTTGCAGCGTGCCCGGGTCCTCGCTGGGCTCGGTGGTGCGGGTCAGGCCGGGCAGCAGGTCGCCCTGGCGGAACCAGGCCGCGTCGGCGGGGTTGCAGACCAGCACCGGCGAGCGGGTGGTCGGGCGGAGCACGCCGGCCGCGCTCACCCGGGCCTGGACGAGGCTGTTGACCAGGGTCGACTTGCCGGCGCCGGTGGACCCGCCGACGACCACGAGCAGCGGGGCGTCGAGTTGGGCGAGCCGGGGCAGCAGGTAGTCGTCGAGTTGGTCGGTGAGGGCGGCGGTGGTCCGCCGGGCCGGCTCCGCGGTGGGAAGCTCCAGGGGGAAACGGGCGGCCCCGAGCACGGCCCGCAGGCCGGCGAGCGCGGGCGGCAGGCCGTCCTCCGTCGGGGCGGGAGCGGCCGGCGCGGCCGGGGCGGGCGGGGGCGGCACGGCGTCCTCACCAGGGGCGGTCGGATCCGGCCCGCCATCCGGTTGCCCCGTGCGGGCCACGACGGTGGGCACGCCGGACGGGGTGGCGGAATCGCCGTGCGGGATCACCGCTAAAGCGTGCCCGACCGACGCAACAGAAGACAACCGGCAGCAGATCACCAACAGGTTGCGTCGGGTCGGCTCAACCTGGATTTGACGATCGGCGGTGGCGTGGCACTATTGAGTCACAGTCACTCAACTTGTGGTGGGTGCGCTCCGGGCGGTGCCCGTCACCCGGTCCAACGGTAAGAAGCGAGGAAGCGAAGATGGCACGTGCGGTCGGTATCGACCTCGGCACGACGAACTCCTGCGTCAGCGTTCTCGAGGGCGGTGAGCCCACCGTCATCGCCAACGCTGAGGGCTCGCGGACGACCCCGTCGATCGTCGCGTTCGCCCGCAACGGTGAGGTTCTCGTCGGCGAGGTCGCCAAGCGCCAGGCGGTGACCAACCCGGACCGGACGATCCGGTCGGTCAAGCGGGAGATCGGCACCAACTGGACCGTCGACATCGACGGCAAGAAGTACACCCCCCAGGAGATCTCGGCGCGGACGCTGATGAAGCTCAAGCGGGACGCCGAGGCGTACCTGGGCGAGCAGATCACCGACGCGGTGATCACCGTCCCCGCCTACTTCAACGACGGCCAGCGTCAGAGCACCAAGGAGGCCGGCGAGATCGCCGGCTTCAACGTGCTGCGGATCGTCAACGAGCCGACCGCCGCCGCCCTGGCGTACGGGCTGGACAAGGGCTCCAAGGAGCAGACCGTCCTGGTCTTCGACCTGGGCGGCGGCACCTTCGACGTCTCCCTGCTGGAGCTGGCGGAGGGGGTCATCGAGGTCAAGTCGACCAGCGGTGACAACAACCTCGGTGGCGACGACTGGGACCAGCGGATCATCGACCACCTGGTCAAGACTTTCCGGGGCGAGCACGGCATCGACCTGGGCCAGGACAAGATGGCGCTCCAGCGGCTCCGGGAGGCCGCCGAGAAGGCCAAGATCGAGCTGTCCGCCGCCACCACCACCAACATCAACCTGCCGTACATCACCGCCGGGTCGGCCGGCCCGCTGCACCTGGACGTGACCCTCAGCCGGGCCGAGTTCCAGCGGATGACGCAGGACCTGCTGGACCGCTGCAAGGGCCCGTTCGAGCAGGCCATCAAGGACGCCGGCATCAAGCTGGCCGCGGTCGACCACGTCATCCTGGTCGGCGGCTCGACGCGGATGCCGGCCGTCACCGAGCTGGTCAAGCAGCTCACCGGCAAGGAGCCCAACAAGGGCGTCAACCCGGACGAGGTCGTCGCCGTCGGCGCCGCCCTCCAGGCCGGTGTGCTCAAGGGCGAGGTCAAGGACGTCCTGCTGCTCGACGTGACCCCGCTGAGCCTGGGCATCGAGACCAAGGGCGGCATCTTCACCAAGCTGATCGAGCGCAACACCACCATCCCGACCAAGCGCTCCGAGGTCTTCAGCACCGCCGACGACAACCAGCCGTCCGTGCTGATCCAGGTCTTCCAGGGCGAGCGGGACATCGCGGCGTACAACAAGAAGCTCGGCACCTTCGAGCTGACCGGTCTCCCCCCGGCGCCGCGCGGCGTGCCGCAGATCGAGGTCACCTTCGACATCGACGCCAACGGCATCGTCAACGTCCACGCCAAGGACCTGGGCACCGGCAAGGAACAGAAGATGACGATCACCGGCGGCTCCTCGCTGCCGAAGGACGACATCGAGCGGATGCGCCGGGACGCCGAGGAGCACGCGGAGGAGGACAAGCGCCGCCGCGAGGAGGCCGAGACCCGCAACGTGGCCGAGGCGCTCCAGTGGCAGACCGAGAAGTTCCTCGCCGAGAGCGGCGACAAGCTCCCCTCGGAGAACCGCGACCAGCTCAACGAGGCGCTCGGCGAGCTGCGTGGCGCGCTCGGCGGCACCGACATCGAGAAGATCAAGTCGGCGCACGAGCGGCTGGCGCAGGTCTCCCAGCAGGCCGGCTCCCTGCTCTACGCGCAGCAGGCCGAGCAGCCCCAGCCGGGGGCGGGCGCCGCGGGTGCCGACACCGGCGCGACCGGTGGCACCAAGCCGGCCGGTGGCCCGGACGACGTGGTCGACGCGGAGATCGTGGACGAGGACAAGGACAAGAAGTGACGGTCCGTCCCCGACACGTCCGTAGCGCAGAGGGATCGAGGTACCCCGTATGACGGAGAAGCCACGAGCCGTCGACCCGGAGGACACCGGGTCGACGCCGGGTGGCTCCGCGCCCGGCCGGCACACCGCCGAGGACGGGCCGCCGGCCGCCACCCAGGACGACGGCAAGGTCAACGAGCCCGGTGAGCCGGCGGCGACCGACGCGGGCGCCGACACCCCGGCGGAGGGGCTCGTCGAGGAGGCCGAGGTCGTCGTCGACGAGATCGAGGTCGAGACGGCCCCGGCCGGCCCGCCGGTGGTGGACGCACCGGCGGAGCCGGTCGCCGAGAAGACCGAGCCGGCCGGGAAGGCGGAGCCCGCCGCGCCGCTCGGTGCCGAGTTGTCGGCGCTGCGCGCCGATCTCGACGAGCGGACCCGGGACCTGCAGCGGGTGACGGCGGAGTACGCCAACTACCGCAAGCGGGTGGACCGGGACCGGGGCGTGGTGCAGGAGCAGGCCACCGGCTCGGTGCTTGCCGCGCTGCTGCCGATCCTGGACGACCTGGACCGGGCCCGGGAACACGGTGACCTGGTCGGGCCGTTCGGCTCGGTGGCGGAGCAGCTCACCACGGCGCTCGGCAAGTTCGGGCTCACCCCGTTCGGCGAGCAGGGTGACCCGTTCGACCCGACCCGGCACGAGGCGGTGGCGCACCAGACCTCCGCCGAGGTGACCGAGCCGACCTGCATCCAGGTCATGCGCCGGGGCTATCTGCTCAGTGAGCGGCTGCTGCGGCCGGCGCTCGTCGCGGTCGCGGACCCGGAGTAGTGCGAACCAGTGGCCGGGTCGCCCCGCCCGTCGTCGACCGACGGGCGGGGCGACCGGGTCGCGTCTGGCAGGGGGTGGACCGGTGAGTTCCAAGGACTGGATCGAGAAGGACTTCTACGCTGCGCTCGGTGTGGACAAGTCCGCCTCCTCCGACGAGATCAAGAAGGCGTACCGGAAGCTGGCCCGGGAGTCGCACCCGGACCACAACCCGGGTGACCCGAAGGCCGAGGAGCGGTTCAAGGCCGTCTCCGAGGCGTACAACGTGCTCTCCGACGACACCCGACGCCGGGAGTACGACGAGATGCGCTCGCTCTTCGGCTCGGGCGCGTTCCGGCGCGGGGCCCGCGCCGGGCAGGGCGGCGGGATGCCGTTCGACGTCTCCGACCTGTTCGGCGGCGCGGGCGGCGGCGACCGGCGCTTCGGCGGCGGTGGCGGCGGGGCCGGCTTCTCCGACCTGTTCAGTTCGATCTTCTCCGGCGGCGGTGGCGGGGGCGCGGCCCGACCGGCCGGTCCGGGCCGGGGCCGCGACGTCGAGGCCGAGGTCGCCCTGGACTTCGCCGACGCGGTACGCGGGGTGACCATCCCGCTGACGCTGCGCGCGCCCGGGGTCTGCGACACCTGCGGCGGCAACGGGGCCAAGCCCGGCACCCAGCCCCGGACCTGTCAGGTGTGCCACGGCGCCGGGGTGACCACCCGGAACCAGGGGGCGTTCGCCTTCTCCGAGCCGTGCCGCACCTGCCAGGGCGTGGGCACGGTGGTCGACGAGAAGTGCCCGGAGTGCCGGGGTACCGGCGGGGTGACGAAGACCCGGACGCTGAACGTCCGCTTCCCGGCCGGCGTCGCCGACGGGCAGCGGATCCGGCTGGCGGGGCGGGGTGAACCCGGCGAGCGGGGTGGCCCGCCCGGCGACCTCTTCGTGCAGGTGAAGGTCCGCCCGGACGAGCTGTTCGGGCGTACCGGGGACGACCTGACGCTGAGCGTCCCGATCACCTTCGCCGAGGCGGCGCTGGGGACGGACCTGCGGGTGCCGACCCTGGACGGGGCGGTGACCCTGCGGGTGCCGGCGGGTACCCCGAGCGGGCGGGTGCTGCGGGCCCGGGGCAAGGGCGTCGCCCGTCGGGACGGGCAGGTCGGCGACCTGTTGGTCACGCTGGACGTGGTGGTGCCGGCGACGCTCTCGGACACCGCGCGCGAGGCGCTGCGGACGTTCGCCGAGGAGACCCCGCCGGCCAGTCGGGAACATCTCGACGCCCGGGTACGTCGCTTCGGGTGACCGGTGGAGTTCATGCGGAGGTGAGCGGTGATGTCGGACGAGTTCGCCGGTTCGGGTGACCCTGCCTACGAGGCCAAGGTACTGATGATCTCGGTCGCGGCGCGGATGGCGGGGATGCACCCCCAGACGCTGCGCCAGTACGACCGGCTGGGCCTGGTCCAGGCGGGCCGGGCCGCCGGCGGCGGGCGGCGGTACAGCGTCCGGGACGTGGTGCTGCTGCGCGAGGTGCAGCGGCTCAGCCAGGACGACGGGGTGAACCTGGCCGGGATCAAGCGGATCATCGGCCTGGAGCAGTTGCTGGAGCAGGCGCAGCAGCGGGTGGCCCGGTTGGAGGCGGAGTTGGAGGCCGCGTACCGCCGGGTGGCCGAGCTGGAGTCGCTGACCCCCTTCCCCGGCAGCGACCTGGTCCGCTCCACCCGGACCTCCACCGCCCTGGTGGTCTGGCGCCCCCGGCGCAACCCCGAACGCTGAGCCGTGGGTCCGCCGGTTCTCCAGCGCGACCCGGGTCGGCCCGACTAGGCTGTGAATCACACGTTATCCGCCCAATCCGGGCTGCCGAGCTGGCGAGGGGGAGCGATGGCTGAACCGGCCGGCACCGCCGCAGAACCGACCCGCACGGCAACCGGACCAGGCAACAAACCAGCGGTACCAGCGGCGAAGCCGGCGGCACCGGCGGCCACGTCGGTGGGATCGGCGGGGCAGCCGCCGACGCCAGCGGGGAAGTCGGCGGCGCCGGGGTCACCGGCGGCGAAGCCGGGGGAACCGGCGGTCAGGTCGGCGGAAGCGGGCGGGAAGGCGGCGTCCGGACCGGTCCAGCATCCGTCGGAGCCGGCCCGGAAGGTGGCGCAGGCGGCGGAGGAGCGGTTCGACAAGGTCGCCGAGACGGTCCGGCGGAAGTTCGCCGAGATCATCCAGGGCCGGTTCACCGACCAGGTCGACAAGGGCCTCGACCAGGGCCGGGCCGACACCCGGCCCCGGGCGCAGCAGCCCGCCGACCGACCCCGGACGAACACCCGACCGCAGGTTGACACCGGTGCCAACCGGCGGGCCGACCGGGCCGCCAACCGGCCCCGGGCCGACCGGGGCGGGGACCGGAACCGGGCGGACGTCGCGCCCGAACGGCGGGGACAGCCGGGCGGCTGACCGCCGACCAGGGACCGCGAGCGGGCCGGGAACCACGGGGGGTTCCGGCCCGCTCGCCGTGTCCGCTCAGTCGAGCCGGCGGTTCTCCCGGTCAGTCGAGCCGGCGATTCTCCCGGACGAGGCCGCCCTCGCACCAGTCCCGGTAGACGAAGAGTTCCGGCCGGGCCAGCAGCACCCGGGCGTTGTGTGCCCAGGTACGCATCACCTCGTCGCCACCGCGTTCGGCCTGGTCGACCAGCTTGCGGAAGCGTCGTCGCGGGTGCGCCCGGAACTTCGTCCGGATGCCGTCGGCGGCGTAGATGTAGAGGCAGTGCAGGGCGAACCGCCGCGCCGGGCAGGACCGGTCCATCGCCAGGTCGAAGAGCGTCATCACCAGCCGGTCCCCGGCGACCAGCAGGTCCCAGTCCGGCGGCATCGAGGTCAACGGCACCGAGTCGGGTTGGTACGCCCACGCCCGCAGCTCCGCCGGGGAGGGGTCGACGGGGTTGGCGAAGCCGGGGAAGGTCGATTCCTGCACGCTCAACGGCCCGACCTCCCGCGTGTCGCCCGCGGCGGCACCGGCCGTCCGCGGACCCTGGCTGCTGGGGCGACACGGTAGCGCGGTACCGATGACCTGCGTAAGCCCCCGGGTGGGAAGAATTCCGAGGCCGTCGGGCCGGCCGGAGCCGACCGTACGGCCGACCCGGCCCGCCCGGTGCCGGTGATCAATCGGACACCGGCGTCGTGACCCGTCGGACCGGGCGTTGTGCTCGGTCGGACCTGGGTGGTGTGCTCAGTCGGGCAGGGGCAGCGGTTCGGGTACCGGGGCCGTCGCCCGCCGTCGCAGCCACTGCTTGAACCAGGGCAGATCGGGCAGGCGGGCCAGCATCGGCCCGGTCACCACCGTGATCAGCACGTACGCGGTGGCGAGCGCCGTGAGCCTCGGCTCCACGGTGCCGGCGGCGACGGCGAGCCCCGCGATGACGATGGAGAACTCCCCCCGGGGCATCAGCGCGAGACCGGCCCGCCACCGACCCGGCTCGCCGATGCCGACCCGCCGGGCGGCGAGGTACCCGGTGAGCAGTTTGGTCCCCATGGTGACCAGGGCCAACACGAGCGCGGGCAGCAGCACCGGCGGCATGTCCCGGGGATCGGTGACCAGCCCGAAGAAGACGAAGAAGACGGCGGCGAAGAGGTCCCGCAGCGGGGAGAGCAGTTCGGTCGCGTGGTGTGCCACCGGCCCGGAGAGCGCGATGCCGACCAGGAACGCCCCGACCGCCGCCGACACCTGCAGCTTCGCCGCCACGCCGGCGACCAGCAGAGTCAGCCCGAGTACGCCGAGCAGCAGCGCCTCCGGGTCGTTGGCCGACAGGGCGGAGGAGATCAGGTTGCCGAACCGGATCGCGACCACCAGGACGACGACCACGGTCAGCACGGCCACCCCGAGGGCGACCCCGCCCCGCAGCAACCCGACGCCGGCCAGCAGCGCCGTGACCAGCGGCAGGTACAGCGCCATCGCCAGGTCCTCGATGACGAGGACCGAGAGGATCACGGGGGTCTCCCGGTTGCCGACCCGGCCCAGGTCGGCGAGCACCTTGGCGACCACACCGGAGGAGGAGACCCAGGTGATGCCGGCCAGGACCGCCGCCGCCAGCCAACCCCAGCCGAGCAGCAGGGCGAACGCGGCCCCGGGCAGGGCGTTGAGCACCGCGTCGAGCAGCCCGGCCGGGGCGGCCGAGCGCAGGTTGCCGACCAGTTCACCGGCCGAGTACTCCAGACCGAGCATGACCAGCAGCAGGATCACGCCGATCTCGGAGCCGACGGCGATGAACTCCTCGCTCGCGCTCAGCGACAGGATGCCGCCGTGACCGAAGGCCAGACCCGCGAGCAGGTACAGGGGGATCGGGGAGAGACCGATCCGGCGGCTGAGCCGCCCGAGCAGGCCGAGACCGAACAGCAGCGCACCGACCTCGATGAGGAGCAGGGTGCTCTCGTGCATCCGCCTCAGCCGTCCGGGTCACCGTCGGCGAAGATGGCGGTCACGCCGTCGAGACCCTTGCGGGTACCGACCACGACCACCACGTCACCGGCCGCGAAGCGGAAGGACGGGTCCGGGGAGGCGATCACCTCGCCGTGGCGCAGGACGGCGACGATGGAGGCGCTGGTCCGGGTACGCGCCTTGGTGTCGCCGAGCCGTTTGTTGACGTACGTCGAGCCGGCCGGGATGGCGATCTGCTCGGTGAGCAGCCCGGCGGCCTGGTCCCGGAGGCCGGACAACTGGCCGAGCATCAGCGACGCGCCGAGGATGTCGGCCAGCGCCTCGGCCTCGTCGTCGGTGAGCGGGATGTCCGCCTGGCAGGCGTCGGGGTCCTCGGGGTCGTACAGGACCAGGTCGCGGCGGCCGTTGCGGTGGGAGACCACCCCGAGCCGGCGGCCGGATTCCGTCATCAGTTCGTGACGCATGCCGATGCCCGGCAGGGCGGTCTGTTCGACACGTACTCGCACCAACCCACGCTACTCCCGCACGCCCCACCCGGCCGCCCCGCGCCCTGCGCCCCCGCCCCGCCCGCCCCCCGCCCTCGCCGGGAGCCGGTACGCCCCGGCTGCCCCGCTGAACCTGTCCGGCGGGCTGATCCCTGTCCGGTGGTGAGAAGGGGAACCTTCTCTACCGTATGCGTTAACAGGGGGCCCTTCCTTCCCTCGGTGTGACGTGGGTCACCGGCTAGAGTTGAGTGGAATACGCTCAACTCTGGTTGCGTACTAGTCAGTGGACACGCCGATCCGGGGGAGCCCATGAACACGGAACGTCTCACCACCAAGAGCCGCGAGAGCATCACCGGCGCCGTCGCCCAGGCCAACCAGCGCGGGCACGCCACCGTCGAACCCTGGCACCTGCTGCTGTCCCTGCTGGACACCGAGGGGTCGACCGCCGCCGGCCTGCTGCGCGCCGTCGGGGCCGACCCGGCCGAGCTGCGCCGGGTCGCCCAGCGGTCGGTCGACGCCCTGCCCGCCGCGCGCGGGTCCAGCATCGCCGAGCCGACCCTGGCCCGGGAGTTCGTCAACGCCATCGGCGCCGCCGAGCAGATCGCCCGGCCGCTCGGCGACGAGTACACCTCCACCGAGCACCTGCTCGCCGGCCTGGCCCGGGTCGGCGGCGCGGTGTCGACCGCGCTGCGCAGGGCCGGGGCCACCGAGGAGACCCTGGTCGCGGCCTTCCCGACGGTACGGGGCGGGGACCGGCGGGTGACCAGCGC
The DNA here is from genome assembly GCF_001567585.1 of Micromonospora rosaria. Classification (GTDB taxonomy): domain Bacteria; phylum Actinomycetota; class Actinomycetes; order Mycobacteriales; family Micromonosporaceae; genus Micromonospora; species Micromonospora rosaria. Next base: position 14,140 of record NZ_LRQV01000124.1, read on the forward strand.
CGACCCGGAGCAGACGTACCAGGCCCTGGCGAAGTACGGCGTCGACCTGACCGCCAGCGCCCGGGACGGGAAGATCGACCCGGTGATCGGCCGGGACTCCGAGATCCGCCGGGTCATCCAGGTGCTGTCCCGGCGTACCAAGAACAACCCGGTGCTGATCGGTGAGCCGGGCGTCGGCAAGACCGCCATCGTCGAGGGGCTGGCCCAGCGGATCGTCGCCGGGGACGTCCCCGAGTCGCTGCGGGACAAGAAGCTGGTCTCGCTCGACCTCGGCGCGATGGTGGCCGGCGCGCAGTACCGGGGCCAGTTCGAGGAGCGGCTGAAGTCCGTCCTGGAGGAGATCAAGGGCTCCAACGGCCAGGTGATCACCTTCCTGGACGAGCTGCACACCGTGGTCGGCGCCGGCAAGGGCGAGGGCTCGATGGACGCCGGCAACATGCTCAAGCCGATGCTGGCCCGGGGCGAGCTGCGGATGGTCGGGGCGACCACCCTGGACGAGTACCGCGAGCACATCGAGAAGGACCCGGCGCTGGAGCGCCGCTTCCAGCCGGTGCTGGTCGGGGAGCCGACCATCGAGGACACCATCGGCATCCTGCGTGGCCTCAAGGAGCGGTACGAGGTGCACCACGGCGTCCGGATCACCGACGCCGCGCTGGTCGCCGCCGCCGGCCTCTCCGACCGGTACATCACCGACCGGTTCCTGCCGGACAAGGCGATCGACCTGGTCGACGAGTCCGCGTCCCGGCTCCGGATGGAGATCGACTCCCGGCCGGTCGAGGTGGACGAGATCGAGCGGGCGGTACGCCGGCTGGAGATCGAGGAGATGGCGCTGGCCAAGGAGCCGGACGCGGCCTCGGTCGAGCGGCTGGAGCGGCTGCGCAAGGAACTGGCCGACAAGCGGGAACAGCTCACCGCCCTCTCCGACCGCTGGAAGCTGGAGAAGGACCACATCACCAAGCTCTCCACCGCCAAGGAGGAGCTGGAACGACTCGGCGGCGAGGCCGAGCGGGCCGAGCGCGACGGCGAGCTGGAACGCGCCGCCGAGCTGCGGTACGGCCGGATCCCGGCGCTCAAGGCCGACCTGGCGCGGGCGGAGGAGGAGCTGGCCCGGCTCCAGGCCGACGGGGCGATGCTGAAGGAGGAGGTCGGCGCGGACGACATCGCCGCCGTGGTCGCCTCCTGGACGGGTATCCCGGCCGGCCGCCTGCTGGAGGGCGAGACCGCCAAGCTGCTGCGGATGGAGGAGTCGCTGCGGGCCCGCGTGGTCGGCCAGAGCGAGGCGGTCGGCGCGGTCTCCGACGCGGTGCGCCGGGCCCGTGCCGGAGTCGCCGACCCGGACCGCCCGACCGGCAGCTTCCTCTTCCTCGGCCCGACCGGCGTCGGCAAGACCGAGCTGGCCAAGGCGCTCGCCGAGTTCCTCTTCGACGACGAGCGGGCGATGGTCCGCATCGACATGAGCGAGTACGGCGAGAAGCACTCCGTGGCCCGGCTGGTCGGCGCCCCGCCCGGGTACGTCGGCTACGAGGAGGGCGGCCAGCTCACCGAGGCGGTACGCCGCCGGCCGTACTCGGTGATCCTGCTCGACGAGGTGGAGAAGGCCCACCCGGACGTCTTCGACGTGCTGCTCCAGGTGCTCGACGACGGCCGGCTCACCGACGGCCAGGGCCGTACCGTCGACTTCCGCAACGCGATCCTGATCCTCACCTCGAACCTCGGGTCGGCGGTGATCAGTGACCTGACGCTGGCCGAGGAGCAGCGCCGGGAGGGGGTCCTCGCGGTGGTCCGGTCGCACTTCAAGCCGGAGTTCCTCAACCGCCTCGACGACATCGTGGTCTTCGCCGCGCTCGCCGGGGACGACCTGCGCGACATCGTGGACATCCAGTTGGCACGGCTGCGGGGTCGTCTCGCGGACCGTCGGTTGTCGCTGGACGTCACTGAGACCGCCCGGACGTGGCTCGCCGAGCACGGGTACGACCCGATCTACGGTGCCCGGCCGCTGCGCCGGCTGGTCCAGTCCGCGATCGGCGACAAGCTGGCGAAGGCCCTGCTCGCCGGCCAGATCCGGGACGGCGACACGGTCGCCGTCGACCTGGCCGACAGCAAGGACGGGCTCACCGTCGCCCCGGCCTGACCGGCGACGACCCCGACCACCCCGGTCCGACCGGTGGCGGCCCGGGACCACCGCCACCGTCGCCCCTCACCCGAACGGGTGAGGGGCGACGGCGTTCTCCGGACATGATCGGCATGGACGAAAGCGCCGGTAACCCGGGTTGTCGCCCGTGAGCGGGACAAATGGAGTACGCATACCGTTATGCGGATCCAGCGGCTCGACCATCTCGTGCTCACCGTGGCGGACCTCGACCGGACGGTCGACTTCTACACCCGTGGGCTGGGCATGCAGGCGGAGACCTTCGACGGGGACCGCCGGGCGCTCCGGTTCGGTGGTCAGAAGATCAACCTGCACCAGGCCGGGCACGAGGCCGAGCCGAAGGCGGCCAGCCCCACCCCGGGCAGCGGCGACCTCTGCCTGGTCACCGACCTGCCCCTGACGCAGGTGCAGGAGCACCTGCGTGGCGCGGGGATCGCCGTCGAACTCGGGCCGGTCCGGCGGACCGGGGCGATGGGGCCGATGACCAGCCTCTACGTCCGGGACCCGGACGACAACCTGATCGAGATCGCCTCCTACCGGCAGGCCCCGGCCACCGGCTGAGCCGCCGCCATTCACCGGCTGAGCCACCGCCATTCACCGGCTGAGCCGCCGCCATTCACCGACTGAGCCGCCCCGGTTGCCGTGCCGCCTCGGCTGCCGTGCCGGCCCCGGTCGCCGTGCCGGCACGGTGGCCCGGTGGCATCACCCATCGTCCGGCGGACCGGTTGATGGTGGACGGCCGGGGGAACAATGCGTCCATGGCGCAGCACCGTGGGCGGGACGAGCACCGGGACACGAGCACCGAGGCCGGGGACGTGACGGCCGGGAGCCGGAGCCGGGACGCGCGAGCCGAGGCCCGGGACGTGGCGGACGGGCCACCGGACGCGGTGACCGATCTGGACGCGCCGAACGGTCCGGACGCGCCGAACGGTCCGGACGCGGTGACCGATCCGGAGGTGCCGAACGATCCGGATGCGGCGGCCGGTCTGGACGCGGCGGCCGGGGTGTTGGCCGAGGCGGGGACGCTCGCCTTCGGCGGGGTCGGCCTGGCCGGGGCGGTGCTGCCGGACACCGAGGCGTACCGCCGGCTGGAGCAGGCCCTGCCCAGCCGGGCCGGCGAGGTCCGGGCCAGGCTGGACTGGCTGCTGGCGAACGGCTCGCCGACCGGCCGGGCGTACGCGGCGACCCTGCTGGAGCAGGTCGACCCGGCGGCGGCCCGGATCGCCTGGACCGCGCTGCGGGCCGACGACGCGGTGCTCACCAGCTTCACCGGCTGCCTGCTGGAGCAGGTCACGCTCGGCGAGTACGCCGCCCGCCGGCTCGCGGAAGGCTGATCCGCCGGAAGAGTCGGTCCGCCGGACAGGCTGATCCGTCCGGAGGTCCGGCCGAACGGATCTGCCGGTGTCGAAGCCTCCTGGCTACCGTGCCAACCATGATCGAATCCCCGGTGGAGCCGGCCGAGCCGGCCCGCCCGGCCCGGCCCGCCACGGTGACCGCCGCGTTCTGGGTACAGCTCGCGCTGGTCGCCGTCCTGCTGCTGCTGGTCGGACTGGTCGCCTGGTACGCGGTCCACTGGAACGGGCAGATCGACCGGGCCGTGCGGCTGGTCCCGGACGCCGACCCGGACGAGGTGTCCGGGGAGCGGATCAGTAACGTCGTGACGTCCAGCGCGTTCGCCCTGCCCGCGCTGCTCCTGGCCGTCGTCCTGGCGGCCACCGCGCCCCGGGTCCGCCGGGGCCGCAACGGCGCGCGGATCGCGGTCCTCGTGGCCGGTGGCCTCCAGTTCGTGGCCTGTCTCGGGATGCCCTGCAGCGGGCTGCTCTTCCTGCCGTTCATGCTCGTGGGGCTCGGCGTGGAGGGGGAGGGGCCACCGTTCGACGAGACCGAGTGGACGTCCTCGCGGTTCAGTGACGAGTTGTACGGCCGGGTGGACCCGGCCGACGACGTGTTCTTCGGTCTCGGTGCGGCGGGCTTCGGCCTGCTCCTGCTCCTGACCATCGTGGTCGTGCTGCTGCTGACCCTGCCCCCGGCGGGGCGCTACTTCGGCACCGCGCGGCACGCCGTCGCCCCGGTGCCGTACCCGCTGCCCGGGTACCCCTTCCCCGGTGCCGGGTACGGCCTGCCCACCGCACCCGGCGGGTACCCGTTCCCGTCCGGGTACGGCGCACCGGCCGCCCCCGCCCCGGCGGCCGGCTACGGCCCACCCGGGTACGGCACCGCGCCGCTGGCCGGCGTCACCGTGCCGCCCGGGTACCCGGTGCCGCCGGGGTACCTGATCTGTCCCGACCCGGCGCTGCACCTCGGCCGGCCACCCGCCCCGCCGGCCCCGCCGGCGGAGCCTTCGGTTACTGCCCCGTCGGCCCCGCCAGCGGAGCCCCCGGCCACCGTTGCGGAGGCGGAGCCGCCGGCAGGGGCCGCCGGGGAGCCGCCGCAGTCGACGCCGCGTACCTGAGTTGTCACTCGACAACAGGGCTGTTTCTCCTGGTGGCCCGGGGTTGTTACCGTCACCGCCGGTGCACCTGGGGAGGTGGTCGCAATGAACGGTTCCGTGGCGTACCTGCTGACGGCGGCAGGATGTCTGATCGGTGTGGCCGGTGTGGTCATCGCGATCGTCGCGGTACAACGGTCCAAGCAGAAGCCGAAGGCACAGCAGCGGGCGGGCGGTGACCCGTTCCGGGACCGCGACTCCGACGCGCTGCGCGGCGATCCACGCCGGCTGACCCCCGGCGACATCGTCGAGATCCGGGGCGTCTCGTACGCCGTCCGGGGCTCGATCCAGCTCGTCGAGGGCGGGTGGAGCTGGGCCGAGCACCTGATCGACGACGCGCAGGGCACGAAGCGGTGGATCTCCGTCGAGGAGGATCCCGACCTGGAGCTGGTGCTCTGGGCGGCCGAGCCGGGCGCCACCGTCACCCCCGGCGCGCCGACCATCGACTTCGCCGGTCGCCGGTACTCCTGGGAGGAGACCGGCCAGGCCCGGTACACCGCCGTCGGCACCACCGGGCTGGACCCGAACGGCACCATGCGGTACCACGACTACCGGGGCCCCGGCGGGGCGCGGCTCTCCTTCGAGGCGTTCGGCTCGGCGAACTGGGAGGTCGCCCAGGGCGAGCTGCTGCACCGGGGCGAGGTCATGATCTACCCGCAGGGCCCGGGGAAGGTGGGCTGACCGGTGCTGGTCACGCTCGACACGCCCTACGTGGACACCCGCGCGGCCGACCTCAGTCTCGTCCTCGGTGACGCCGAACGGCCCGCGCTGCACGTGCTCGACCTCGCCCTGCCCGGCCCGGTCGAGCTGCGGCTGCGCCTGCTCGGCGCCTCGCACCAGGTGCTCCTGCGCGCGCCCGGCACCGAGCTGACCGAGACCGTCGCCTGCCTGCCCGGCCGTCCGCCGGAGCTGCCGCCGGTGGCGTACGACGAGACGGCCGGGCACCGGTTCACCGCCTCGGTGCTGCGGCTCGCCCCGGCCGAGCTGACCCACCGGGTGGCCGGGCTGCGGGCGGAACTCGCCGACGACCGGTACGCCCTGGTGGGGGTCTTCGGCGGGGACGTCAACGCGGTGACCGCGCTGCACGTCCGGCCCGACCCGCCGGACGGGGCGGTCGGCTGGCGTACCTGGCACGCGTATCCCCAGACCGGCGAGCTGGTCCTGACCGAGACGGTGGTGACCCTGCGATGACGTACCGGCGCTGGTTCGTGGTGGGCGTGGCCGTCGCGCTGGTGGGCGCGATGATCGCGGCCTTCGCCCTCTTCTACGGCAACTTCTCGCCCCGGGGTTTCGTCGAGGAACGCTACACCCGGGCGGCCACCCGGGACATCGGCCGCGACGCCCTCGCGTACACCTCCAGCCGGCCGCCCAGCCAGGTGGCGAAGGAGGTCACCGACGCCTGGCAGCCAGCCGACCAGTACGTCGACGGCAGCGGCGTCTACCTGCGCTACGACGACGACTCGGTGGTCATCCTGCCGCTCGCCGCCGGCTCGGTGATCCTGCTGGAGCGGATGACCACCGCCTACCCGCGTTACCACTCCACGGTCGGCCGGGGCTGGGGCTGGGGCGGCGGCAGCACCGTCCGGGGCGGCGGCCCCGGCAGCGGCAAGTGAGCCTGTCAAGTACCGAGACGACCCCCTCATCCTGGAGCCCCCTGTGCAGAACCTCCTGAACGACCTGCTGGTCAGCCTCGCCTACGGTGCGGTCGGCATCGTGCTGATGGCCATCGGCTACGTCCTGGTCGACGTGGCCACCCCCGGCCGGCTCAACGAGCTGATCTGGACCCACCGCAACCGCAACGCCGCCGTGCTGCTCGCCTCGAACCTGCTCGGGGTCGGCACCATCGTGGTCGCCGCGATCGTCGCCAGCTCGCACGACGTCGCCATCGGCCTGATCGGGGCCGGCGCGTACGGCGTCCTCGGCCTGGTCATCATGTCGGTGGCGTTCCTGCTGCTGGACGCGGTGACCCCCGGCAAGCTCGGGGAGATCCTGGTCGACCCGGAGCCGCACCCGGCGGTCTGGGTCTCGGCCACCGTCCACCTCGCCACCGGCGCGATCATCGCAGCCGCGATCATCTGATGGCCGCCGGCAAGCGGTCCGGCCAGGCCCGCCGGCCGGCGACCACCCCGGCGCACAGCGGCCTGACGAAGGTGGGGCTGGCCCTGGTGACCGTGCTGCTCGTCGGTGGCTGCGTGGTCGGCATCGTGCGCCGGGACGACGGCTCCACCCTGGTCCCGGCGCCCACCGCCGCCGAGCGGGACGACACGGTGCCGATCCTGGCCCGCGCCGCCGAGCAGCACGGCCTCTGCTACGGCTGGCGGCTCAGCGACAGCTCGACCGAGGTCGTCAGCGTCGGGTCGAACGCCGGCGTCGGGATCGGCGTCGAGGAGAACCCGCAGTGCCCGCGCTGGGTGCAGGTCGAGGCGCGGGTGACCTACACCTCGGCCAGCAGCGAACTCGACGACTCGGCGTTCGTCACGGTGACCACCTCACCGGACCTGGACCGCACCCGGCTGGTCGGGCTCCGGACCCGGCTGGAGCGGTTCGGGCTGACCCGGGAGGTCTTCGTCGACGACCCGGGCTGGGCGGTGACCCGGGCGGCGACCGTGCTGCCCCTGCTGGTCGCCGAGGCCGGCGTGGTGGAGCCGCTGGCGACCACCGCACCCGTACCGGCCGACCAGGTGCCCCCGCTGGCCGCCGCCGGCAGCGACCTGTGGCGGGACCGGTGGGGGCAACTGCTCACCG
>NZ_LRQV01000125.1 GCF_001567585.1 Micromonospora rosaria
CTTGGAGAGGGTCGCGGTGACCACCACGTCCGGCGCGCCGGCCAGGCCGGCGGCGGCCACCCCGCCGGCCCCGCCCGGCCCGAGCACCCCGAGCGCGTGCGCGTCGTCGACGAGCAGCACCGCGCCGTGCCGGCGGGCGACGGCGTGCAGGTCGGCGAGGGGGGCGAGGTCACCGTCGACGGAGAAGACCGACTCGGTCACCACCACCGCCGGTCGCCCCGGCGCCCCGGCCAACGCCCGCGCCACCGCCGCCACGTCACCGTGCGGCGTGACCACGGTCTCCGCGCCGGAGATCCGGCAACCGTCGATCAGTGAGGCGTGGTTGTGGGCGTCGGCAATTAGCAGGGTGCGGGGCTGCACGAGGCCCCGGATCGCGCCGAGGTTGGCCAGGTACCCGGAGGAGAAGACCAGGCTGCGCCCGGTGCCGAGCCAGTCGGCGAGGGCCGCCTCCAGGTCGTGGTGGGCCTCGGTGGAGCCCCGGACCAGCCGGGAGCCGGTGGCGCCCAGCCCGTACCCGGCGAGCGCCCGAGTCGCGGCGGCGGTGACCTCGGGGTGGCGGGCCAGGCCGAGGTAGTCGTTGCCGGCCAGGTCGACCACGACGTCGTCGGCCGGTCGGGGACGCAGCCGCCGGGTGAGCCCGGCGCGGGCCCGTAGTTCGGCACGGCGGTCGAGCGCCGCCAGCCAGTCCGCCACCGCCACTCCCTCCCGCGCCGACCGGATCGCCGCGAACGCTTCCCGCCGGGGTCGGAACACCCCGGGCCGCCCGGGCGAAAATTACCACCTGTCCGACCCGTACCGGCGTGGCGTCACGGCCACCCGCCGCCGCCCCGGCGTGGCGCGGCGACGCCGCGCGACCCCTCGCCCCACCGCCTGCCCGCCGCGGGTTCGCGGGGTCCCGGCGGGCCCGTACGGCGCACCGGCCGGCCGCTGGCGGCCGTTCCTCCGCTGCCCGGGGCCTTGTAGGGTACGAGCCATGCCAGAGATCCTCGACCAGGCCCGGGCCCAGGTGCTGGAGACCGGCGTCGGCCTCGACGAAGCCGGTGTCCTCGCCGTGCTCACCCTGCCCGACGAGCACCTGCCCGCCGCGCTCCAGCTCGCCCACGAGGTCCGGATGCGCTGGTGCGGGCCGGAGGTCGAGGTCGAGGGGATCGTCTCGCTGAAGACCGGCGGTTGCCCGGAGGACTGCCACTTCTGCTCCCAGTCCGGGTTGTTCACCTCGCCGGTGCGGTCGGTCTGGCTGGACATCCCCTCGTTGGTGGAGGCGGCCAAGCAGACCGCGGCCACGGGCGCGACGGAGTTCTGCATCGTCGCCGCGGTACGCGGTCCGGACGCCCGGCTGATGAAGCAGATGCGCGAGGGCGTGGCCGCGATCCGGGCGGAGGTCGACATCCAGGTCGCCGCGTCGCTGGGCATGCTCACCCAGGAGCAGGTCGACGAGCTGGTCGACATGGGGGTGCACCGCTACAACCACAACCTGGAGACCTGCCGCTCGTACTTTCCCACCGTGGTCACCACGCACAGTTGGGAGGAGCGCTGGGAGACCCTGCGGATGGTCCGCGAGTCCGGCATGGAGGTCTGCTGCGGCGGCATCCTCGGCCTGGGCGAGACGGTGGAGCAGCGGGCCGAGTTCGCCGCGCAGCTCGCCGAGCTGGACCCGCACGAGGTCCCGCTGAACTTCCTCAACCCCCGCCCCGGCACCCCGCTCGGTGACCGCCCCGTGGTGGAGGGCAAGGACGCGCTGCGCGCGATCGCCGCGTTCCGACTGGCGATGCCGCGCACCATCCTGCGGTACGCGGGCGGCCGGGAGATCACCCTGGGCGACCTGGGTACCCGGGACGGCCTGCTCGGCGGCATCAACGCGGTGATCGTCGGCAACTACCTCACCACGCTGGGCCGGCCGGCGACGGAGGACCTGAAGCTGCTCGACGACCTGAAGATGCCGGTCAAGGCGCTCTCCGCGACGCTGTGAGCGTGCCGGACCCCACGACGGTGGGCGGCGACGTGCCGCCGCCCTGGTGCGACCGGTGCGGCGAGCCGGCGCGGTCCGGCCCGCACCCGGCGTGCGCGGCGGCGCGGGCGCTGGAGCCGCCCCGGTTCTGCGCCCGGTGCCGCCGTCGGATGAAGGTGCAGATCCTGCCGGCCGGCTGGTCGGCGGTCTGCGTCGAACACGGCGAGTTCCGGGGCTGACCGCCGGCCACCACCAGGCCGCGACCCGGCCACCGCACGGGCCGGCACCGCTCGACCGGCACCGGGCCACCGCTGGGTCACCGCCGGGCCGGCACCGGGCCGTCGCTGGAGCCGTCGCCGTGCGGCCACCGGCCACCGCTGGCGCGGTGCGGCGGGTGGGGTGCGGCCGGCACCCGGGCGTACGGCCTGGACCACCGGCGGTGCCGGCGTACCCGCCAGGCTGAGCCGCACCCTGGCGGAACCGGTGGTTGTCCGTCGGTGGACCGGCCCCGGGCGACCGCTGGCGCGTGTCCGGCACGGCGGGTGGGCGGACCGCCGGACGGCGGGCGGGGACCGGGCCCCGGGACCCGCCTCGCCAGCATGGGGATCGCGGCGCTTGAGCGGTTATGCGGTAAATTCGGATCCACCGATCGGTAGGGGCGCTCCGGCCGACCGCCGCCGCGTTGCGGCCGGGCGGGCGATGGCCGACCGACCCACCGACCTCCACCTCGGATCGTCGGGGCCCGGCATGGCGGTGGGTCGATCCCTCGGCCGCCGTGTGACATGCGGTGAGGCGGCCGGAGAGGTGATTGACAGATCAAGTCGCCGCCGTCCAGGATGGGCCAACCCCCAACGGCCACGACCTGCACATTCGCCCGCCACGCCCAGGTCCGTCAGTGTTCCCCGCCCGTCGGGGGAGCTGTCGGACCAGCCGTCACGACGTGACCGGGTGACAACCCCGGACCGTCCGTCCACTGTGGAGGACGGTACTTCGCCCTGTCTCCCTCCGGGTCAGCGGCACCGTAAGTGAAAGGTAGCGACATGTCCCACTCCTCCCTGCCACGGTGGAGAAAGCGTCTCCCCGCGGCCACCGCCGCGGCGACGGCGCTCTTCCTCCTGGCCAGTCCGGCCACCGCCGTGACTGCCGCCGCCACGGACGACACCCACGAGGTCCACGCCGCCCTCGAACGCTTCGCCGACGAGGACGCGAGCGTGGTGGAGGTGACCGTCGCCGACCGGACCGAGCTGGACAAGCTGGTCGCCACCGGCGTCGACCTCGACCACCACGTCTCCCAGACGGAGGCGGGCATCGTGGTGCACGCCGTGGTCACCCCGACCGAGGTCCAGGCCCTCAAGCTCCAGGGCTACAACGTCGGCAAGACCCTCTACGACTCGGAGGACACCGACGACCGGATCGCCGAGCGCGAGGCGATCATCGCCGAGCACCAGGCCGAGAACCGGGCCTTCACCGCCGACCTGATCCAGAGCGCCGCCGTCTCGGACGTGAAGATCGTCCGCGCGGACTACTACACCTCCGGCACCAGCCAGGTGCTCTCGGTGGAGGCGAAGTGGGCGCAGGGCCAGACCTCGACCAGCACGCTGACCGTGACCCGCGACAGCGGGCCGGGCACCGAGATGGGCTCCGGCGGCACCCAGAACATCTCCCGGTTCGTCGACGCCGGCGTGTACCTGTACCACCGGGGCGCCGCGACCGTCACCTCGCGCCCGGACAAGATCCAGATCACCAGCCCCACCGGTGACGTGGCGGTCGCGCAGGTCAAGGAGTGGCTGCCGATCCCCGACGAGAACCCGGAGGGTCCGGGGTACCAGAAGGACTTCATCACCAGCTACCTGACCCCCACCGAGCTGTACGACCGGATCAAGCGGCTCGCCGACGAGTTCCCCGAGCTCGCCGAGCTGGTCGAGCTGCCGCACAAGACCAACGGCTACCGGCGCAAGGCGCAGGCCGTGCTCGGCACCGCCGACGCCAGCCGGGTCGCGGTCGACTCGCACGCCTGGGGCCACGAGGGCGGCAACGACATCACCGTCGAGCTGGCCAACCCGGGCGCGGCCGACCAGGCCCTCGCCGTGACCGTGACCGACAAGGCCATCAAGGTCAGCCTCGCCACCGACGGCAGCGGCGCGGTCACCAGCACCGCCGCCCAGGTCGCCGCGGCCCTCAACACCTCCGCCGGCACCCTGGTCAAGGCGTACACCTACCGGGGCAACACCGGTGCCGGTGTCGTCGCGCCGGCCGGGGCCACCCCGCTGAGCGACAACCTGAGCGCCCCGGCCACCGTCTCCCGCGACCCGCACCCGGTGTACGCGCTGCGGATCGGCAAGTTCCGGGACGGCTCCAAGCCCGGTGTGCTCGCCTACGCCCAGGAGCACGCCCGGGAGTGGGTGCCGCCGCTGGTGACCATCGAGACCGCCGAGCGGCTGCTGCGCAACCACAAGACGGACGAGAACACCAAGGCGCTGCTGCGCAGCCTGGACATCTGGATCGCCCCGTCGATCAACCCGGACGGCGGTCACTACTCGTTCTACGACTTCGCCTCGCAGCGGAAGAACATGACCAACCACTGCACCGAGGACGGTCCGGCCGACGCGCTGAGCCGCAACTCGTGGGGTGTGGACAACAACCGTAACTACACCGAGTACAGCATGTTCGACGGCTACTCGGGCGCCTCGCCGAGCTGCACCAGCGGCACCTACGCCGGCCCGAGCGAGCTCTCCGAGCCGGAGAACAAGAACCTGGACTGGCTGGCCAGCCGGCCCAACATCAAGTTCGCGATGAACCTGCACTCCTCCGGTAACTACTTCATGTGGTCGCCGGGCTCGTACGCCACCCCGGGTCGGATCTCCGCGCCGCGCCCGACCCTGGCCGAGGAGTCGTACTTCTGGGGCGCGTCCTCCCGGATCCTGACCGCCATCAAGCGGCACCGGAACCTGGCGGTCACCCCGGCCCGTACCGGCCCGATCTCCGACGTGCTCTACTCGGCGGCGGGCAACTCCGGCGACATGCTCTGGTACAAGTACGGCATCTACGCCTGGAACTTCGAGGTCGGCACCTCCTTCCAGCCGACCTTCACCGAGGCGCACGAGCAGACCATGGAGTACTCCAACGGTCTGGTCGAGCTGATGCGGGTGGCGCGCGACCACGACAAGGACAAGAAGCGCCCGACCAGCACCCTGCACACCAAGCACAGCGCCACCACGGGCATGGTCGACATCACCTTCGAGACGAGCGAGCCGGCCGCGGTCTTCTACACCCTGGACAGCAGCAAGCCGACCTACGCCTCGACCCTCTACGCCTCCGGCGGCATCCGTGAGGGCGGCGAGACCATCACGGTGCCGTACGGCACCAAGGTCCACTGGTTCTCGGTGGACTCCGCCGGCAACATCGAGCGGGCGTACCGGCCCGACAGCGAGGACTCCAAGACCTGGAACCGGGGCTTCGCGATCGTCTCCGACACGTACGACCGCTGACCTCTCAGCTCTACTCGCCCCACCCCCCGGCGCGGCCGTGGCACCCCCCGGTGCCACGGCCGCGCCCCCCTTTCTCCACCGGAATCCTGGACAGCTCCCGTCGAACCCGCACCACAACGCCACCGCCGCGCCCTCTCCGGCCGAGATCGTGGACAGTTTCCGTCCGCTCCGCACGACACCTGTCCAAGATCCCGAAGATCGACGGCGGTGAGCGGCGCGAGCGGCGGTGGGTGGGGGGTGGGGTGGCGGGGTGGGGTGGGGTGGTTGGGGGAAGAGTGGGGTGATGAGGTCGATGCCGCCCGGTGACGGGGCCGACGAGTTGGCCTGGTTGACGTTCGAGCAGGCCGGCGTCCTCACCACCGCCCAGGCCCGGGGCACCCTCAGCGAGGGCCGGGTGCGGGGGAACATCCGATCCGGACGGTGGCGGGCCATCTGCCGGGGGATCCTGCTCACCGGCAACGGTCAGCTCACCCGGGACCAACAGCTCTGGGTGGCCGTCCTGGTGGCCGGTCCGGGCGCGGTGCTGGCCGGTGCGACCGCAGCAGCCGAGGCCGGCGTCCGGGGACTGCCCCGGGAAACGGTGCAGGTGCTCGTACCCGCGCACCGCCGGCCCGGCCGGGAGTTGCTGCGCCGGCTGCCGCTCGAAACGCCGGCGGTCCGGGTACGCCGCACGACCGTGCTGCCGGAGACGCACCTGCAGGCCGCCCGGCCGAACCGGACCACGACGGCCCGTTCCCTGGTGGACGCGGCCGGGTGGGCACGGGACGCGCGGACGGCGACCGCCCTGCTGGCCGCCGGCTGCCAGCAGCGGCGGGTGACGCCCGACGAACTCGACGCGGTCCTGGCCGAGCTGCCCGGGGCACCCCGACGGGAACTGATCAGGCATACCCTGGCCGACCTCACCGGCGGCGCCGAGGCGCTGTCGGAGATCGACTTCGTCCGGCTGTGCCGACGGTACGGCCTGCCGCCACCCGAGACGCAGCACCGGCGGACCGACGTCGGCGGTCGGACCCGATGGCTGGACGGGTACTGGCCGTGCTGGCGACTGCACGTCGAGATCGACGGGTCGCACCACATGGACGTTCGGCACTGGGCGGCGGACATGCAGCGGCAGAACGACGTCTGGACCGCCGGCGACCGGATCCTCCGTTTCCCGGCCTGGCTGGTACGCACCCGGCCGGACGAGGTGGCACGGACGCTGCGCCGCGCGCTCGTCGCCGCCGGCTGGTCTCCGACCTGAGACGAACGACCGCCTACCCTGCTGCGGCGCGGACGACGCCGACAGCAGCGCGGCTGGGGCGACGCCGTCGGCCAACGACCGCAACGAGGGCGGACGGCACCCAGACGTCGCGGACAGCGGCAGAGACAGCGAGGACACCGGAGCACGGGGCAGCGGGGCCAGGCGGGCAGTGGGGCGGCGCGGACAGCAGGGGCAGCACAAGCACCGCGAGCCGGTCGCCGTTCGTGGGGAACGGCGACCGGCCCGGGCGGTACGCGGTCAGGCCACGGTGCAGGCCACACCGTTGAGGGTGAAGGCGGTCGGCTTGGGGTTGGCCCCGGTGTGGGTGCCGTTGAACCCGAAGCTGGTCGACGCGCCCGGGGCGAGCGCCCCGTTGTAGGAGAGGTTCGTCGCGGTCACCGCCGTACCGGTCTGGGTGACCGTCGCCGACCATGCCTGGCCGGCCTTCTGCCCGGCGTTCGGGAAGGTCCAGCCGAGGGTCCAGCCGGTCAGCGGGGTGGTGCCGGTGTTGGTGACCGTGACGGTGGCGGTGAAGCCGCTGCTCCAGTCGTTGGTGGTGTACCCGACCCTGCACGCGCCGCCGACCGGCGGGTCGGCGGTGGTGACGGTGACGGTGGGCGACGGGCCCGACGGGTTGCCGGCCGCGTCGAGGGCGACCACGTAGAAGACGTACGCGGTCGCCGGGCTCAGGCCGGTCACCGCGTGGCTGGTGCCGGTGACCGTGGCGACGAGCGAGGCGACCGGCCAGGACTGCCGGTACACCTGGTACCCGGTGACGCCGACGTTGTCGGTGGACGGTCCCCAGGTGAGGGTCAGCCCGTTCGGGCCGACCTGCGAGGCGGTCGGGGTGCCGGGCACGGTGGGCGGCGTGGTGTCCGGGCCGTTGCCGGCGGGCGTGGTGACCTCGACCCGGGGCGAGGACGGGGAGCGGTTCCCGGCACCGTCGCGGGCGTTCACCCAGAACCGGTACGTCCGGGCCGGCTGGAGCGAGGTCAGGGTCAGGCTGTTGGTGGTGCGCCGGTGCAGGACCAGCGCGTCGCTGCCCAGCGTCTCCTGGGTGATCTCGTACTCGGCCAGGCCGCTGCCGCCGGTGTCGGTGGAGGCGGGCCAGGTCAGGGTGACGCCGGTGGCGCTCAGCCCGGAGGCGACCGGGGTGCCGGGCGTGGTGGGCGCGGTGGTGTCCGGGGTGGCCGGTCCGGGCTCGGTGCCCCAGATCCGGGTGCTGCCGGCGTAGAGCGGGACCTTCGGGTTCGGCCCGGCGGTGGCCTGGTACGACGGGTCGTTCGACGAGTCCCAGGTGCCGCCCTCCGGTACGCCGACCTTGAACTGGACCTCCATCCGGTGCTGCGACTGGCCGGCCGGGGCGATGGTGTGCCCGGTGCAGTCGACCTCGACGTACCAGAGGTCGGCGGAGTGCTGCTTCGCGGTGGACGGCGACGGGCAGCCCTGGGTGTAGCCGGGGGTGACCTGGATCGGGCCGGTGCCGTCGGGGCGGAAGTAGTAGCGGAACTTCCCGTTGGTCAGCGCCCGCGCCGGGAAGGCCGACTTGTTGTAGACGATGACCTTCAGGCCGGTGGCCCGGGGCTCGTTGTGCATCACCGTGGTCTCCACGGTCAGCTCGTCGATGTCGGGCTGCTCCACCGGCGGGAAGCCGGCCAGCGGGGTGCCGCCGTACTCCTGAGTGAGCCGGGCCAGCGCGGAGGTGAAGCCGGCGTTGTAGTCGGTGGCCACCTCGTTCATCACGTAGTCGTCGCGGCTGTCGGTGTAGGCGTCGTTCGGCGACGACGGGCCGCCGACCAGCGCGCCGTAGAGCACGTGCCGGGTCTCGGCCGGCACCTTGCTGCTGTCCCACCAGGAGCCGTGCGCGGTGCGGTGGTGTGGGTTCTTCGGGGAGTTCGCCCCGAAGCCGACCACGTAGCTGGAGTTGCGCGGGTTGTCGCCGAGGGCGTAGTTGATCTGCCGGACGGCGAAGTCCTTGTACCGGGTCTTGCGGGTGGCGTCGGTGGTCTTGTCGCTGTAGACCAGCGCGGCGAAGGCGGTGTTGGCGGCGTAGCGCAGCGCGCCCCAGGAGTCGAGCACGGCCATCCCGCCGGGCGAGTACCGGACCTTCTCCCCGTTGACCCCGACCGTCCAGTAGTCCAGCCACCGGTTGGCGTCGTCGACGTACTTCTGCTTGCCGGTCAGGTTGGCCAGCAGCACGTACGCGCCGAACTGCTTGTTGTCCCAGGCGACGGTCCACTTGTACGACCGCAGGGTGGACTGGTTCTCGGTGCCGAGCTTGTCGTACTCGCTCTCGGCCTTGGCCAGGTAGGCGGCGTCGCCGGTGGCCCGGTACAGCCAGACCGCGCCCCAGACCAGCTCGTCCTGGTACCCGCTCCAGGAACGGTAGAAGCTGGTCGCGTCGGTGATGCACTCGCTGTAGCTCTTGCGCACCGTGTCGGCGAAGGTGTAAAGCTGCTTGGCGTGCCCGACCAGCTTGTCGGCGTACGCGGCGTCGGTGGGGCGGAACACCATCGACGAGGCGGCCATCGCCGCCGCCGTCTCCCCGGCCAGGTCCGCGCCGCCGCAGCTCGCGTCGATCTTGTACGCCGGCCGGGCCATCGGCATCACCTCGGCCGGGCCCCACCACTTGTGGTCGTCGTCGCCCTTGCCGACCTGACCGTAGAGGACGTTCGGGGACGGGTGCGCCTTGATGAAGTAGTCGTTGACGAAGCGCAGGTTGTTCAGCAGGTGGGTCAACTGTCCGGACTGGACGTACCCGTCGCGGTACTCGACCGCGCCCCAGGCCAGCATGGTCGCGCTGAACGCCATCGGGAAGCCGAACTTCACGTGGTCACCGGCGTCGTACCAGCCACCGGTGAGGTCGAGACCGACGTCGTCGCCGTCGGTCAGCGCCGAGTCGCCGCGCCAGGAGACCCGGTTCCACTCGGGCAACTCGCCGGACTGCTGCGCCTCGTAGAAGAGCAGCGACTTCTGCAGCGCCTCGGCGTAGTTGAAGGTGGGCGCCGCAGCGGCCGAGGCGGCCACGGCCGGCGGCGCGGTGACGGCGAGGGCGAGGCCGCTGGTCAGCGCGGTGCCGACGGCGAGGAGTCGGCGCAGCCAGGGACGGCCGCGCGACGGCCGGGTGCGGTGGCGCATCGGGTGGGCTCCTGTCGGAAGGGTGCCCCGGCAGCTCCGAGGGGACGCGGGACGGCGTCGGGCAACACCTCGGAGCTGCCGGGGGCGGTGGTGGTGGGGTCCGGAGAGGATACGCGGGAGCGCTCCCATGGATGTCAGACAATGTATCGAGTCGGTGGCCTGGTTGGGAAGCCCAACAGTCCGACCGTCGACATGGTGGGAAACCCGCTCCCGCCCGGCTACCGTCGACAGATGTCGATGATCGAACAGATATCGCTCGGCGTCACCGACTGCGGACGGGCCGCCGCCTTCTGGGGCGCCGCCCTCGGGTACGTCCGCCGGCCGCCCCGCTACCCCGGCGACGAGTGGATCGTGCTCGAACCGCCGCCCGGCCAGCCGGGCTCGGCCATCGCGCTGGACCTCAGCGAGAGCCCCGCCCCGGACTTCCCCCGCATCCACCTCGACCTGCACGCCGGCGAGACGGACCTGGACGAGGAGGTGGCGCGGCTGGTCGCGCTCGGGGCCCGACGGATCGACTGGGCGTACTACCCGACCGAGCCCGAGCCGGGGGTGCTGCCGTACGTGGTCCTCGCCGACCCGGAGGGCAACCGGTTCTGCGTGTCGGGGCACCGCCGCGCCGGCTTCTTCTTCGGCTGACCCTCCGGTCGGCTCGCTCTCCGTCGGCTCGCCGTCCGGGCGGCGGCCGGGCGGCGGCCGGGCCCGTGGCGGGGGCGGCGGTCAGCCCGTGGCGCGGACAGGCCGTGGCGCGGACAGGCCGTGGCGCGGACAGGCCGTGGCGCGGACAGGCCGTGGTCAGCCCGTGGTCGGGGCGGTGACCGGCAGCGGGACGGTCACGGTGAGCACCGGGCCGTCCCGGTCGACCGGCGCGGGGCGGCCCAGCCGGCGCAGGGTCCGCAGCATCGGCACGTTCTCCGCGTGGGTGTGCAGCACCAGCGCGGCGTACCCGGACTGCTCGGCGTGCCGGACCAGCCGCCGCAGCAGGGCGGTGCCGAGCCCGCGCCGCTGCCAGTCGTCGCGGACCAGCAGCGCCACCTCGGCCTCGTCGCCCTCGCCGAGGAGGTTCGCCATCGCGACCACCGGCTCACCGGGGGCGTCGACGTCAGTGGCGAGCAGGGTCAGGCCCCGCTCCGGCTCGGCCAGCCGGCGCAGCCGCGCCACCGGGGGCAGCCCCGCCCCGCCGAGGTACCGCCGCTGCCGGCTGCGCGCCGAGCACATCTCGTGCAGGCTCACCAGGGCCGGCACGTCGTCCCCGGTCGCCGGGCGGACCCCCACCTCGGCGCCGTCGGGGAGGACCAGGGCGACCTGCTCGACGGCCCGCCGGGCGACGGCGGCGGCCAACTCCGCCAGGGCCTGCGCGCGGGCGTACTCGGCCGGGGTGAAGCTGGGCGCGAGCCGGCGCAGCGTGTACGTGCCGCCGGTCGGGTCGGCCAGGCGCATGGTGGTGTCGCCGATGCCCGGCCCGTCGACGGCCGGCTCCGGCCGCCAGCTCACCTCGTCCGCGCCGAGCAGGACGCGCAGCGCCTCGCCGGCCGCCTCCGGGTCACGGACCAGCCGGGTGGCCAGGCCGAGCACCCGGGTCGGCTGGTCGGCCAGGCCGCGCGCCTCGCTGCGGGCCACCCAGCAGTTACGCCCCCGGCCGCGCTCCACGGCGGCCAGCAACTCGGTCTCGGTGAGCGAGTCCGGTGCGTCGACGAGGAAGTCGTCGACCGCGCCGGCCTCGGTGGTGTGCACCTGCACGGTGAGGATGTTGACCCCCCGCAGGGCGAGGCTCGCCGTGAGCACCGACAGGTAGCCCGGCCGGTCGTCCACGGTCGCCCGGATGCGCCACAGTGCCATGTTCACTCCCTTCCCCGCCTACGACCCTGACCGGCGGCTGTTGCCGGGGCGTTGCCCGACGGTGACGTCCCGGGACCGGGCGTAGGTCACATTCCGCAGGTCCGGACGCCGCCGGCACCGAGGACGGGCGGCCGGGCCGGTACGGGCACACGAATCGGGCCGACCCCGAACCGGGGTCGGCCCGCGGCCCGGTGATCCCGTACCGGGAACCGGGCCGCAGCTCGGCCCCGGAACCGGGGTCGAGCCGACGTGCGGGGCCGGGCTGGCGCCCGGCGGTCAGGAGCCGGCGGCCACCGGCGGGGGCGAGCCGACCAGGTCGAGCCGGTCACCGAGGATGACGGCGCTGGCCCGGACGAGCTGCGCCAGCCGGTCGACCTCGGTGGTGTGGAACGCCGCCGGGGTGAGGATGTCGGTGTGGTCCCGGGCCACCACCAGCACCAGCCCGGCCCGGCCGAACGGGGCGACCGCGAAGTGCGCGCCGTCGGCCGTGGTCAGCGCGCGGGCCCGCAGCGGGGTCACCTCCGGCAGGTGGGGCGGTGCCGGGGCCCGCCAGCTCGCGTGCGCCACCGTCGGCTGGCCGCCACCGGCCCGGGAGGCCCAGTCCAGCGGCACGACCGCGGCCACCGCCCAGTCGGCGGCGAGCAGGCCGGGCACCGCGTCCACCAGGGTGGCCAGGCCGTCGGTCGGATTCGCCGCGACCTGGGCCAGCAGCTCCGCGTCCTGGCCGGTGGTGGTGGGCGCGCCGATCGCCCGCCACACGCCGTCCACCCGGACGCCGGGAATCGCCGCGAGGCCGGCCAGCAGCCGCTCCACGCGCGCCACCCCCGGCCAGACCACGGTGAAGTCGTCGACCGCCCGCCCGCCGAGCCGCTCCAGCACCACCACCTGGACGATGTCCGCGCCGGAGACCCCGAGGGTGCGGGCCACCTGGCCGAGGGTTCCGGGCCGGTCCGGCAGGGTCACCCGTACTCTCAGCAACATGACTGTCCCCTCCACTCGGCGCGCCGGCCGAGTCGGCAGGCTGGGCACCAGCCTGCCCGATGACCATTTCGCCCCTGTTGCGGCTGGATAACCCCGGGTGAAACTCTTCGCCTTGACATCCCGGACCCGGTGCCATCAACTGTCCGAATGACCGATCCGGCCATCGCACCACCGGACGAGGCACCGGCCGGGGACGGGCCGACCGGTGCGGCACCGGACGGGCTCGACCTGGACCGGCTCCGGCTCCACCTCGCCGAGCACCGTCCCGAGCTGGGCGCCGGGCCGCTGCGGGCGGAGCTGGTCACCGGGGGCCGGTCGAACCTGACGTACCTGCTGCGGGCCGGCGACCGGGAGGTGGTGCTGCGCCGCCCGCCGCTGGGGCACGTGCTGGCCACCGCGCACGACATGGCGCGTGAGTTCCGGGTGCTCGCGGCGCTGGCCCCGACCGGCGTGCCGGTCCCCCGTACGCTGCTGCTCTGCACCGACCCGGCGGTGATCGGGGCACCGTTCTACCTGATGGAACGGGTCGCCGGGGAGGTGTTCCGGACCCGGTCCCAGACCGACCGGCTCGACGACGGGCAGCGCCGGGAGCTGGCCCTGGCGATGGTGGACACGCTGGCCGCGCTGCACACGATCGACCCGGCGGCGGTGGGGCTGGGCGACTTCGGCCGCCCGCAGGGGTACCTCGCCCGGCAGGTCCGGCGCTGGGCCGGCCAGTTGGCGCGGTCCCGCAGCCGGCCACTGCCCGGCGTGGACGAGTTGCGTGACGCGCTCGCCGCGACCGTCCCCGAGTGCGACCACCCCGGGCGGATCGTGCACGGGGACTACCGGCTGGACAACCTCCTGGCCAGCGTCGACCCGGTCGGCATCCGGGCGGTGCTGGACTGGGAGATGGCCACCGTCGGCGACCCGCTGGCCGACCTGGGGCTGCTTGTGACGTACTGGGACGTGCTCGGGGACGGCGATGCCGGGGCGGGCAACCCGGTCGCCGACGGCCTCGGGCCCCGGGCCGGCTTCCCCACCGGCGCCGAGCTGGTCGAGCGGTACGCCGGCCGCAGCGACGTCGACGTCGGGCCGCTGCACTGGCACGTCGCACTGGGCTGCTTCAAACTGGCGGTGATCTGCGAGGGCATCCACTACCGGCACACCCACGGGCAGACCCTGGGCCCGGGCTTCGACCGGATCGGCGAGCTGGTGGCCCCGCTGGTCGAGCACGGACTGACCGCCGCCGGGGAGCGCTGATGGACTTCGGGTACGACGACCGTACGCGGCGGCTGCGCGCGGAGTTGACCGACTTCCTGGTCGAGCACGTGTACCCGGCCGAGCCGGTGCACGCCGCGCAGGTCGCCGCCGCCGGTGACCCGTGGTCCCGCCCACCGGTGCTGGCCGAGTTGAGCGCGCAGGCGCGCCGGCGCGGCTTGTGGAACCTCTTCCTTCCCGACCGGCGCTACGGCGCCGGGCTGACCACCCTCCAGTACGCCCCGCTCGCCGAGCTGACCGGCCGCAGCCCGTACCTGGCCCCGGAGGCGCTCAACTGCGCCGCCCCGGACACCGGCAACATGGAACTGCTCGCCGAGTTCGGCACCGCCGCGCAGCGGGAACGCTGGCTGCTGCCGCTGCTGGCCGGCGAGATCCGCTCCGCGTTCTGCATGACCGAGCCCGACGTGGCCTCCTCCGACGCCACCACCATCGCCACCCGCATCGTCCGCGACGGCGACGGGTACGTGGTCACCGGCCGCAAGTGGTGGTCGTCGGGGGCGATGGACCCGCGCTGCGCGGTCTTCGTGGTGATGGGCAAGACCGACCCGGACGCCGAACGGCACCGGCAGCAGAGCATGATCCTGGTCCCCCGGGACACCCCGGGGGTGACGGTACGCCGGGGCCTGACGGTCTTCGGCTACACCGACGGCCCGCACGGCGGGCACGCGGAGATCGACTTCACCGACGTCCGGGTACCGGCGGAGAACCTGGTCGGCGCGGAGGGCGCCGGATTCGCGATCGCCCAGGCGCGGCTGGGTCCCGGCCGGATCCACCACTGCATGCGGCTGATCGGGATGGCCGAACGGGCCCTGGAGCTGCTCTGCCGGCGGGTCGCCGAACGGGTCGCCTTCGGCCGGCCGCTGGCCGAGCAGGGCGTGGTCCGGGAGTGGATCGCCGAGTCCCGGGTCCGCATCGAGCAGGCCCGGTTGCTGGTGCTCAAGACCGCCTGGCTGATGGACACCGTGGGCAACAAGGGGGCGCACACCGAGATCCAGGCCATCAAAATCGTCACGCCGGCGATGGCCGAGTGGGTGATCGACAAGGCGATCCAGGCCCACGGCGGCGCCGGGGTCAGCCAGGACACCCCGCTGGCCGGGCTCTGGGTCCAGGCCCGCGCCCTGCGCCTCGCCGACGGCCCGGACGAGGTGCACCGCGCCTCGCTGGCCCGGCGCGAACTGCGCCGCTGGGCCACCCCCGGCTGACCACGCCGGGCCGTCCCCGGCCAGCGACCGGCCGGTCGCCGGCTCAGGCGGACTCGCGGCGCACCATGTGGGTGTCGAGCAGGACGTGCGGCGAGGGCACCTCCTCGCCCCGGATCCGGGCGACCAGCAGCAGCGCCATCTGCCGGCCCATCTCCTCGATCGGCTGGAAGACGGTGGTCAACGGCGGCTCCGCCTGCCGGGAGACCGGCGCGTCGTCGAAGCCGATCACGGCCACGTCCTCCGGCACCCGCCGCCCCGCCTCGCGCAGCGCCCGCAGCGCGCCGAACGCCATCAGGTCGGAGGCGACGAAGACCGCGTCGAGGTCCGGGCAGGACGCCAGCAGCCGGCGCATGCCGGCGGTGCCGCTGCCCTCGCTGAAGTCGCCGTAGGCGATCAGGTCGGGGTTGATGCCGGCGCCGACGGCCTTCACCGCCTCCCGGTACCCGGTCAGCCGGGCCAGCCCGGCCCCCATGTCCTGGGGGCCGGCGATGGTGCCGACCCGGCGCCGCCCCTGACCGAAAAGGTACTCCACGGCGTGTCGCGCGCCGCCGACGTTGTCGACGTCGACGAACCAGCCGGGGGTGGCGGACGGGTGCAGCATCCGGGCCGGCCGGCCGCCGAGCACGGTCGGCAGCCCGCGCTCCTCGAGCAGGGTGGGCAGCGGGTCGGCGTCGTGCAGCGAGAGCAGCAGGACGCCGTCCACGTGCTGGTTGGTCAGGTGGTGCTCGACGCGCTCGCGCTCCACCGGCGACTGGGCCATCGCCAGCCAGAGCTGCATCGGCGTCTCCAGCAGGCCGGAGCTGATGCCCCGGACGATGGCCGCGAAGAAGGGCTCGGTGAAGACCCGCTCCCCCGACTCGGACACGACCAGGGCCACCGAGTCGGTACGCTGGGTGACCAGCGCGCGGGCCGCCCGGTTCGGCACGTACCCCAGCTCGGCGATGGCCTGCTGCACCGCGGCCCGGGCCTCCGGACTCACCTGGGGCGAGCCGTTGACCACCCGGGACACCGTTCCCCGGCCGACGCCGGCCCGGGCGGCGACCGCGTCGAGGGTCGGGCGCCCGAGCGACCGGGTGCGCTGCGTTGTCATGGTCTGCTCCTCCGACATCGGGCGGTTCCGGCGTCACCCCCGGCGGGGAAAGGCGCCGGAGCCGCCCCTTACTGGGCTGGCCCTCGCCTTATTGTGCGGCCAGACCGTTGCGTCGGATCACCTCGGCGTACCACCTGGCGCTGGACTTGGGGATGCGGGCTTGATCGTTGTCGTAGTCGACGTAGATCATCCCGAACCTCTTCGTGTATCCCCAGGCCCACTCGAAATTATCCAACAGTGACCAGGCGAAGTACCCCCGCAGGGGCACACCGGACGAGATCGCGGCGTGTGCGGCCCGCAGGTGGGAGTCGAAGTAGGCCAACCGGTCGGCGTCGTCCACCCGACCGTCGACGACCGTGTCGACGAAGGCCGACCCGTTCTCGGTGACGTACAGCGGCAGGTCGGTGTACTCGTCGTGTACCCGGCGCAGCGTCTCCACCAGCCCGGGGGCGTCGATCTCCCAGCCCATGTCGGTGACCGGCACGCCGCGCTTGACGAACCGGACGTCCGCGCTGCCCGGCCAGTCCGAGGGGCCGGACCGCTCCGCCCCCTCGGCCGGCGCGGTCACCACGTGCCGGCTGTAGTAGTTGACGCCGAGCAGGTCCAGCGGGGTGGCGATGACGGCCAGGTCGCCGTCGCGCACGTGACCGAAATCGGTCACCGCCCGCAGGTCGGCCCGCAGGTCCGCCGGGTACGACCCGCGCAGCAGCGGGTCGAGGAAGAACCGGTTCGCCAGGCCGTCGATGCGTCGGGCGGCGTCCACGTCACCGGGCGCGTCGGTGGCCGGGGTGACCGGGTACAGGTTGACCGTCACCCCGACCTCGGCGTCCGGGCGGCCGGCCCGCAGCGCCTGCACCGCGAGCCCGTGCCCGAGCATCAGGTGGTGCCCGGCCCGGACGGCCGCCGCCGGGTCGGTCCGCCCCGGGGCGTGCACCCCGGAGCTGTACCCGAGGAAGGCCGAGCACCAGGGCTCGTTGAGGGTGGTCCAGTACCGGACCCGGTCCCCCAGGGCGTCCACCACGAGCCGGGTGTAGTCGGCGAACCGCCCGGCGGTGTCCCGGACCGGCCAGCCACCCTCGTCCTCCAGCGGCTGCGGCAGGTCCCAGTGGTACAGGGTGAGCCACGGCTCGATGCCGTGCGCCAGCAACTCGTCGACCAGCCGCCGGTAGAAGTCGAGCCCCTGCTGGTTGGCCGGGCCGGAGCCGGTGGGCTGCACCCGGGGCCAGGCGACCGAGAACCGGTACGACTTCAGCCCCAGCTCGGCCATCAGCCGGACGTCCTCGGCCACCCGGTGGTAGTGGTCGCACGCCACGTCACCGGTGTGCCCCTCGACCACCCGCCCCTCGGTGTGACTGAAGGTGTCCCAGATGGACGGTTTGCGCCCGGCCTCGGTGGCCGCCCCCTCGATCTGGTACGCCGCCGTGGCGGCGCCCCAGAGGAACCCGGGTGGGAAGGACAGCTGCGGCCCCTGGTCGAGCACGCCGACGGCGGGTGGGCCTGCTGGGTTGCTCACGACTTGACGGCACCTTCCATGATCCCGCCGATGATCTGGCGGCCGAACACGAGGAAGACGAGCACCAGGGGGATGGTGCCGATCGCCGTGGCCGCGAAGACCTGCGAGTAGTCGGTGTAGTAGGCGTACGACAGGAAGGAGAGCGACACCTGGAGGGTCGGGTTCTCCGGGCTGAGGATCGCGTACGGCCAGAGGAAGGAGTTCCAGGTCTCCATGAAGGTGAGCAGACCCAGCACCCCGGCCGCCGGACGCAGCGCCGGCAGCACGATGTTCCAGTAGATCCGGAAGGTGCTCGCCCCGTCCATCCGGCCGGCCTCGATCAGCTCGTCGGAGATCGCCTGGCTGGCGTACTGCCGCATCATGAACACGCCGAAGGCGCTGACCAGGAACGGCACGGTCACCGCGTACAGGCTGTCGTACCAGCCCAGGGTCTGCATCATGCCCCAGAGCGGGATCAGGCCGAGCTGGGTCGGGATCATCATGGTGACGACGATCGCCAGCAGCAGGGCGTTGCGGCCCCGGAACTTCAGCTTGGCGAAGGTGAAGCCGGCGAGCGAGCCGGTGATCACCACCGACAGGGTGACCACCGAGGAGACGATGATCGAGTTGAGCATGCCCTTGAGGAAGTTCGCCGCGTCGTTGTCGAGGACCCGGCCGAAGTTCGCGCCGAACTCCCCGCCCGGGAGCATCGGCGGGGGCACGTCGTTGATCTGGTCAAGGCTGCGGGTGCCGATCACCACCATGTAGTAGAAGGGGTAGATCGACATCAGGGCCGCGATGACGAGCGCGACGTAGGTCAACGGGCTGGTGCGCCACAGGCGCTGGGAAGCGGAGATCATGGGTCGCTCCTCACTTGGCCGAGCGGCGGACGAGTACGAAGTTGAACAGCGACACCACGACGATGATCAGGAACATCGCCCAGGCGACGGCGGCGCCGTAGCCGGCGGTGTTCAGGTTCGTGATGCCCATCTCGTACATGTACATCGCCAGGGTCTGGAACTCCCGCTGGTCGCCACCGAGGATCACGCCGTTGCCGAAGAGCAGGGGCTCGGTGAAGAGCTGCATGCCACCGATGGTGGAGAGGATGACCACGAAGACGAAGGTCGGCTTGAGCATGGGCAGGGTGATCTGCCAGAACTGCCGCCACGGGCTGGCGCCGTCGAGCGCGGCGGCCTCGTACAGGTCCTTGGGGATGGCCTGCATGCCGGCGAGCAGGATCAGCGTGTTGTAGCCGGTCCACCGCCAGTTGACCATCGAGGCGATCGCCGTCCACGAGCTGAGCTTGCCGGCGTCCCAGTCGACCGGGCTGACCCCGACGAAGCTGAGCAGCCAGTTGAACAGGCCGAAGTCACGCTGGAAGAGCATCCCGAAGACGATCGCCACGGCGGCCACCGAGACGACGTTCGGGATGAAGATGGCCATCCGGAAGAAGGTCTTGGCCCGCAGCAGGGTGCTGTTGAGCAGGTTCGCCAGGAAGAGCGCGAGCAGCAACTGCGGGATGGTCGACAGGGCGAAGATGCCGAACGTGTTGACCAGCGCGTTCCAGAAGTACTCGTCCTGCATCAGGCGGGTGTAGTTGTCCAGCCCGATGAAGGAGCGGTCGCCGATCATGTCCCAGTCGTGCAGCGACATCCAGGCGGTGCGCAGCATCGGGTACAACCCGAACGCCCCGAAGATCAGGAAGAACGGCGCGATGTAGAGGTACGGCGAGTACTTGAGGTCCAGGCGCGTGAAGAGGTGTCCCTTGCGGGGCCGGGAGGCCGACTCCCGGGGCGGCGGTGCTGCTGGTGACGGCGTGGCCGTCGGTGCCGACAGGCTCATGACGGCACTCCGCTACGCTCCGTGCCGCCATGGGGCACCACGGCGCTGAATCGATGACTCGCTCGCTTACGCTCGCTCATGCGGAATCCTTTCCCGGCGAGGCCCGGGGGTCCTCGCACAGGGTGGTACGCGGAGGGGGGACCGACCGGTGGCGTCCGGGAGTGCCTCCCGAACGCCACCGGATGGGACTGACTCAGAAGGCGCCCTGGGTGGCGGCGTCCTTCGTGAACTGCTCCCAGGCCTTCTCCTTGCTGGCCTGCCCGTTCTCGAACGACCGCAGGGCCGGCTCGAGCGCGTTCTCCTTGACCGCCTGGTGCTTCGGGCCCAGGTGGACCGGCTGGATGCCGGCGACGCTCTCACCGAAGATCTTGGCGGTCGGGGCGTTGCTGAAGTACTCGTTGGTGTAGTTCAGGAAGTCCTGGTTCTTCAGGGCCTCCAGGTTGGTCGGCAGCGGGCCCTTGAGCTTGAAGGCCTCGACCTGGCTGGTGGCGTTGGTCAGGAACTCGGCCAGCTTGGCGGCCTCCTTCTGGTGCGCGCTCTGCTCCGGCACGGACAGCCACGAGCCACCCCAGTTGCCGGAGCCGCCCGGCACCGCGGCCACGTCCCACTTGCCCTTGTTGGCCGGGCCGGAGTTGTCCGCCACGATGCCGAGCATCCAGGACGGGCAGAAGGTCGCGGCGAAGCTGCCCTGCTTGAAGCCGGCCGACCACTCCGGCGACCAGGTGGCCGCCTTGGCGGAGATCTCGGTCATCGAGAGCGCGGTGTCCCACGCGGCCTTCACCGCCGGGCTCTTGTCCGCGATGACGTTGTTCTCCTTGTCGTAGAACAGGTCGCTGCCCTGCTGGAACAGCACGCCGTTGGAGACGGCGGTGATCGAGTCGATCAGGGCCTTGCCGCCGCTGCCGGCCTTGTACTTCTTGCCGGTCTCCAGGAAGGCGTTCCAGTCCGGCCAGAGTGCCGAGACCTGGTCCCGCTCGGTCGGCAGGCCGGCGGCCTCGAAGAGGTCCTTGCGGTAGCAGACCGCGAGGCTGCCGACGTCGGTCGGCAGGCCGATCAGCCGGCCGTCCGGCGCCTTGCCCAGCTCCCACTTCCAGGGCAGGAACTCCTTGGAGTGGTCGGCGACCAGCGGGGTCAGGTCGACCCAGTTGCGCGGGTTGGCCTTGAACTCGTTGAGGATGCCCTCCTCCAGGGCGACCACGTCGCCCGCGCCCTTGCCGGTGGCCAGGTAGCGGACCAGCTTGGGCCGGTAGTCACCGAGCTGGGCGGTCTTGCGCAGCTCGATCTTGATGCCGGTGTCCTTCTCGTACTGCTTGACGAGCTCGTCGTAGCCCATCTCGCCGAAGGTGTCGACGACCAGCTTGGCGGGCTTGCCGTCCGCCTGGACCGAGCCCTCGTCGTCGTTGCCGCAGGCCGTGAGACCGCCGAGTGCGGTGATCGCGGCAAGGGCGGCGACCGCCAAGCGGTTACGCCGCGTGGTGACGCTCATCCTGACCCCTCTTTTCGGTGGTGAGGCAGTGGAGTTCTGTGGTGGGGGTGTACTGCGCGCGTCGCCGCACCGACGGTGGTCGGGGCGGCGTCGATCGCTCCCGGCCCATGTTTCCGTGGGACGCCGGGAGCGCTCCCATGAGACTGCCGGCGGGTTACAGGAGTGTCAATAGACCGCTGGGAGCGTTCCCAGATCGTTACCGCCGGACCGGAATGAACGGCCCGCCACC
>NZ_LRQV01000126.1 GCF_001567585.1 Micromonospora rosaria
CGGCGCGCAGGGCGGCGGCCAGCCGGTCCCGGACCGCCGTCTGGGCCGCGATCCGGGCGTCGAGCACCGCCAGGCGGGCCAGCCCGACCCGGATGCCCTCCGGTGCCGGTGCGGCGCTGGTCAGGTCGCCGTCCAGGCAGGGCAGGAACGCCCGGACGTCGTCGAGGGTGAGGCCGGCGACGAGCAGGTGTCGGATGTTGCGGACCCGGGTCACGGTGGCCTCCGGATAGCTGCGGTACCCGTTGGCCGACCGGTGCGCCTCGATCAGCCCGTGCTGCTCGTAGTGGCGCAGCGCGCGGGGCGTGCTGCCGGTGCGGCGGGCCAGCTCCCCGATCCGCAGCCACCGCGCCGGGGCACCGCCGGTCCCGTCCGCTCCCGCCCCGCCGATGATCCGCCCCGATCCCACCCGGTGGTGTCTCCGCCCCGGGCCCCGGCCACCGAGGTCCGGTCGCGCCCCGCTCAGGCGACCACGGCGCCGCCGTCGACCGGCAGCACCACGCCGGTGACGAAGGCGGCCTCCGGGGCGCAGAGCTGCTGGATCGCCCACGCTACCTCCTCGGGGCGGCCGATCCGCCCGGCCGGGGTGCGCGCGAGCTGCCACCGGCGTACTCCGTCCCGCTGCTGCGGGGTGAGCCCCTGGTGCTCGCCGATCGGGGTGTCCACCGCGCCGGGCGCCACCGCCACCACCCGTACCCCGCGTGCGGCCAGCTCCACCGCCCAGCTCCGGGTCAGCGAGTCGAGGGCGGCCTTGGTGGCCGCGTACACCGAGCTGCCCGGCCAGCCGCGCTGCCCGACGGCGGTGGTGACGTTCACCAGGACGCCCCGGGAGGCGGTCAGCGCCGGGAGGGCCGCGCCGGCCAGCAGCACCGGCGCGACCAGGTTCGTGGCGAGTTGCCGGCCGACCTGGTCGGCCCGGATGCCGTCGAGCGGGGTGGCGCCCGCCACGCCGGCGTTGTTGACCAGGACGTCGAGCCGGCCGAACCGGTCCAGCGCGTACCGGATGATCCGGTCGGGGCCGTCGACCGCCGTGACGTCCGCGACCAGCGGAGTGACCAGCGGGTGACCGGCGGCGGTCGCCGCGAGGGGCGCGTCCCGGCGACCGACCGCGACGACCCGGGCGCCGTCGCGGCCGAACCCCCGGGCGGTGGCGCGTCCGATACCGGTACCCGCGCCGGTGACCACGACGACGCGTGGTGGTGTGTGTTCCATCCGCCGATCGTGCGACCCTGCCGTCAGTGGCAGGGTCAAGCCCGGGTGGCCCGGGGGCTCACTTCAGCGGGTCGTGCCCCCAGTTCATCAACGACCAGCGCCACCGGGTGTCCCGGACGTCGCCGGAGGGGCGCTGCGCCATGTGCCGGTGCACGTACCCGACCACCTTGCGCATGTGCTTGTAGTCGTTCTCGGTCAACTCGTCGCGCTTGCGCCGCAACAGGTCGATGATCCGCCGGCCGGAGGCGTGCCCGACCGACTCGCCGCCCCGGGTGCCCTTCTTCAGCCAGCCGACGTGCTTGGACTCGTCGCTCTCCAACCACCGGGACAGCTCGCCCGGGGTCATGTTCACCGCCTCGGTGAACTCGCGGTAGGTGTCCCGACCCTGGTCACGAGGGCTCATGGCGCAGCGCCTCCGGCCGGTGGGCGACGTCGCGGCCCGAGTGGTCGTTGCGGATGCGGTACTGCGGCTGCTCCGGGGACGCGTCCACCGCCCGCCCCCGGACATGGGTACGCTCGGTCAACTCCTCTTTGATGACGCCGTGTCCCCGGCCGCTGTGGCTGGCCCAGGAGACGTGGTCGCCCTTGCGGAACCTCTGCTCGGCCATGTCCCGCGGGTACCCGGCAGGGCGGGTCGGAAACGGTCCCCGGCCAGGGGCCGATCGGGGCTACGGGGTGATCGCGGCGACCGGCAGCTTGAGCTCGAACGGCTCGGTCAGCTCGACGACGTCGGCGCTGTCGGCGACCAGTTCGTACTGCGGCACCCCGGCGGGGCCGGGCTGTCGACCCAGCCGGTACGCATACACGTGCACCGGGTCCTGCTCGATCCGCCAGTAACAGGGAATGCCGACGGCGGCGTACTCGCCGGGCTTGGCGAACCGGTCGGTCCACCGAGTACCCGGGGAGACGATCTCCACGGCCAGGGCGACGTCCGCCGGCCGCAGCAGGGACCGGTCGGGCGCCACTCCGGCCCGGCGAAGCAGGACGTCCGGCTGCCGGCTGGTGTTCGCCGAGAGCGCCACCCCGACCGCCTGCGAGGCGCGGAGGTGCTCCGGGGCGTGGTCGGCCAGCCAGCGCCAGAGAAGACTGGAAATGTCCTGGTGGCCCAGGGTGGGGGAGGGTGTCACCTGGATGACTCCGTCGACGAGTTCGACGCGGGGTGCGTCGTCCGGCAGGGTGAGCAGGTCGTCCAGTGTGTAATCCGCACGCTGCTGCCGGATCGGGTCCGGACACCAGGGGCCAGGTGGTGTCGGGATCGGCTCGGCGCTCACCGGCCCAGGGTAACCCCGGGGTGGCCGGGCGCGGTCGCACCGTGGGTGCGACGGGTCACGGGGCGGGCTTCTCGGTGACGAAGATGGCGGTGCCGGGGAAGAGCCGGCCGCGCAGGGGGCTCCACTGCCCCCAGATCCCCTCGTGCCCCGCCGGCCACTCCGGCTCCACCAGGTCCACCAGGCGGAACCCGGCGCCGACGAGTTCCCGGATCCGGTCGCCGAGGGTGCGGTGCTGCTCGACGTAGGTCGGCACCCCGGCGGCGTCCTGCTCCACGTACGGGTCGCGGTCGAAGTAGGAGTGGACCGCCCGCAGGCCGCCCTCGCCCGGGTCGTCGAGGAAGATCCACCGCATCGGGTGGGTGACCGAGAAGACCCACCGGCCGCCGGGACGCAGCACCCGGTGCACCTCCCGCAGCAGCGCGGCCGAGTCGGCCACGAACGGGATCGCCCCGAACGCGGTGCAGGCGGTGTCGAAGGCGGCGTCGGCGAAGGGCAGCGCCAGCGCGTCGGCCTGCACCAGCGGTACCCGTACCCCGGTGCGGTCGGCGGCCTGCGCGGCGTGGCGCAACATGCCGGCGGAGAGGTCCATGGCGACCACCCGGGCGCCCTGGGTGGCCAGCCAGCGGGCGGCGGCGGCGGCCCCGCACCCGACCTCCAGCACCCGCTGGCCGGCGACCTCGCCGAGGAGCCGGGCGTCGGCCTCGCGCAGCCGTTCGGGGCACCAGACGAAGTCCACGTCGCCGAGGAACGCCCCGTGCTCGGCCTGGTAGTCGTCGGCGTCCGCGTCCCACCAGGCCCGGTTGGCGTGGCGGCTCTCCGCGTCGGTCACCGGGCGGCGCAGCACCCCCGGCTCGCCGGTCCCGGCGTCGACGCCGGCGCTGCCGGTGGGTGTGTCGTTCACCGCGGCAGTCTAAGCGCCCGCCCCGCCCCCGCCACCGTCCGCGGTGTCCGCTGTACCCTGGTGGTCCCCTCCCGCCCGCGGGTCGGCGCCGGCCGGGGGATTTTCCGCCCGGGGAGGCCCTGACCGGGGCAAAGGTGGCGCCGGATCGCGAAAGCGGGCGGGATCACGTACCCCCGGGGCTTGCACGCTGTGGTAATGAGCACGGTAGGGTAGTGGATGCGCTCGCGGATCGTGTGCCTCGGCAGGGAGCAGGTGTGCGGTCACCGGAGCCACCAATGATCTTCTTACGGTGATCTTTCGGTGTGTCCGGTGGCAAATCCGTTGGCGCGAACAGGTCACCGCGCGACACCCGCCTGCTGTGACACACCATCCGACCGGAGCAACCGCCCACATGACGAGCAGCATCGAGGCCCCCTCGAGCGCCAACAAGGTCACCGTCGACGACCTCGGTTCCGAGGAGGCTTTCCTCGCCGCGATCGACGAGACCATCAAGTACTTCAACGACGGCGACATTGTCGAAGGCACCGTCGTCAAGGTCGATCGGGACGAGGTCCTGCTCGACATCGGCTACAAGACCGAGGGCGTCATCCCCTCTCGGGAGTTGTCGATCAAGCACGACGTGGACCCGGCCGAGGTCGTTTCGGTGGGTGACCACATCGAGGCCCTTGTCCTCCAGAAGGAGGACAAGGAGGGGCGCCTGATCCTCTCGAAGAAGCGCGCGCAGTACGAGCGGGCGTGGGGCACGATCGAGAAGATCAAGGACGAGGACGGCGTCGTCCGCGGTTCGGTCATCGAGGTGGTCAAGGGTGGCCTCATCCTCGACATCGGGCTGCGCGGCTTCCTCCCCGCCTCGCTGGTCGAGATGCGGCGGGTGCGTGACCTGCAGCCGTACGTCGGGCGGGAGCTCGAAGCCAAGATCATCGAGCTGGACAAGAACCGCAACAACGTGGTCCTGTCCCGCCGGGCCTGGCTGGAGCAGACCCAGTCCGAGGTGCGCACCGAGTTCCTCAACAAGCTCCAGAAGGGGCAGGTCCGCAAGGGCGTCGTCTCCTCGATCGTCAACTTCGGCGCGTTCGTCGACCTCGGCGGCGTGGACGGTCTGGTGCACGTCTCCGAGCTGTCCTGGAAGCACATCGACCACCCGTCCGAGGTCGTCGAGGTGGGCCAGGAGGTCGAGGTCGAGGTCCTGGACGTCGACCTGGACCGCGAGCGGGTCTCGCTGTCGCTGAAGGCGACCCAGGAGGACCCGTGGCGGCAGTTCGCCCGCACCCACGCGATCCAGCAGATCGTGCCGGGTAAGGTCACCAAGCTGGTGCCGTTCGGCGCGTTCGTCCGGGTCGACGACGGCATCGAGGGCCTGGTCCACATCTCCGAGCTGGCCGAGCGCCACGTGGAGATCCCGGAGCAGGTCGTCCAGGTCGGCTCCGAGGTCATGGTCAAGGTCATCGACATCGACCTGGAGCGTCGCCGGATCTCGCTCTCGCTCAAGCAGGCCAACGAGGGCTTCGTCGAGGGCGAGGAGCACTTCGACCCGACCCTCTACGGCATGGCCGCCGAGTACGACGACCAGGGGAACTACAAGTACCCCGAGGGCTTCGACCCGGAGACCGGCGAGTGGCTCGAGGGCTACGAGAAGCAGCGCGAGGAGTGGGAGCAGCAGTACGCCGAGGCGCGTCAGCGCTGGGAGGCCCACACCAAGCAGGTGCAGAACTCCCGGGCCGCCGACGCCGAGGCCGCCGCGAACCCGGCCCCGGCCGTCACCGGTGGTGGCACCACCACCTCGACCTCGTCGGCCCCGAGCCGGCAGGCCGAGGAGCCGTCGGGCACCCTCGCCACCGACGAGGCGCTCGCCGCGCTGCGGGAGAAGCTCGCCGGCGGCAAGTGAGCCGCTGACGGGCGCTCGCCCCGCCGAGCAGCACACGGGCCCCGCCCGACGATCCGGTCATCCGGACGTCGCGGCGGGGCCCGGCCCGTTTTCCGCGCCGACCGGACGCCCGCCTCCGCGCCGACCGGACGCCCGCCTCCGCACCCCGGGTTGGCGGGGCGGTGATGATCGGGTTGACTGGTGGGGTGCTGCGGGTGGGATTGACCGGGGGGATCGGTTCGGGCAAGAGCGCCGTGGCGCGGCGCCTGGCGGACCTCGGCGCGGTGGTCGTCGACTCCGACCGGATCGCCCGCGAGGTGGTGGCGCCGGGCAGTGAGGGGCTCGCCGAGGTGGTGGCCGCCTTCTCCGACCGGGTGCTCGCTCCCGACGGCAGCCTCGACCGGGCCGCGCTGGGCGCGCTGGTCTTCACCGACGAGGCGGCCCGCCGCCGGCTGGAGGGGATCACCCACCCCCGGGTCCGGGCCCGTAGCGCCGACCTGGTCGCCTCGGCCGCCCCCGACGCAGTCGTGGTCAACGACGTGCCGCTGCTGGTCGAGGTGGGGCTCGCGCCGACGTACCACCTGGTGGTGGTGGTCCAGACGGACGTGGCGGTCCGGCTCGACCGACTGGCCCGCGACCGGGGGATGAGCCGGGCGGAGGCCCAGCGGCGGATCGCCGCCCAGGCCGACGACGAGCGCCGCCGGGCCGCCGCCGACGTGCTGCTCACCAACGACACCACCCTCGACGACCTGCACGCGCAGGTGGACGCGCTGTGGCGGGACCGGCTGCGGCCGTACGAGGAGAACGTGCGGCACCGGCGGGCGGTCCGGACCCGGCGGGTGGTGCTGACCGAACCCGACCCGACCTGGCCGCAGCAGTACGCCCGGCTCGCCGCCCGGATCCGGCACGCGCTCGCCCCCGCCGACCCGCGCGTCGACCACATCGGCTCCACCGCCGTCCCCGGCCTGGCCGCCAAGGACGTCATCGACATCCAGCTCACCGTGCCGTCCCTCGCCGACGCGGACGCCCTCGCCGACCGGCTCGCCGACGCCGGCTTCCCCCGGTTCCCCGGGCAGTGGTGGGACACGCCCCGCCCGGCCGGCAGCGGTCGGTGGGAGAAACGGCTGCACGGCAGCGCCGACCCCGGCCGCCCGGTGCACCTGCACGTCCGCCCGGCGGACGGACCGGGCTGGCGGTACGCCCTGCTCATGCGCGACCACCTGCGGGCCGACCCCGACCAGCGGGCCGCGTACCTGGTGCTCAAGCGGGACCTGGCCGCCGTCGCCCCGGACGCCGGGGCGTACGCCACGGCGAAGGACCCGTGGTTCGACGAGGAGCATCTGCGCGCCGAGCAGTGGGCGACGCAGACCGGCTGGCGGCCCTGACCGGTGCGGCCGGCGGTCGCGGTCAGGTCTCCGCTGCGGTGGGTGGGGACAGGCGCGGCACCGGGCCGGGGGTCAGGTCGAGCTGTGCCCAGGTACCGGCCGAGGTGCGCAGTTCCAGCCGGCGGAGCAGGCCCTCGCGGTCGATCCAGTACCGCACCGGGGCCGGGTCGGTGCGGACCTCGATGACGTCGACGGTGCGTCCGGCCAGCCGCTCGTCACGCAGCCGTAGCGCCGTGGCGCGGGGCGGGTCCGGGTCGCCCGCCCGCAGCGTCGTCTGGACCAGCCGGTCCAGGTCGGCGGGAGCGGGGCGGGCGCGCTGCCAGCCGGTCCGTGGGGGCGGCAGCGGCGGCCGGGCGGGCGCCTCGACGTCGTCGTCGGGGCCGGTCGCGGTCCGCTCCGTCCGGCTGGTGCCGGTGGGGTCGGTGCGCAGCAGCGTCCGCCGCTCGGGGGCGCCCAGCTCGGCGACGGCGAGGTAGGTGACCGGTCCGGTCCAGCTCAGCCAGCCGGCGGCGCGCAGGTTGGCCGACGGGCCGAGCGGGGCGGTCACGGTCACGGTGGCCCCTTTCGTGGCCCGGAGCCGGGCCGGCAGCAGCGCCAACCGGTGCCGTTCGGCCGTGGTGAGCCGGCGGGGCAACCCGGCCCGGCCGCCCAGGGCGGCCACGGGCCGCAGCACCGGCCGGTCCGCGCGGTGCAGGTCCACGGTCACCGGTACGCCGTCCCCGGCGCCGGTGGGCAGGTGGACGTCGAGCCGGCGCAGCCGGCCGTCGTGGCCCACCCGGTACCGCGCCCGGTCGGTCCCGGCCGCGGCCCGGCTGGGCCGATCGGTGGTGGGAGTGCCGCCGGCGGGCTGCGCGGTGGGGTTGGGGCCCCTCGGTTCGGGAGCCGGGGCCGAGAGGACGTCCACCGGTACGCCGGCGGTGGTCTCCGTCCCGTGCCAGCGGGCGCTGCCGGCGACGCCCGGTTCCGTCCGGTCGGTGGACAGCGCGAAGAGCAGGTCGAGCAGCGGGCCCAGGGCGGGGGTGTGCGCGCGGTCGCGCAGCCGCCACCGGTCGGCCGGCGGCACCAGGGGAGGCGGGGCCGGGGTGGGGGCCGCCGTCGGGTCCGGGCGGGTCAGCACCAGCGTCGGGGTGGCCTGGAGCAGCCCCCGGTCGGCTCCGGCGCCGGGGCCGCCGACGTCGAGGTAGAGCAGGGGGCGGGCCCAGTCGACCCAGCCGAGCAGGTCGACCCGGGCGGCCCCGGTACCGACGGTGATCCGCAGCCCCAGCCGGACGTCGCGGTGGTTGGTGACCCGCATCGCGGCGAACCGTTGCGCCTCGGCGGCGGTCAGCGCCCGGTCCGGTGCCGGCTGGTCGGGTACCCCGGTGAGCAGCACCGCCACCAGCGCGGTCGCGGAGGTGACGGCGGTCGCGCCGAGTAGCAGCAGGGTCCGCCGTCGGCGGCGGAGCCGGGCTGCGGGCGGGGCCGGCGGGCCGGGGTCGCCGGCCGGGCCGACACCGTCCTGGCTGGCCGGGGGCGTGGCCGGGGCACTCCGGCCGGATCTGGTCACGCAGGGTTGAACGGCCGGGATGCGTGGGGGTGACGTGCGCGGGAGGGTGACAGGCAAGGGGCGCTCGCGGCGACCGGTCTGCGCCTGCAGCGCGACCGCCTGGTGCGCACGCCGGGATGAACCGGGTGCTGCGACCCTGCGCCGGGGGCGGGCGGCCGATGAGGCGCGGCCCGCCGGCCCGGTCGGCCGCCGCGAGCGGCCTACGCCCTATACCCTAGCGCGGTGAAATGTGCCACACAATGGAAATATTGAAGCCGATCACTAACCGTCCGTAGTGGTCCCAGGCTGTCGGACCCCCGGCGTACCGTTGCTGTCATGGCGCTCGACATTCCCCGGCTCGACGGCCGTTTCCAGGTCGTCAGCGACTTCCAGCCGGCCGGCGACCAGCCGGCGGCGATCGACGACCTGGAGCGGCGGGTCCGCCGTGGCGACCGGCACACCGTGCTGCTCGGCGCCACCGGCACCGGCAAGAGCGCGACCACCGCCTGGCTGGTCGAGCGCCTGCAACGGCCCACCCTGGTGCTGGCCCCCAACAAGACGCTCTGCGCCCAGTTGGCCAAGGAGTTCGGCGAGCTGCTCCCGCACAACGCGGTGGAGTACTTCGTCTCCTACTACGACTACTACCAGCCCGAGGCGTACATTCCGCAGACCGACACCTACATCGAAAAGGACTCC
Source organism: Micromonospora rosaria (assembly GCF_001567585.1). GTDB lineage: Bacteria > Actinomycetota > Actinomycetes > Mycobacteriales > Micromonosporaceae > Micromonospora > Micromonospora rosaria. The sequence goes on from NZ_LRQV01000126.1 coordinate 8,852, forward strand.
TCGATCAACGAGGAGGTCGAGCGGCTGCGGCACTCGGCGACCATGTCGCTGCTCACCCGCCGGGACGTGATCGTGGTGGCCACGGTCTCGGCGATCTACGGGCTGGGCACCCCGGAGGAGTACCTCGACCGGGCCGTCCGGGTCGCGGTCGGGCAGGAGCTGGACCGCGACCAGTTGCTGCGCCGGCTGGTCGACATCCAGTACACCCGCAACGACATGGCCTTCCAGCGGGGCACCTTCCGGGTCCGGGGGGACACGCTGGAGATCATCCCGGCGTACGAGGAGATGGCGGTCCGGGTCGAGCTGTTCGGCGACGAGGTGGAGAAGCTGTACTACCTCAACCCGCTCACCGGTGACGTGGTCCGCGAGGTCGACAGCCTGATGATCTTCCCGGCGACGCACTACGCGGCCGGCCCCGAGCGGATGGAGCGGGCGGTCCGCGACATCGAGACCGAGCTGGCCGAGCGCCTGGCCGAGCTGGACCGGCAGGGCAAGCTGCTGGAGGCGCAGCGGCTGCGGATGCGCACCACGTACGACATCGAGATGATGCGGCAGGTCGGCTTCTGCTCCGGCATCGAGAACTACTCCATGCACATCGACGGCCGGCTCCCCGGCAGCCCGCCGCACTGCCTGCTCGACTACTTCCCCGACGACTTCCTCACCGTCATCGACGAGTCGCACGTGACCATCCCGCAGATCGGCGGTATGTACGAGGGTGACGCCTCACGCAAGCGGATGCTGATCGACCACGGCTTCCGGCTGCCCAGCGCGGCCGACAACCGGCCGCTGCGCTTCGACGAGTTCCTGGAGCGGGTCGGGCAGATGGTCTTCCTGTCGGCCACCCCCGGCTCGTGGGAAATGGAGCACGCCCAGGGCGAGTACGTCGAGCAGGTGATCCGCCCGACCGGCCTGGTCGACCCGGAGGTCGTGGTCAAGCCCACCAAGGGCCAGATCGACGACCTGATGCACGAGATCCGGCTCCGCACCGAGCGGGACGAGCGGGTGCTGGTCACCACGCTGACCAAGAAGATGGCCGAGGACCTGTCGGACTACCTGCTGGAGAACGGCATCCGGGTGCGGTACCTGCACTCCGAGGTCGACACCCTGCGCCGGGTGGAGCTGCTGCGCGAGCTGCGCAAGGGCGACTACGACGTGCTGGTCGGCATCAACCTGCTCCGGGAGGGCCTGGACCTGCCCGAGGTGTCGCTGGTGGCGATCCTGGACGCCGACAAGGAGGGCTTCCTGCGCAGCGGCCGGTCGCTGATCCAGACCATCGGCCGGGCCGCCCGGAACGTCTCCGGTCAGGTCCACATGTACGCCGACAAGATCACTCCGTCGATGGCCGAGGCGATCGAGGAGACCAACCGGCGGCGGGCCAAGCAGACCGCGCACAACGAGGCGCACGGGATCAGCCCGGAGCCGCTGCGCAAGAAGATCCACGACATTCTCGACGACATCTACCGCGAGGCGGAGGACACCGAGGCCAGCCGGATCGGCGGCGCGGCCCGACAGCTCTCCCGGGGCAAGGCGCCGGTCAAGGAGACCCGCAGCCGGGCCGGCCGGCCCGCCGCCACCCCGGCCCGGGAGGGTATGGCCCGCGCCGACCTGGCGCAGCTCATCCAGGAACTCAACGACCAGATGCTCGCCGCCGCCCGGGAGTTGCAGTTCGAGCTGGCCGCCCGGATCCGCGACGAGGTCGCCGAGCTGAAGAAGGAACTGCGCGGCATGGACGCCGCCGGGGTGCGGTGAGCGCCGCCGGGGCGCCCTCGGACCCCGGCCCCGCCCCGTCCCCGGTGCTGGCCGTTGGCGGCCCGCCCCCGCCGGCTGGTGCCGCTGCCTCCCCGGGTCCGTTCGACGTGGTGCTGGGTCACCCGGACGCCCGGCTGCGTCCCTTCGTCGACCGGTACGTGGGCTACCGGGAGTGGGCCCTGCGGCCGTCGGTGCGCCGGCAGGCCGCCGGCGCCTTCGTGGTGCTCATCCTCGGCTGGGGCGCGCCCCTGGACGTCGTCGACCCCCGGTGCGCCACGCGCGGGGCGTACCGGGTGGACTCCTTCGTCGCCGGGACCTTCGACGGGTACTGCACCACCCGGACGGTCGGCGTCGGGCTGGGCGTGGAGCTGCTGCTCGCGCCGCTGGCCGCGCGCCGGATCCTCGGCGTACCGCTGGGGGAGCTGACCAACCGCGCGGTGGCGGTGGAGCAACTGCCCGGCGGGTGGCTGGCCCGGCTGCGGGAGCGGGTGGCCGAGACGCCCGACTGGCCCGGCCGGTTCCGGCTGCTCGACGCGGCCCTGGCCGGGCGGCTGGCCGCCACCGCGCCGGTCGACCCGCGCCTGGAGTGGGCGTGGCGTCGGCTCTCCGGGGCCGCCGCCCCGGCTGTGGGCGCACCGGCCGGCGGCCCGGAGACGGGCCCCGCAGCGGCTGGCGACCGGGAGACGGGACCCGGCCCTGCGCCGGCCGGTGGCCGGGAGGCGGGCCCACCCGGCGGCGGAACGGTCGGGCCGGCCGGGGGCAGGCGGACCACCGGCCCACCCGACGGTGCGGTGGTCGGGCCGGTCGGCGTCGGGGCGCTCGCCGACGAGCTGGGCTGGAGCCGCCGGCACCTGGCGGCCACGTTCCGCCGGGAGGTCGGGCTGCCGCCGAAGGTGACCGCCCGCCTGCTGCGGTTCGCCCGGGCCCACGCGGCGCTCACCGCCGACCGGCCGCCTGGGACGGCGGCACCCGCCGGGGCCGAGGTGGCCGCCCGGTACGGCTACAGCGACCAGTCCCACCTGATCCGGGAGTTCCACGAGTTCGCGGGGGTGACCCCGGCGACCCTGCTCAGGTCACATTCGTCCAATCCCGGCTGAGGGGCGGGCGGCCAGAATCGGGGCATGCGAACCCTGTACCCGATCTTCACGTACCCCGACCCCCGGGCCGCCATCGACTGGCTCTGCACGGCGTTCGGGTTCACGGTGCACGTGGTGCACGCCACCCCCGACGGTGCGGTCGCGCACGCCGAACTGGCCCTCGGTGACGGCATGATCATGGTCGGCGGCCGGTCCCGGCCGCGACCGCGCCCCGCCGACGACGACTGGTCGGTCTACGTCGCGCTGGACGAGATCGACCAGCACAGCGCCCGGGCCCGGGCCGCCGGCGCCGAGATCGTCCGGGAACCCACCGACACCGACTACGGCTCGCGGGAGTACGCCGCGCGGGACCTCGACGGGAACGTCTGGTCGTTTGGGACGTACCGGCCGTGACGGGGCAGGGCACGACCATCCCGACACGTCCCAGTAGCTAACAGCAAGTGAAGTATTGCCCTGAGTGACCGAGCTGGCTAGTCTCCCTCGTGGGGAGGCCGGATGCCGTTGCCAACGAGTCCTGTCATTCGCCGTGCCCGGCTGGGCGCGGAGTTGCGTCAGTTACGCCGACACGCGGCGCTCACCCTGGAGCAGGTGTGCGACCGGCTCGGCTGGGCGTCCACCTCCAAGCTGTCCCGGATCGAGCTGGGGCAGAGCCGGCCGGACCTGGCCGACGTCCTCGACCTGCTGGACGTCTACCACGTGCCGGCGCCCCAGCGGGACGCGCTGATCGTGATCGCCCGGGACGCGGCGACCGGCCGGGGCTGGTGGAAGTCGCTCAGCGAGATGGGGGAGCGGCAACGCACCTACGCCGAGCTGGAGGCCGGCGCGGCGACCATCGTGGAGTACCAGCCGGCGCTGGTGCCCGGCCTGCTCCAGACGCCCGCGTACGCCCGGCTGTGGATCGAGGCGGGCCGGCTGGTCAACCCCGAGGTGGACGTGGACGCCGACGTGCGGGCGCGGGCCGCCCGGCAGGAGGTGCTGCGCCGGGCGCACCCGCCCCGGTACACGGCGCTGCTCGCCGAGGCGGCCTGCGACCCGGCCGGCCTGCCGGCGGAGGTGTGGCGGGAGCAGGTGCAGCACCTGGTCGACCTGGCCGGCCAGCCGAACGTCACGGTCCGGGTGCTCCCCCCGGAGGCCACGCTGCGCGCCGGGCCGCACCCGTTGACCCCGTTCTCCTGCTACTCGTTCCCGGATCCCGCCGATCCGCGCACCGTGATGCTGGAGACCCTCACCGCCGACGTGCGGCTGGTCACCGAGGCCGACGTCGACCGGTACGAGCGGGTGGTCGACCACCTGGCGGCGGTCGCGGTGGACGAGGCGGGCAGCGCGGCGTTGCTGCGCGACCGGTTGGCCCGGGCGGTCGAGGGCACCGTCCGGTAACCGCGTCCACACCGACCGTCCCCGGCCGGGCCGACCGGCGACGGCGGCTCACCGGTACCGGTGGAAACCGCCCTCCGAGTCGATCACCTGACCGGTGATCCACCCCGCCTCCGGTGCGCAGAGGAACCGGACCAGCCGGGCGGCGTCCTCCGGGGTGCCCCAGCGTCCCCCGGGGAACAGCTCCGCCACGGCGGCGTGCGCCTCCGGCGGGGCGTAACCGGTGTCGGTGGGCCCCGGGTTCAGGCAGTTGACGGTGATGCCCCGGGGCATCAGCAGTGGCGCGAGCTGGACGGTGAGGTTCTCCACCCCGGCCTTGCTGGCCGCGTAGGCCAACTCCGTCGGCATCGGGCCGAGACGCTGCCCACTGGAGAAGAGCACCAGCCGGCCACCGGTGCCGGCGGTGAACGCCGCGTCGAACGCCTCGGCGAGCAGCAGCGTGGCCCGGACGTTGACCAGCAGGTGCCGGTCGATCTCGGCGGCGTCGAGGGCCCCGAGCAGGGTCTGGGTGGAGTACGCGTGCACGGCCACCACGGCGTCGAGCCGGCCGTACCGACGGACCGCCTCGGTGACCAGCGCGCCGGGGGCGGCCGGGTCGAGCAGGTCGGCCGGGACGTGGACCGCCGCGTCGCCCAGTTCGGCGGTGAGCGCGGGGACGCCGTCGGGATCCCCGCCGTAGGGCTGCGCGTCGTCGTAGGCCGGCAGGCCGGTGAGGAGCAGCCGGTACCCCTCGGCGGCCAGCAGCCGGGCCACGGCGGCCCCGATGCCGGCCCGCCGGCTCACTCCGGTCACCAGGACGACCCGATCAGTCACGACTGCCAGCCAACCCGATCGTGCCGGCCCCGGCCACCGAATATGCCGCCCCCCGACGGCGCTGTGCCGCCCTGGTGGGCAGATCGCCGGCGTGAGTGGCTGGGTGGTTGCGGGTGGCTGGGCTGCGCGGGTGGCTGGGTGGTGCGGGTGGAGGGGTGGTGCGGTCACCGGACCCGACGGCCCCGAGCCCGCCGGGGCCGGTGGCCGCCGACGGGACCGTACCCCGGGGGTCCGACAAAACCCCATGGGGCGACGGAGCCGCCAACCGTGGAACGACGAAGCCCCGGCCGGGACGTCAGGCCGGGACGTCGAGGAAGTGCTCGACCGAGGGCGGGCCGGCGAAGTGCGGCCCGATCAGGGAGCGCCACTGCTGGAACCGCTCGGTGGCGCGGAAGTTCTCCTCGTGCGCCTCGACCGAGTCCCACTCGACCAGCAGCACGAACCGGGTGGGGGACTCGATTCCCCGGGTCATCCGGACCGACCGGCAGCCGGGGGTGCCGGCGAGCACCGGATGACCCTGGCCGTACGCGGCGACGAAGGCCTCCTCGTGTCCGGGCAGTACGTCGATGAGCGCGACCTCAAGCACCATGCCGGAAGCCTCGCACACGCCCCGCCTGCCGGGGCACCGGGGCGCGTGGGTCGCCGCCCCGCAGGTCACCCCTGACACCTAGCCTCCTAGGATGCCGAAGGGGTGGTGCGGCCCGGCATAGGTGTGGCCGGTATCGCGGGGACCGGGGTACCCACAGCGCCAGCGGTGGTGAACAATGGCGGCCGAGGAGGGGAGTATTCCCCCGACGCGACGGGTTCGTCAGCACGGTCGACCGCCAGCCGGCGCCGACCCGGGCCCGCCGGCCGCCGGCTCGCCGAGCCGGCGGCGGAAGAGACCTCCGACAGTCACCAGAGCTGGTCCTGGGTGTGGTCACCCCCTTCGGGGTGCGGCGTCCGGCCCGGCCTGTCTGCCGGAGGGTGAACGTGAACGTGTCCGCGTGGGTGTGGCTGGTGTCACTGGCCGTGCTGGTCGTGGTACTGGTGGTCGATCTGCTGATCATCGGGCGCCGGCCGCACGAGCCGAGCATCCGGGAGTCCAGCACCTGGACCGCCGTCTACATCGGGCTCGCCATCCTCTTCGGCCTGGGGCTCTGGGCCGTTGCGGGCGCCGGCCCGGCGGGGGAGTTCTTCACCGGGTACGTCACCGAGAAGAGCCTCTCGGTGGACAACCTCTTCGTCTTTGTGATCATCATGTCCCGCTTCGCGGTACCCCGGGTGTACCAGCAGAAGGTGCTGATGATCGGCATCATCCTGGCGCTGGTGATGCGCGGCGCGTTCATCGCCGCCGGCACCGCGCTGATCTCCCAGTTCTCCTGGGTGTTCTACATCTTCGGGGCGTTCCTGATCTACACCGCGGTCAACCTGGCCCGGCAGGGCGAGCCGGACGAGGACGAGTTCAAGGAGAACGTCCTGATCCGGTGGAGCCGCCGGGCGCTGCCCATCTCGCGGGACTACCACGACGGGACGATGACCACCCGGGAGAACGGCCGGCGGCTCTTCACCCCGATGCTGATCGTGATGATCGCCATCGGCACCACCGACCTGATCTTCGCGCTGGACTCGATCCCGGCGATCTTCGGCATCACCCAGGAGCCGTACCTGGTCTTCACCGCGAACGTGTTCGCGCTGATGGGGCTGCGGCAGCTCTACTTCCTCCTCGGCGGCCTGCTCGACCGGCTGGTCTACCTGAGCTACGGCCTGGCCGTGGTGCTCGGCTTCATCGGCGTCAAGCTGGTGCTGGAGGCTCTCGCCGACAACCGGTTGGGGTTCATCAACGGTGGCGAGCCGGTCGGCTGGGCGCCGCACATCCCGATCTGGCTCTCCCTGTCGGCCATCCTCGGCACCCTCGCGGTGGCCACCGTGGCCAGCCTGATCAAGTCGAACCGGGACCGCCGCCGCGCGGTGGTCGAGGCCGGCTCCTGAGGTACGCCCGCCGGTCGTCGGCACCGGCGGGGACGCCGTGGACCCGGGTTGGCCGGGGCCACGGCAGGCAGGCCCGGGGCGGGCACCGGCGCGCGGGACCGCGGAGCCCGGAGGCACAGGACAACAGCACGCCGGAGTACGGTGCGCCGGAGTACGGGGCATGGAGCGGGGAGGCCGCGTGGGCGGGCGGGACGACTGGACGTTGGTGGGCGCGCCGAACGCGCGGGACCTCGGTGGGCTGGTCGGTGCCGACGGCCGTCGGGTCCGTACCGGGCGGCTGATCCGGACCCCGGCGCTGGGCCGGCTGACCGACGAGGACCTGACCGTGCTGGACGGCCTGCGGGTGGCCTGCGTGGTGGACCTGCGGGACGACTCGGAGCGGGTGGCCGGGCCGGTGGAGCGGCTGCCCGGCACGCCCCGGGTGGTCCGGCTGCCGGTCTTCGACCCGACGCACCCGGTCTTCACGTCCGTGGCGGCGGTGCTGCTCGGGCACGACCTGACCGCGCAGCCGGCGCTGGCCCGGGAGGGTGGCCCGGCGGCGATGACGGCGGTCTACCGGTGGTTCGTCACCGGGGAGTCGGCCCGGGCCGGCTTCGGCGCGGCGGTCCGGCTGGCCGCCCGGTCGGCGCACCTGCCGCTGCTGTTCCACTGCACCGCCGGCAAGGACCGCACCGGCTGGTTGGCGGTCGTCCTGCTCACCGCGCTCGGGGTGGACGAGGCGGCGATCCGCGCGGACTACCTGCGGAGCAACGAGGCGACGGCGAGCCTGCAGGAGGTGTTCCTGACGGCGTTGCGGGGCCGGCAGCCGGCGCTGGCGGAGGCGGCGGTCCGGCCGTTGCTGGAGGTGCGCCCGGAGTACCTGGACGCGGCGTACGACGAGGTGCGCCGGGTGCACGGCTCGTTCGCCGGGTACCTGCGGGACGGGCTGGGCGTGGACGACGCCACGGTCGCGGCGCTGCGCGCGCACCTGCTCGACTGAGCGCGCCGACGGGCGAGTCGGCCTTGCGGGGGCGGCGGTCAGGGCAGGTGGTGCCGGGCGGCCCAGGCGGCGGCGGAGACCTCGGCGACCAGGGCGCAGGCGTCGACATCCCGGCTCGCCGCCGGGTCGACGGTGGTGCAGACCACCACCAGGTACGGCGGCGCGTCGGTGGGGTAGACCACCCCGGCGCCGTGCCGGATGCCCCGGACCCAGCCGCTCTTGTGCGCGATCCGGGTGCCGTCGGGCAGCCCGGCGGCGAGGTCATCCCGGTGTTCCTGGGCGGCCAGCACGTCGAGCATGGCGGCGCAGGCGGCGGGGGCGGCCAGTGGGCCGGGTCGGGTGGCGCCGGTGGCGAGCGCGTCGAGCAGGGCGGCGAGGTCGGCGGCGGTGACCAGGTTGGTGGTGCCGGCCTCCCGGGCGGCGAAGTCCTCGATGCCCCGGCCGGTGACGCTGTGCCGGGCGCCGGCCGCCGTCCACACCCGGTCGACGGCGGGCAGGCCGACGTGGGCGAGGACGATGTTGGTGGCGAGGTTGCTGGAGCGGACGATCATCCGTTCGGCGAGCCAGCGCAGTGACGCCCGGTCGCCGAGGCGCTGCCAGACCGCGTCGTCGTTGTCGAAGGTACGGGCGCAGGTGAACCGGGGGGCGCCCGGTCGGGCCGAGGCGAAGTCGTTGACCACGGGCACCGGTGCGTCCAGGTCGAGCGGGGTGGTGGCCGGTGCCCGGTCGGGGTCGGCGGCCCGGTGCAGGGCGGCCAGGACGGCGATCTTCATGGTGCTGGCCGCGTAGTGGGTGGCGTCGGGGTGCCGGGCCCAGGCGGGGGTGGCGTCGAGCCGGCCGACGTACGCCGACACGGTGCCGGGTACCGCGTCGAGCCGTCGGTCCAGCGCGGCCCAGTCCGGTGGACGCGGCGGGGCCCCGCCGGGTGGTGGGGCCCCCGTCATCGCGTACCTCAGCTGGCGTGCTTGCGGCGGGCGGTGGCGCGGGCCCGCTGGGTCTGGTCGAGGGTCACCTTGCGGATGCGGACGGCGGCCGGGGTGACCTCGACGCACTCGTCCTCGCGGCAGAACTCCAGCGCCTGCTCCAGGGAGAGCTTGCGCGGCGGGATGAGCTTCTCGGTCTCGTCGGCCGTGGAGGAGCGCATGTTGGTGAGCTTCTTCTCCTTGGTGATGTTGACATCCATGTCGTCGGAGCGGGAGTTCTCCCCGACGATCATGCCCTCGTAGACCTCGGTGCCGGGCTCGACGAAGAGCTGGCCGCGCTCCTGGAGGTTGGTCATGGCGAAGGCGGTGACGCTGCCTGCGCGGTCGGCGACCAGGGAGCCGTTGTTGCGGGTGCGCAGCTCCCCGAACCAGGGCTCGTAGGACTCGAAGACGTGGTGCAGGATGCCGGTGCCCCGGGTCTCGGTGAGGAACTCGGTGCGGAAGCCGATCAGGCCGCGCGCCGGCACCAGCCACTCCATCCGGATCCAGCCGGTGCCGTGGTTGACGAGCTGCTCCATCCGGCCCTTGCGGGTGGCCAGGAGCTGGGTGATCGCGCCGAGGTAGTCGTCGGGGGAGTCGATGGTGAGTCGCTCGACCGGTTCGCAGGTCTTGCCGTCGATCTCCCGGGTGACCACCTGGGGCTTGCCGACGGTCAGCTCGAAGGACTCCCGGCGCATCTGCTCGACCAGGATGGCCAGGGCCAGCTCGCCACGGCCCTGCACCTCCCAGGCGTCGGGGCGCTCGGTGGGCAGGACCCGCAGCGAGACGTTGCCGATCAGCTCCTTGTCGAGGCGGTCCTTGACCATCCGGGCGGTGACCTTGGCGCCCTTGACCCGGCCGACCAGCGGGGAGGTGTTGGTGCCGATGGTCATCGAGATGGCCGGCTCGTCCACGGTGATCAGCGGCAGCGGCTGGGGGTTCTCGGCGTTGGCCAGGGTCTCCCCGATCATGATCTCGGGGATGCCGGCGACGGCGATGATGTCGCCGGGGCCGGCGGAGTCGGCGGGCTTGCGCTCCAGGCCCTCGGTCATCAGCAGCTCGGAGATGCGGACCCGCTGGGTGCTGCCGTCGGTGCGGCACCAGGCGACGGTCTCGCCCTTGCGGATGGTGCCCTGCCGGACCCGGCACAGCGCGAGCCGGCCGAGGAACGGGGAGGCGTCGAGGTTGGTGACGTGCGCCTGGAGCGGGGCGTCGGCCTCGTACGCGGGCGGCGGGATGGTGTCGAGCAGGGTCCGGAACAGCGGCTCCAGGGAGCTGCTGTCGTCGGGTACGGAGCCGTCGGCGGGCTGGGTCAGCGAGGCGATGCCGTCGCGGGCGCAGGCGTAGACGATCGGGAAGTCGATCTGCTCCTCGTCGGCGTCGAGGTCGAGGAAGAGCTCGTAGGTGTCGTCGACGACCTCCTTGATCCGGGCGTCGGGGCGGTCCACCTTGTTGATCACGAGGATGATCGGCATCCGGGCCTTGAGGGCCTTGCGGAGCACGAAGCGGGTCTGTGGCAGCGGGCCCTCGCTGGCGTCGACCAGGAGCACCACCCCGTCGACCATGGTCAGGCCCCGCTCGACCTCGCCGCCGAAGTCGGCGTGACCGGGGGTGTCGATGATGTTGATGGTGACCGGGTCCGAGCCGTCGGCCGGCAGGTACCGCACGCCGGTGTTCTTGGCGAGGATGGTGATGCCCTTCTCGCGTTCGAGGTCCATCGAGTCCATCACCCGCTCGGTCACCTCGCCCCGGGCGCCGTAGGCGCCGGCCTGCCGCAACATGGCGTCGACCAGGGTGGTCTTGCCGTGGTCGACGTGAGCGATGATGGCGACGTTACGGAGGTCGGTGCGAAGCTGCATGGGGCCATCCTCCCGCCTGCTCGGATCAGGGACCGCGTCGGGGTCACCCCCGGGTTCGTCCCGGATCCTGCCGGAACCGGTGTCGTGGTGGTGTCGACGGCTGGCATGCTGACCGCGTGATGCGAGAGCCGTCGTGCACGACCTATTGAACTCCCTGCAGGACCTTCCCGCCCCCCTGATCTACCTGCTCGCCGCGGTGTTGGTGGCGGCGGAGACGGCGGTGATCTTCGGGTTGGTGCTGCCGGCGGAGGCGACCCTGCTGCTGGTGGGGTTCCTCACGTACACCGGCACGCTGCGCCTGGGGCCGGCGTTGCTGGTGATGATTCTCGCCGCCGTGACGGGCGACACGGTGGCGTTCCGGGCGGGGCGCCGGTACGGGCCGAGGTTGCGGGCGGGTGGGTTCGGTGCCCGGGTCGGGGCCGCCCGGTGGGAGCGGGCGGACGCGATGCTGGGCCGGCTGGGCGGGCGGGGGGTGTTCGTCGCCCGGTGGGTGGCGTTCGCCCGGACGCTGCTGCCCCGGCTGGCCGGGGCGGGTGGGATGCCGTACCGGCGGTTTCTGCCGTGGAACGTCGCCGGGGTGGTGACCTGGGTGGGCGGGTCGGTGCTGGTCGGGTACCTGGCCGGGGAGTCGTACGAGACGGTGTCGCGGCTGTTGGGGCGGGCCACCGGGGCGTTGCTGGTGCTGCTGGTCTGCCTGGTGGCGATCGTGGTGGCGGGGCGGTGGCTGGGCCGTAACCCGGATCCGGTGCGCGCGTTGTGGTCGCGGGCCGGTGCGCTGCCGCCGGTGCGCTGGCTGCGGGACCGGCACGGGGTGCTGTTCTTCCTGGTGGCCATGCGGGTCGGGCCGGCGTGGACGTTGTTGCTGAACCTGGCCGCCGGGCTGGTGCTGCTGTTCGGGGCGGGGTTCGCGGTGACCTGGTTGCTGGACGCGGTGGTGGAGCAGAGCGGGCTGGGGCTGGTGGACGGGGCCATCGCCGCCTGGTTCGCCGACCGGCGTACCCCGGACGCGGTCGACGTCACGTTCGCGGTGGTGTCGGTGCTGCGCGGCTCGGTGCTGATCGTGGTGGTGGCGTTGGTGGCGGCGGTGCTGGCGTGGCGGCACCGGCCGTGGCGGGGGGACCTGCTCAGTGTGCTCGGCACGGCCGGGGCGTTCCTGCCGCTGGTGGTGCTGGCGGTGGCTGCGGACCTGACCGGGGTGGGCGAGGACAGCGCGGTGTTCCCGACCCAGGGGGCGGTGGTCACCGCGGGCCTGTGCACGCTGGCCTGGCTGCTGTCGCGGGGGGCCCGGTGGCCGGTGGCGGTGGCGCTCTGGACGGCCGCGGTGGTCGGGGTGGTCGGGATCGGTGGGGCCCGGCTCTACCTGGGGTGGGGGTCGGCCAGTGGGGCGGT
>NZ_LRQV01000127.1 GCF_001567585.1 Micromonospora rosaria
GGCGACCAGCGCGGGTTCGGCGGCCAGCCGGGGCGCGGAGCGGGCCAGGACCAGCAGCCGGTCCAGGTCGACGGTGCCCGCCGCCGCCTCGCCGAGCCGGCGGACCGCCCGCAGCACCTCGGCCTCCCGGCGCAGCGCCGGCACCACGCCGTACCGCCGGGACGGCAGCACCGGCGGCAACTCGTGCCGGCGCAACGCCCCGTAGACCGGTACCCCGACGTCGTCGAGCGCGTCGCGCAGCATCGACTCGTGCCGGCTCGACGCCACCTGGGTGAGGATCACCCCGCCGAGCCAGACCTGCTCGTCGTACGAGCGGAAGCCGTGCACCAAAGCGGCGACCGACTGCCCCATCGCCGACACGTCGACCGCCAGCACCACCGGGCTGCGCAACGCGGCGGCGACCGCGGCGGTGGACTCCTCCTCGGGCCGGCCGCTGACGCTGTCGTACAGGCCCATGGTGCCCTGCACCAGGGCGAACCCGGCGTCGGCGGCTCCGTGCGCGAAGAGCTGACCGAGCCGCTGCGGGCCGACCAGGTTCGGGTCGAGGTTGCGCCCCGGTCGGCCGGCGGCGAGCCCCAGGTACGCGGCGTCCACCGGGTCCGGGCCGATCTTGAACCCGACGACCGGCAGGTCCCGCTCGGCGAGCGCGGCGAGCAGTCCGATCGCCAGGGCGCTCTTGCCGTGCCCCGAGGAGGGCGCGCTGAGGACGAGACGCGGCACGACGGTCATGGGCGACTCCTCGCCGACTCAAGGGGTACGCGAGGGCAGCCCGGCACCGGAACCGCCCGCGTGACCATACCCCTCCGGCGGTGGCGGAGAATGCCGCCGGAGGGCGCCGCCGGAGGACGCGGCGGGGGCGGTGGGACCGAGGAGTAGCCTCGTGCTGTGTACCGGTTCCTCCTGACCCCCCGCTGGCTGGGGATTCTCGCGTTGACGCTGGTCGCCTCGTACGTGATGGTGCAGCTCGCCGACTGGCAGTTGGACCGCTACCGGGGTCGCAGCGCGATCAACGAGCGGATCGACGCCGGTGCGACGGCGACGCCGGTGCCGTTGGCGTCGAAGGTCCCCACCCCGACCGGCACGGCGGGCACCGCCGGCCCGGGGCCGGCGACGGAGGACACCTGGTCCCGGGTCACCGTCACCGGCCGGTACGACCCAGCCAACATGATCCTGGTCCGGGGCCGGACGGTGGAGAGCCGGGTGGGGTTCGAGGTGGTCACCCCGCTCCTCCTCGCCGACGGCACGGCGGTCCTGGTCGACCTGGGCTGGATTCCGCCGGCACCCGGTGGCGCGACCGCCCAGCCGCAGGTGCCGGCGCTGCCCACCGGCGAGGTGACCGTGGTGGGCCGGGTGCACGAGAGCGAGAGCGCGTCCGGGGCGGTCAGCGACCGCAACGGGCTGCTGGAGACCCGCCGGATCACCGTCCCCCGGCTCGCCGGGCACCTGCCGTACCCGGTGTACGGGGCGTACCTGCTGCTGGACGAGCAGACCCCGGCCGCCGACCCGGCCTTCGCGGCGGTACCGATCGGGCACGCCAACAACTGGCAGAACCTCGGGTACGTGGTGCAGTGGTACGCCTTCGCGGCGATGGCCCTGGTCGGGTACGGCTGGGTGGCCCGCCGGGAGGCCCGCCGCGCCGCCGGCCTCGACACCCGTCCGCTGGACCGGGCCGCCGACGGCCACCCCGCCCCGACCGGTCCCGCCTGACCGACCCGCCCCGCCGACCTGCGGCGGGGTCAGCGGGCGGGGCGCCCGGCGTGGATGGCCCGGACCGCGTCGACGGTGTCCGCCTCGGCCGCCGTCTTGTCGTGCCGGTAGCGCAGCACCCGGGCGAACCGGAGCGCCATGCCGCCCGGGTACCGGGAACTGGTCTGCACCCCGTCGAAGGCGATCTCCACCACCTGCTCCGGGCGGACCCGCACCACCCAGTCGCCGTGCTCGACCGCGAGGGCCAGGAACCGCTCGGTCTGCCAGCGCAGCGTCTCGTCGGTGAGCCCCTTGAACGTCTTGCCGAGCATGACGAACTCCCCGGTACGCGGGTCACGCGCGCCGAGGTGCAGGTTGGACAGCCACCCCTTGCGCCGGCCGCTGCCCCACTCCACGGCCAGCACGACCAGGTCGAGGGTGTGCCGGGGCTTGACCTTGATCCAGGACGCCCCGCGCCGGCCCGCCTCGTACGGGGCGTCCAGCGCCTTGACCACCACCCCCTCCTGCCCGGCGTCGAGCGCGGCGGCGAAGGCCGCCCCGGCCTGCTCGGTGTCGTCGACGGTCACCCGGCCCACCAGCAACGCCGGGTCGACCGCCCGGGCGAGCACCGACCACCGCTCCCGGCCGGGCCGGTCGATGAGGTCCTCCCCGTCGAGGTGCAGCAGATCGAAGAAGTACGGCATCAGCACGGAGTCCCCGGTCCGCGCGGCGGCGGCCCGGACCGCCGGGGCGACCTGCGCGGCGCCGGCCGCGTGGGAGCCACCGGGGAACCCGGCGTCGACCGTGGCGGCCTCCGCCCGCTCGGCGGCGTCCGCCCAGGCGGCGGCCTCGCCGGTGCCCGCCGCGTCGACCCCCACCGCGCCGGTGTCCTCCGCGCCGGTGTCCCCCGTGTCGGTGCCCACCGCGCCGGTGTCCCCCGTGTCGGTGCCCACTGCGTCGGTGCCCACCGCGTCGGCGGCTGGCAGTGCGCTGCCGGGCGGGGCGGCGCCGCGACGGGCGGCGCGGCTCGACGTCTGCTGGAACGGCAGCGGGCGGCCCGTCTCGTCCAGCCCGATGGCCTCGCCGTCGAGCACCATCTCCCGGCCGGGTAGCGACCGGACGGCGGCGACCACCTCGGGCACCCGGCCGGTGATCTCGTCGAGGCTGCGGGTGAAGACCGCGATGTCGGCACCGGAGCGGTGCACCTGGATGCGGATCCCGTCGAGCTTGACGTCGACCACCGCCGGGACGCCGATCGAGGCGAGCGCGGCGTCCACCGACGGGGCGCTCTGCGCGAGCATCGGCGACAGCGGGCGACCCACCTGGAGCCCGAACTCGGCCAACGCGGCGGCGCCGCCGCGCAGCGCGGCGGCGGCGACGGTACGCAGGTCACCGGCGAGCAGCAGCGCCCGCCGGACGGTGGGCACCGGCACCTCGGCGGCCCGCGCGACCGCCTCGGTGAGCAGCCCGACCTGCGCGCCCTGGCGCAGTTCGCCGCTGAACAGGCCGACCAGCATCCGCTGCTCGTCGGCGGTGGCGGCGGCGAAGAGGCGGCCGAGCAGATCCCGTCGACGGGCCTGGGAACCGGGGCCGTGCACGGCGGCGATCTCGTCGATCGTGGCGTCGACCGCCGCCAAGGTCAGCGTCGGCTCGGCCGCCGGGGGCGGCAGGTCGCGCAGGCTCGCCCCGCCGACCCCGGTCTGCCGCTGGCGCAACTCACCGGCGAGGTAGCCCGAGCCGGCCGGCACCTCCCCCGGCGCCAGCGACCGCAGCGCGGCGGCCAGCAACTCCACCTTGGCCCGCCGGCCACTGGTGGCCGTCACGGCGGCGGAGGTGGCCGCCAGGTCGACAAAACGCACAGCATCATCCTGCCCAGCCGGCGACGGCGACGCCGGCCGTTGCGGAAAGCTCGAACCCGTCGGCCGGCTCCTGCCCCGGCGCGCGGAAACCCCCAGGGTCGGGCCCGGACCGGTGTTTGCCGCCACCGGTCCGGGCCCGCCCCGGGCCGGGTCCCGTTGCCGGCCAGGAGGCCGGCCCGGCCCGTCGGGGGCGCGGCGACTCAGGCGGAGACCGGCTCCTCGATGCGCAGGCCCCGGGCCCGCACCTCGTCGGCGACCCGGGACAGCAGCGCGTCGAGGGTGACCAGGGCGACGGAGAGCTCGCCGAGCTGTTCCTTGAGCGTGTCCTCGGACCACGCGGAGACCGTGACGTCCCCCAGAGCACTGACGGCGGCTTCCAGCCGCACCATCACCTCGTTCGTACTCATGTTCGAAAGGCTATCCCATCCGAAACCGCGACACGCCGTAAAGCCGCAGCTAAAACGGGACGTTACGGTTTCGACACCGAACCACCGCCGGTGCCGACGGCGGCGACCCGGGACAGCAGGAGCGTCTCCGCGAGGCAGACCCGGGCGAACTCGCCCAGGTGCAGGCTCTCGTTCGGCCCGTGCGCCCGGGACTGCGGATCCTCCACCCCGGTCACCAGGATCGCCGCCTGCGGGAACATCTCCTGGAAGGTGGCGATGAACGGGATCGACCCGCCGATGCCGATGTCGACCGGGTCGGTGCCGTCCCAGGCCGTCCGGAACGCCGACCGGGCCGCGTCGAACATCGGACCGGTGGCGTCGATGGCACACGGCGCGCCGCCCTGTTCCAGCAGCACGTCCAGCCGCGCGCCCCAGGGCACGTGCTTCTCCACGTGGGCGCAGAGCGCCTCGTACGCCTGCTTCGGGTCGTCGCCGGGCGCGAGCCGGACGCTGATCTTCGCCCGGGCCTGCGGGACCAGGGCGTTCGGGGCCTCGGCGGTGGCCGGGGCGTCGATGCCGAGCACCGACAGCGACGGCTTGGTCCAGAGCCGGTCGGTGATCCGGTCGGTCCCGACGAGGTGGACCCCGTCGAGCACACCGGCCTCGGCCCGGAACCGCTCCGGCGGGTAGTCGACGGTCGCGCCCGCCCGGCCGCTCAGCCCCTCGACGGCCACGTTCCCGGCGTCGTCGTGCAGGGTGGCGAGCAGCCGGGCCAGCACGGTGAGCGCGTCCGGCACCACGCCACCGAAGATGCCGCTGTGCACGGCCTGCTGGAGGGTCCGCACCTCGACGAAGAAGTTGACGATCCCGCGCAGCGAGGTGGTCAGCGCCGGTACGCCGACGTCCCAGTTGGCCGAGTCGGCGATGACGATCACGTCGGCGGCGAGGCTGTCCCGGTGCTCGGCGAGCAGCCGCTCCAGCGAGTCGGAGCCGTACTCCTCCTCGCCCTCGACGAACAGGACCACCCCGACCGGGAGCGTGTCGCCGTACGCCCGCAGCGCGGCGACGTGCGCCATGATCCCGGCCTTGTCGTCGGCGGCCCCGCGCCCGTAGAGCCGCCCGTCCCGCTCGACCGGCTCGAACGGGTCGGACTCCCACAACGACAGGTCACCGACCGGCTGGACGTCGTGGTGGGCGTAGAGCAGCACGGTCGGGGCGCCGGGTGGGGCGGGCCGGGTACCGATCACCGCCGGCTGCCCGCCCGACCGCACGATCCGGACGTCCAGGGAACAGCCGCGCAGCAGCTCGGCCACCGCCTCGGCGGACCGCTCGACGTGGGCGTGGTCGAAGCCCTCGAACGCGATCCCGGGGATGCGGACGAGGCGTTCGAGATCGGCGCGGACGCCCGGCAGCTCGCGCTCGACAGCGGCCCGCAGCTCGGCGTCGGACATGATCGGTGTGGTCATGACGGGCATCGTAGGCCCGGCAGCGCCCCGTGTCCGGCCGGTCACTCGCTACCGGGGGCACCGCCGGGGCCGCCGCGCCGGGTCCGCTCGGCCGCCTCGTTCGCCGCGTCCATCCAGGACCGGGCCCGACCGGCCGCGCCGCCCACCCACGTGCCGAGGTCACCGGCCCCGTCGCCGACCCGGCGCAGCAGACCCACCAGCGGGTCGGTGGACCGGTCAAACGCCTCCCGGTACTCGTCGGCCGCCGCCTTGATCTCCTCCGAGATCCGGGCGTCGCCGTCGGCGGAGCGGCGCGGGTAGTCGCCGGCCAGCACCCGGCCGTACGCCCCGGAGTCGATCCACTGCCGGAGCTGGGCCGCGCGGGCCACCGGCGTCGGGTGGGTGTTCCAGGCAGTCATCCGGATCTTGTGCAGGCTGTCCCGCAGGTCGCCGCCGCCCTCGTACTCGGCGGCCTGTTCGAGGAAGGCGGTGGTGTCGACCTGGGACAGGTCCCCGCCCCCGGCGAGCTTCATGAGCAGCCGCAGCGCGGCGGCCGGGTCCTGGCCGGCGAGCAGGCCGGCCCGGTCGGCGGAGAGCTCCGCCTTGCGCCACCACTCCAGCATCGCCGCCATGATCGCCCGCAGCGCGATCGCACCCACCGGCAGCCAGCTCAGGTTGGCCGTCCAGCGGGTGAGGATCGCCAGGATCGTCTTGTAGACGGCGTGCCCGCTGCCGACGTGCCCCAGTTCGTGCCCGAGCAGGCAGCGCAGCTCGTCGTCGTCGAGCTGCTGCACGGACGCGGAGCTGAGCACGATGAACGGCTTCTCCAGCCCGATCGCCTCCGCGCTGAGCCAGGGCGACTGGGTGACGTACAGCTCGGGCAGCTCGGGCACGTCCAGCGCGGTGGCCGCCTCGGCGTACCGCTGGTGCAGCGCCGGATACTGCCGGTGGTCGACCCGGATGCCCGCCGCCAGGTAGGACAGCCGGAAGCCGCGCTCGTTCCACATTCCGAAGAACGACTTCACCACGTCGTCGAAACCGCGCAGCTCACGCAGCGCGACCAGCGCCCCCCGGTCCGCCGGGTGTTCCCACGCCCGGGAGCTGATGCCGGTCAGTGCGATCCGACGCCGCGCCGGTGCGTCGCCCGTTGTCATCTGGCCTCCCCGCTGCCTTGGTGCCTGTCCCGATGGTGCCCCACCCCACCGGCACCGTCCATTCGGCCGGGGTTCACGGCTGGCCGGGCCCACCCCCGCCCGGTGGGCTCCGGCCCGGGTCGTCACCCCCGGCGCAGGTAGTACCGCCCGGGGTCGTGGGGCAGCCGTGGGGCGCCGTCCACCACCAGGTCCACCCGCTCGGCGGTACCGTCGGCCGCGAAGTGCGCCGCCTCCCCCGTGTGCCATCGTCGCAGGTCGGGCAGGATACCCGGGCCGTCCCGGGCCACCGCGCGCACGACCCGCAGCTCGGCCGGGGCGGTGACGAAGACGGCGAGGGTCAGCTCCGGCCGGATCGTGGACCGGGCCGCGCTGACCCCCTCCACCAGCACCACCGGGGCCACCGGCACCGGCACCGCGCGGGGCAGGAACTCCCGGCGCACCCAGCTGTACCGGCGGTACGCGCCGGGTCGACCGACCCGCAGCGGCGCGAGCACGGACTCCTCCAGCCGGGGCCAGAAGGTCAGTTGGTCGGCCCAGCCGTCGAGCAGGTCGTCGGTGTGCACCACCGGTACGGGACCGCCGCCGGGCAGGGCGGCGAGGGCCTCCGCGAGCCGCGCCGCGAAGACGCTCTTGCCCGCGCCGCTCGGCCCGTCGACCGCCACCAACCGGGTACGCCCCAGCCGGGCCGGCCCCGCCCACACCCGCCGCGCCAGGTCGGCGTACGACTCGACCACCACCACCGCCACCCGGCCGACGCTAGCGGCACCCGGTCACCGCCACCCGACCGACGCCGACGCCACCGATCACCGCCATCGGGCCGACGCTGACCCAGTCACCGCCACCCGGCCCGACGCTGACGCCGCCCGGGCACCGTCGTCCGGGCACCGCCGTCCGGCCGGCGCTGGCGCTGACCCACCGGCGGCAGCCGTCGGCTTCCGGCCGCGCGCTCCCCGTTCGCGTGATCGTCGGACCGGTGCGTGCCGTTCCCCGGTCAGCGCCGCGAACCGGGCGGCATCATCGGGGGGTGCCGCATGACGTGATGAGTCCGGGCGTGGACGCCCTGCTGGAACAAGCCCGCGCCGGGATACGCCGGCTCACCCCGCACCAGACCGTCGAGGCGGTCCGCGCCGGGGCGCTGCTGGTCGACACCCGTACCGACGTGCAACGCCGGGCGCAGGGCAACCTGCCCGGGGCGATCGTCATCGACCGGACCGTCCTGGAGTGGCGGCTCGATCCGGCCAGCGCCTGGTGCATCCCCGAGGCCACCGGCTACGACCGGCGGATCGTCGTCGCCTGCCGCCAGGGGTACAGCTCCAGCCTGGCCGCCGCCAGTCTGCGGGCGCTCGGCCTGCACGCGGCGACCGACATGATCGGTGGCGTCCAGGCCTGGCTGGCGGCCGGGTTGCCCACCGCCGAGCAGCCGGCCGACGTCCGCTACTGACCACCGGGGCCGTCCCGCTGCCGGGGCCGTTCCGGTGCCGGGTGCGGCCCAGTGCCGGAACATGGCCGGTTCAGCTCAGGCCCGGCGCAGGTCACAGGGCGCGGAAGCTGATCAGGCCCGGAGCGGATCAGGCCCGGGAGCCGATCGGGCCCGGTGCGGGTCAGGGCGCGGGGGCGCCGGGTGGGACGAAGGGCAGGCCGGCCGGTGGGCCGGACTCGACCAGCCGCCAGAGCGCGTCGGTGTCCAGGTGCTCCTCGACCAGGTCACCGAGGAGGTCCAGGGTGCGTTCCCGGGCCGCCGCGAAGGAGGTGTCCGGCGCGACCCGGAAGCCGGACCGGCCGGCGAGCCGGGCCACGTCGGTGAGGAACCGGCGGCGGAACTCGTCCGACTCGAAGGCCCCGTGCCAGTGCGTACCGTGCAGGACCCCGGAGAGGACGCCCTCACCCGCGCCGTCCGGGCCGGTGAGCAACGGGGGCAGCGCCGGGTCGGTGGTGGAGACGTACCCGTGGTGGATCTCGTAGCCGCGCACCGCGACGCCCGGGTGGGCGGCGGCGGTGCCGGCCGACTGGCGGACGGTCTTGCGCGGGTCGAAGGTGACCTCGATGGGCAGCAGCCCCAGCCCCGGGACGCTGCCCCGCCGGCTCTCCACCGGGTCGTGGATGGCGCGGGCCAGCATCTGGAAGCCGCCGCAGATGCCGAGCAGCGGCTTGCCGGCCGCCACGTGACCGAGCACGGCGTCGGCCAGCCCGGTCTCCCGCAGCCAGGCCAGGTCCGCCACCGTGGACTTCGAGCCGGGCAGGACCACCAGGTCGGCGGCGGCGAGTTCGGCCGGCTCGACGGTGAGCCGGACCCGGACGCCGGGCTCGGTGGCGAGGGCCTCGACGTCGGTGGCGTTGCTGATCCGGGGCACCCGGACCACGGCGACGTCGAGGCACTCGGTGCCGTACGGGGCGGCGGGCCGGCCCAGCACCCGGCCGTAGGCGAGCGAGTCCTCGGCGTCCAGCCACAGGTCCAGGCTCCACGGCAGCACTCCGTACGTCGGGCGGCCGGTGACCCGGTGCAGCATCTCCAGCCCCGGCTGGAGGAGCCCACGGTCCCCCCGGAACTTGTTGATCACGAAGCCGGCGACGAGCGCCTGGTCGGCCGGGTCCAGCAGGGCGACGGTGCCGAACATCGAGGCGAACACGCCGCCCCGGTCGATGTCGCCCACCACGATCGTCGGCAGGCCGGCGTGCCGGGCCAGCCCCATGTTGACGTAGTCACCGGCCCGCAGGTTGATCTCCGCCGGGCTCCCGGCGCCCTCGCAGACCACCACGTCGTACGCCGCCCGCAACTCGGCCAGGGCCGCGTACGCGGTCTCGGCGAGCCGGGGACGCAGCGCGCGGAAGGTGCCGGCGGTGACCGTGTCGACGGCCTCGCCGAGCAGCACCACCTGACTGGACAGGTCACTGCCCGGCTTGAGCAGCACCGGGTTGAACCGCAGGTCCGGCGGGAGGCCACAGGCGGCGGCCTGCATCGCCTGGGCCCGCCCGATCTCGCCGCCCCGCCCGTCGGGGCCGACGACCACCGCCGAGTTGTTGGACATGTTCTGCGCCTTGAACGGGGCCACCCGCACCCCGCGCCGGTGCAGCCAGCGGCAGATCCCGGCGGTCAGCACGCTCTTGCCGGCGTCCGAGGTGGTGCCCGCGACCAGCAGACCCCCGCTCACCGCGACCCCCCGGTGTCGGCCCGCCCACCGCCGGCGTCCGGGGTGGCCCCGGCACCGGCCCGGCCCACCCGGGCACCGAGGCGCGCCGGCAGCCGGCGCACCGACGGCACGGGGCGGGCCGCCGAGCGGGCGGTGTGGGCCGCCGCCGTCCAGCCCCACCGGCCGGCGGCGGCGACCACCCGCCCCAGGGTCACCGGGTACACGGCGGCGACCCCGAGGGCGGCGAGGCCGACCGCGCCGGAGATCCGGGCGGCCCGCTTCAGGTGTCGCGCCTCGGGACGGGGCCCGTCGCCGAGGAAGGGCCGGGTCTCGGTCCGCCCGAAGTACCTGTTGCGCCCGCCCAGCCGGACCCCGAGCGCGCCGGCCATCGCCGCCTCGCACTGCCCGGCGTTGGGGCTGGGGTGGTCGTTGCGGTCCCGCCGCCACACCCGCCAGGCCCGCTCCCGGTCGCCGTGCGCGGTGGGGGCGACGGCGATGGTCAGCAGCCCGGTCAGCCGGGCGGGTGCCAGGTTGAGCAGGTCGTCCAGGCGGGCCGCCGGGGTGCCGAACCGGGCGTACCGGGCCGACCGGTGCCCGACCATCGCGTCGAGGGTGTTCGCCGCGCGGTAGCCGAGCAGGCCGGGCAGCCCGGCGACCGCTCCCCAGAACAGGGGTGCGACGACCGCGTCGGAGGTGTTCTCGGCGACGGACTCGACGGTGGCCCGGGCCAGCTCGGACTCGTCCAGCAGCGACGGGTCCCGCCCGCAGAGGTGACCCAGTCGGTTGCGGGCGGCGGGCAGGTCACCACGCCGCAGCGCGCGTCGCATCACCGTCGCCTCGCGGCGCAGGGTCCGGCCGCCGAGCACCGTCCAGGTGCCGGCCGCCACCAGCACCGCCCGGGTCACCGGGCGACGCCGGGTGAGCACCGTGGCCGCCGCCCCGAGCAGGACGGGCCCGCCCACCGCCAGCCCGGTGAAGACCGCACCGGCCGCCGGGTCGGGCCGGTAGGTCCGCTGTTCCAGGGCACCGGCGGCCCGCCCGAACCCGGCCACCGGATGCCACCGGCGCGGGTCACCGACAAGCGCGTCCAGGGCGTACCCCGCCACGAGTCCTGCCGCGTTCGCCACGGCGAGTCTCCGCCGCACCCCGTCACCCCCCATGGCCGGCAGCCTAGTCGTACGACACGAGGGCCGACGCCGGCCGACCGCCACCGCTGGCTCAGGCCGGTTCCGGCGCCCGACCACGCGCCCGGCGGCTCCGGCCGGACCGGGCCGACGCCGGCTGACCGGAAGCCTGCCCGCCGTCGACGGCACCGGCCACACCCAGGGCATCCTCGTCGGGAAGGTCGTCCCCGTCGGGGAGCACGTCCTCGTCGAGAAGATCGTCCCGGCCGGAGAGCGGGTCCTCGTCGGGGAGCGCGTCGAGATCCCCGGCACCGGTCTGCGCCCGCACCGGGGAGAGGTGCTCCGCCGGGGAGAGGTGCCTGGCCCCGCCGAGGTCCGCCACCGGGGAGAGGTCCTCCGCCGGCCCGTCGTCGGGGCCGGACTCTGCCAGCGGGGACCGGCCGCGCGGGCCACCACCGAGGGGCGGCATGTCCAGCGGGGACGGGCCGCGCCGGGGCGCGCCGAGGCTCGGCAGCTCGAACTCGTCGTCGAACGGGCGGTCGTCGACGGTGCTGGGGGCCTGCTCGGCGGGGACCGGCTCGGTCGGCTCCCCGTGCACCCGGCGCTCCGCCTCGGCGTCCTCCACCGCGCTGGTGGTCGCGGTGGGCCGGTTACGGACGAAGCGGCTCCGCCCCCGCGCCAGGTCGTGCCCCACGGACACCGCCTCCAGCTCGTAGTGGGTGCGGTGGTTGCCGGCCTCGTCGGTCCAGTCCCGGGTGTAGAGCCGGCCGGCGACCACCACCGGGTCGCCGACCATCACCGACGCGGCCACCCCCTCGGCCAGCTTGCGCCAGCAGTTGACGCGCACCCGGAGGCTGTTGCCGTCGACCCACCGGCCGCTGTCCCGGTCGAGGCGGCGGGCGGTGGAGGCGACCTTGAAGTTGGCCACGAGGGTGTTGCTCTGGGCGGTCCGCCGCCACTCCGGGGCGGTCAACACGTTACCGACGACGGTCACATTGGTCTCAAACATGATCACTCCAGTGGGAAGGATCGGGCTTGTCGTGGTGAGTCGACTCGACGCCGAGCCTGGCCGTACCGGGCCGACCGCCGCCACCGCCCGGCGCTGACCTGTGGACAGCCGGGTGTCCTGTGGACAACCGCCTGATCACGGGCTGGTTGTGCTAGGCGTCACCGCGCCGCAGGTCACGAGTGCCGTGCGGGGCCGCGCCGAATGAACCGGTTGCCCTCCGGCCGCGACTGTTCGGGCATGACAGGCCGGATGGACTGGACGGAGGAGGAGACGAGCCGGATGGACGGGAGACGATGTGCAGCGGGACAGCGATGACGCCCTGGTGGTCGTACGCGCCCAGCTCGGCGACCGGCGGGCGCTGGCCGAGCTGGTCGAGCGCTGGCACGAGCCGGTGTGGCGGTACGTGCGGCGGATGCTCGACGCGCCGGGCGCGGCCGACGACGTGAGTCAGGAGGCCTGGGCCACGGCGTTACGGGCGCTGCCCCGCCTGCGGGAGCCGGACCGGCTCGCGCCGTGGCTGTTCACCATCGTCCGCCGGACGGTGCTGGACCACCTGCGCGAGCGGTACGGCCGGGTCGCGCCGGTCGACGGCGACGAGGCCGTACCCGACGACGTCGCCACCGCCGTGCTCGACCGCCGCCAGGTGGAGGAGGGGCTGGCCGGGCTGCCGCCCCGGGAACGGGACGTGCTCGTCCTGTTCTACCTGCACGACTTCACGGTGCAGGAGTGCGCGCAGGTGCTGGCGGTCCCGCCCGGCACGGTCAAGTCCCGCCTGCACCGCGCCCGCCGGATGGTGCACGACCACCTCGTCGAGAAGGGGTACCCCGCATGACCGACCGTCCCGGATACACCGCCGACCACGTGCTGCGCGACCTGTCGCTGGCCCGCCGGGTGGGCCACGTCCTCGCCGGCCTCGGCGGCCTCGCCACGGCGGTGCTCGTCGGCGCGCTGTGGGCCACCGAGCCGGGGCCGCTGCCGGCCCGGACCCAGGTCGCCTTCGCGGCCGTGATCGTCGTCGGTCTGGCCTGGGCCGGGGTCGCCGGGTGGGCGCTGGGCCGGCGTCCGCTGTTCGCCGCCGACCGGGTGGTCGCGGCCGGGCTGGCCCTCTGCGCCAGCACGCTGGTCACCCTGGGCACGGTGGCGATCGCGCTGACCCAGGGCAGTGGTACCGAGCTGGTGGTCGCCGTCCTCGTCGGCGCGGCCCTGGTCGGCGCGGCGGGGGTGGCGCTGACCCGGGCCCGCGCCCACCGGCGGGCGCTGCTCGCCCTGCGGCGCGACCTCGAAGCCGCCCGACGTCCGGACCCCGGACCCGCACCGGACGAGCCGCCCCGGCGCTGACCCCGCCGGTCCCGACCGGCCCGCCCGCCCCGCGTGGGCCGGGCCGGGACCGGGTCCGGGTGGGACCGGGGGAGACCGAGGTCCGGTGAGGCGTTCCGGACGGGGCGGGACTGGGTACAGCTGTGATCAACCGAGCACCACGACGGCCCGCCGTCCCTCCGGGCGGCCCGTCCGATCAGAAGGGGCCACGCACGATGACTCTCTGCCGAACCCGTACGACCGGCTCCGTCCGCACCGAGAGCGGGGTGCGGTGATGAGCGCCGTGACGAACCCGGCGACCGTGGCCGAGTGCCTGCGCGTCGGGACCGGGTTCTCGCAGGGCGACCGGAACTGGATCGCCGAGCAGTTCGCCACCCTGGACAGCCGCCTGGCCACGTTCCACGCCGACGCCACCGAGTTGGAGGTGTCGGTGAAGAACCGCGAGGCCCGGGGGCAGCGGGTGACCCTGGAGTGCTGGATCGCCGGCCGACAGAAGGTGGTCACCACCTCCTCGGAGCAGGACCTGCGGGCCGCCCTCCACGACGTGCGCGACGACCTGCGCCGGAAGCTGAACGACGCGAAGACCCGGCAGGAGCCCCGCAACAACAAGCACCTGCGGGACGTGACGTCGGCCACCGGGGAGCCGGTCACCCTGCCCGATCCGGACCAGCCCCGGGCCGAGGCCGGGGCCGGGGCCGAGAGCCGCTGACCGTGTTCCGGGTACCCCTGGCCCGGCGTACCCGGCAGGGCCGCCCCCGTCCGTCGGACCTTCCCGGCGGACGGGGGCGCCACCCAGCGGAGTCGGAGGGGCGACGGAGGGCTACCGTCGAGGACGCCCGCAGGCGTACCGTCGTGGTCGTGGAACCGGACGTGCTGGGGCCGCCCTACGAGCGGCACACGATCGACCTGGGCACCGACGACGAGGGGCCGGTGGTCGCCACCCTGGTCCGTCGGATGGCGGACCGCCCCACCGGCCGCGCCGTCCTCTACGTGCACGGCTTCGTCGACTACTTCTTCCAGACCCACGTCGCCGACTTCTTCGCCACCCGGGGCTGGGACTTCTACGCGCTCGACCTGCGCAAGTACGGCCGGAGCCTGCTGCCGCACCAGACCCCGAACTTCTGCCGTGACGTCGGTGACTACTTCCCCGAGCTGGACGCCGCCACCGCGATCATCCGCGACCGGGACGGCCACTCCACCGTCCTCGGCATGGCCCACTCCACCGGCGGCCTGATCATGTCCCTCTGGGCGGACGCCCGGCGCGACAGCCGCCCCCTCGACGGCCTCGTCCTGAACAGCCCCTTCTTCGACCTCAACGTCCCCTGGGTGATCCGCCGGCCGCTGGCCGCCGTCGTCGCCCGGCTGGGCCGGCGGTCGCCGCTGCGCGCCCTCCCGCACGGCCTCAACACCGTGTACGGCGAGAGCCTGCACGCCGACCACCACGGCGAGTGGAGCTACGACCTGAGCTGGAAGCCGCTGGCCGGGTTCCCGGTCCGGCTGGGCTGGCTGGACGCGATCCGCACCGCGCAGCTCCGCCTCCGCGCCGGGTTGGCCATCCCGGTGCCCGTGCTGGTCGCCTGCTCGCTGCGCAGCTTCCGGGGCCGCCGCTGGCAGGAGGCCGCCAACGTGGCCGACGCCGTCCTGGACGTCGAGCACATGGTCCGCTGGGCGCCCCGCCTCGGCCGGCACGTCACCGTGGTCCGCTTCGACGGCGGGCTGCACGACCTGACCCTCTCCGGCCCGGCCGTCCGGGAACAGGTCTTCGCCGAGGTGGGCCGCTGGGCCGAGGGCTTCCTCGACACCGGCCCCACGGCCAAGGAACGGGAGCCGGAGCCGGTGGGGGCGACCGGCTGACCTCCGCCACCGGGTCCGACCCGCGACGAGCCGCCGGTGAGCCGCCCGCCCCCGTGCCACCCACCACCGCCCGGACGGCGGTACCCTCTTGGCGCGACACGCACGCCGCGCGCCCGTAGCTCAGCGGATAGAGCAGGGGACTTCTAATCCCAAGGCCGCAGGTTCGAATCCTGCCGGGCGCACCGCAGCGTCTTCTTCCCGACCGGTCAGCGCAGCCGGATGTCCTCGGCGGTGGGAAAGTCGTACCAGGTCAGCGCGAAGGGTTGGCCGGTCGCCGGGACCGCCGGGTAGACCGCCCAGGTGTCCACCGCCCGGCCCGCCGCGATGGAGAACGACTCGCCCGCCCGGGTGGTGGCGCACCAGGACGTCTCGGGGCGCACCGTCCGGCCGTCCGCCAGCTCGATCTTCGACGAGACCAGGTCGACCTCGGCGGTGGGGCAGCTCACCGGCCACGGCGTCGCCGAGCCGTTGCGGTAGACCAGGTTCAGCCGCAGCCGGCCGTCGGTGGCCTCGGCGCTGACCAGGGTGACGCTCAGCGGCCCCTGCTCGTACAGCAACCGGTCGATCCGGTACGTCCGGTCGGCGGGCTCGTCCTCGGCGGGCTCGGGTGACGGCGGCGCGGTGGTCCCGGGTGACGGCGTCGGGCCGGGGTCGCTCTCCCCGGAGCCGGTGGAGGTGCGCTGGGCGTCGCTGGTGACCCCGACGGTGGGCCCGGTGGACCGGGACGCGGTGCGGTCGGCCAGGTACTCGCCGCCGATGGTGCCGACGACGGCGAGGCCGGCGGCCACCACGACGGCGGCCAGCAGGGCGAGGTACCTTTTCTCCACGCGGGACTCCTGCCTGGTGCGGACGGCCGTCGGCGCGAACGTAGCACCGCCCGCCAACGACAGCGCCCGCGCACGGCGGACCCCGCTCAGCCCTGGCGGGCGGCGAGGATCTGCTCGCGGAGGATGTCGGCGTGCCCGCAGTGGTGGGCGAGTTCCCGCAGGACGTGCAGGAGGATCCAGCGGACCGTCATCGGGCCCATCCGGTGGCCGGTGACCACGTCGTCGAGGGACAGCCGGGACAGCGCCCGCATCGACGCCGCGCACGCCTCGCGGTGGGCGTCGCGGACGGAGGCGATCGTGTCGGCGTCGTCGAGGGCGAAGGAGTCACCCGCGCGGGCCGGCAGCCCGAGCTGCACGCGCGGGGTGCCGGTGACCGCCTCGTTGAACCAGACGTGCTCCACATAGGTGGCGTGCTTGACCAGGCCGAGCAGCGTCGTCTGGGAGGGGACCACCCGCCGCCGGGCCTCCTCCTCGGTGAGGCCGTCGAGGCACTGGCCGATCAGCCGACGGTGGGTGTCGACGAAGGCCGTCACCTGGCTGCGCTCGTCCGACATGAGCAGGGTGTGCGGGTCACCGGTGAAGAGGTCCATCGTGCTGCCCTGCTCCTGCCTGCCGGGGTGCACCGTGCCCGCCGAGGGTACCCGAGGGTCCCCGGCCGGGGCGGCGACGGTCCTCGATGGAGGACGTCGCCGTTCCCGGACGGACGGTCAGCCGGCCTCGCGGGGCTCGATGCCGAGCTGCTGGCAGGCCTCCCGGTACATCCGGACCACCTCGCGGCGGATCTCGGCGCGCTCGGTGAGCCGGTGGGCGAACGGGACCCGGACGGGCACCTCGATGTCGTCCACGGTGACCGCGAAGTCCATCCCGTCGGCGTCCAGGCCGGTGGTGCGGGCCCGGGTCGCCGCCGGGCAGCCGCCGAGGGTGCGGCAGATCAGCAGGGTGTCCGCGGCGTGGTCGTCGTTCATGTGCCGGCTGACCGCCGCGACCACGTCCGGGCCGAACGGCTCGTCGCTCACGCCGCCGTCTCCGTTCCGCGGCTCGGCGCCGCAGCGTCGGCCGGCGGGTCGGCCGGTACGTGTCGGGCCAGGTCGGCGAAGACCGCCGTGTTGTGCCGGTACGCCACGAGCACCTCCTCCAGCAGGGCGGTCGCCGCCGCCTCGTCGAGCGGCAGCGCGTCCAACCGGGCCCGGTAGGCGTCCTTGTACGCCTTCGGCCGGGGGATCTGGTCGAACTGGTAGAACGCTACCCCGGAATCGTCGGCCAGGCCGTAGTTGCGGGCCACCGATCGTCCGATGTGGAGACCACCGGAGAGGTCGCCGAGGTACCGGGTGTAGTGGTGCGCGATGAAGCGCTCCGGCGAGTCCACGCAGACCTCGCGGATCCGCTCGACGTAGGCGACGGTGGCCGGGGTCGGGCTGGTCCGCTCGGCCCAGTCCGCGCCGACCAGGTGCGCCAGGTCCGCTTCCAGGGCGGGCAGCCGGATCAGCGCCTCGTCGACGAAGGGACCGGCCAGCGGGTCGTCGCGCAGGTGGTCACCGGCGGACTCCAGGGCGGCGTAGATGGCGCGGTGCTGGACCACCAGGTCGGTGTACCCGGCCAGGTCGAGGTCCCCGGCGACGAGGGCGGAGACGTACCGCTGGGACTCGGCGGCCTCGTGGGCACCCGCGCTGGCGGCCCGCAGCCGGGCCGAGAACGGGACACTGGTCGTACTCATGTCTTCTCCAGGGTGGCGAGGGGGTCGGCCGGCGGCACGGTTCCAGGATGCCCGTCGCGACGGTCGGACGGTTCACGGTTGTCGAACGGATCCCGGGGGTCGGGCCGGTCGGGGTGGTGCCGCTCGCGGCGCGGCACGACCAGGGGCAGATGGGTACGCGGGTGGGGTACGACCTCGATGTCGTGCCGGTACACCTCGCTGAGCAGGGGCGCGGTGAGCACCGTGGCGGGCGGCCCGGCGGCCCGGACCCGGCCGTCGCCGAGCAGGGTGACCAGGTCCGCGTACGCCCCGGCCAGGGCCAGGTCGTGCAGCACCACCACCACGGCGTCCCCGGCGGTGGCCCGGTCCCGGGCGATCCGCATGACGAGTTCCTGGTGGTGCAGGTCGAGCGCGGCGGTCGGCTCGTCGAGCAGCAGCACGGCGGCCCGCTGGGCGAGCACCCGGGCCAGCGCGGCGCGGGCCTGCTCGCCGCCGGAGAGCGACGGGTACGGCCGGTCGGCGAAGCGGGCGATGTCGCAGCGGTCCATGGTCTCGGCGACGACGGTGTCGTCCTGCGCCTCCTCGGGCCGGCCGGCCCAGGGCGCCCGCCCCATCCGGACCACCTCCGCCACGGTGAACGGGAAGCTCAGGGTGCTCCGCTGGGTCAGCACGGCCCGGCGCATCGCCAACTCCACCGCCGACCACTCCCCCTGCGGCCGGCCGTCGACCTCGATGGTGCCGGCCGCGACCGGCAGGTCGCCGCTGACCGCGGCCAGCAGCGTCGACTTGCCGGCCCCGTTCGGCCCGACCAGGGCGTGCACCTCGCCGGAGCGGACCCGCAGGTCGACCCCGTCGAGCACGGGCCGGCCGGACCGTTCCACCCGCAGCCCGGTCACCTCGATCCGGGTGGTACCCGGCGGGGCCGGGGCCGACGCCCGGGTCGCCGGTCGCCGGCCGAGCAGGCGCAGCCGCCGGCCGCTGCCGGCCCGGCTCATCGCCAGCCTCCGGCCCGGTCCCGGGTCCGCCGCAGCAGCCAGAAGAACGCCGGCCCGCCGACCACCGCCGTGAGCACCCCGAGCGGGAGCTCCTGGTGCTCGACGAGGGTACGGGCGGCGAGGTCGGCGACGACCACCACGATCGCGCCGCCGAGCGCGCTGGCCGGCAGGAGCACCCGGTGGCCGGGGCCGGCGACCATCCGGACCAGGTGCGGCACCACCAGGCCGACGAAGCTGATGATGCCGGTGAAGGCGACGGCGGCGGCGCCGAGCAGCGCGGTGACCACGATCATCCGCAGTCGGAGCCGTTCCACGTCGACGCCGAGGTGCCGGGCCGAGCGTTCGCCGAGGGCGAGCAGGTCGAGCCGGCGGGCGTCGAGCAGCGCGACGGCCAGGCCGACCGCCAGGCAGGGCGCGGCCAGGGTGACCGCCGACCAGCTCGCCTGAGCGAGGCTGCCCAGGTTCCAGAAGGCGATGGCCTGCACCCCGGACTCGTCGGCGACGAACATCAGCAGCCCGATCGCCGCCCCGGCCACGGCGTTGACCGCGACACCGGTGAGCACCAGGGTCACCACCTCGGTCCGGCCGCCGGAGCGGGACAGCAGGTAGACCAGGTACGTGGTGGCGAGCCCGCCGGCGAACGCGGCGGCGGGGACGGTCCAGGCGCCGAGGACGGTGACGCCGGTGACGAGGGCGAGCGCGGCGCCGACGGCCGCCCCGGCGGAGACGCCGATGACGCCCGGCTCGGCCAGCGGGTTGCCGAAGACGCCCTGCATGACCGCCCCGGCGCAGCCGAGCGCGGCGCCGACCACGGCGGCGAGGAGCACCCGGGGGAACCGGACGATCCAGAGCGCGTTCTCGCCCTGCGGGGCGGCCGGCAGGCTGCCCACCTCCAGGCCGAGCCGGTGCAGCACCGAGCCGAGCACCTCGGCCGGGGAGATCTGCACCTGCCCCCGACCGGCGGCGACCAGGCCGACCACGACCAGGGCGACGCCGAGCCCGACCACCAGCAGCCGGCCGCGCCGGTTCCCGTCGGTGGCCGGCAGCCGACCACGCCACCCCCGTCGTCGGTCGCCGTCGCGCGCCGGGCGGCCGGGCTCCGGCCGTGGCCCGCCGGTGGTGCCGGGGCGGACGTCCACCTCGGTCACGACGTCGCTCCGCAGGCGTGCACGGCGCGGGCCAGGGCCTGCACGACCCGGCCGGAGCGGGTGCCGAAGGTGAGCAGGACGCCGTCGTCCATGTCGATGATCCGGCGGGCCTCGCCGGCCGGTGTCTGCCCGACGCCGGGGAGCTTCAGCAAGCCGTCGACCCCTCCGACGGAGGCGAGTCCGCTGCTCATCACCAGGATCACGTCCGGGGCCGCGTTGATCAGCCCTTCGCTGGTCAGCGGGCGGAACTTCGCCAGCCCGATCGCGGTGCCGGCGTCCACCCCGCCGGCCGCCTCGATCATCGCGTCGCTGCCGGCGCCCTCGCCGCCGATCAGGTACACCCCGGCGGTGCCGCGCAGGTAGAGGAAGGCGATCCGGGGGGCCTCGCCCTGGGGTACGCCGCGCGTCGCCTCGGCGATCTCGCCCTCGACCCGGGTGACGAGTCGCTCGCCGGCCGGGGCGACGCCGAGCGCGGCGGCCACCGCGCGGATGTGCGCCGGTACGCCGGCGAGGGTCTGCTCGGCGTCGACCAGCACGACCGGGATTCCGGAGTCGCGCATCTGCTTCAGCGCCTCCGGCGGGCCGATGCTGTCGTCGGCGAGGATCACGCTCGGGTTCAGGTCGAGCACCGCCTCGGCGGAGAGGTCGTGCCCGGCCGGGGTGACCACGGGCAGGTGCGCGGCGGCGGCGAAGGTGGTGGAGGTGTCCCGGCCGACGACGTTGCCGCCGAGGCCGAGGCTGAACACGATCTCGGCGATCGAGCCGTACATGTTCACCGGCAGGATCCGGCTGGCGTCGGTGACCGTGGTCGGCACGCCGTCGGCGGAGGTGACGGTAACCGGTAGGGCGGGGGTCGGTGCCGGGTCGAGCGGGTCGACGTCGGTCCCGCCGAGGCTGGCGGTGACCGGGCCGCAGGAG
This sequence comes from Micromonospora rosaria, assembly GCF_001567585.1. Lineage (GTDB taxonomy): Bacteria > Actinomycetota > Actinomycetes > Mycobacteriales > Micromonosporaceae > Micromonospora > Micromonospora rosaria. The sequence continues at coordinate 20,544 of NZ_LRQV01000127.1, forward strand.
GCGGTGGCCGCCGGCTCGGCGGTGGTGGTCGACCCGGCGCAGCCGACCACGGTGCCGGCGAGCAGGACGAGCAGCGCGGGCAGCAGGGCGCGACGGTTCACCGGGCCGGCCCCCGGCGACGCCGGCGGCGCAGTCCGATCAGGAGCATCCCGAGCAGGACGGGTGCCCCCAGCGCGACCGTCCACCACGGCACCCCGAGGTCGGAGGCGGCGCTGACCCGGGTGACCTGCACGTCGGCGGAGG